>NZ_MUBM01000039.1 GCF_002154505.1 Streptomyces carpinensis | reverse complement strand
GGGGAGGGGAGTGCTGCCCCGGCTCATCCCGCCGGTGGGAGGGGACTCGGGCGGACTGCCGGAGTGGGGAGGGGGCGCCGTGCGGACTGCCGGTGGGGAAGACGCGTCGGGCGGGCGGCCGGGTACTGCCGAACGGGATCACCTGGAGCGGCGCGGCGTGCCGGAACGCCCGGCTCGCGCGAGGTGGCGCGTCGGCGGGGGAGGTGAGGCGGCGGACGTCGCCGCCCGCCGCGGTGCCGCGCCGCCACGGCCGACCCTTACGGCGACCACCTGTTGAAACGGCGCGAAGAAGATGCCCTGGCTGTGACAGGGCTGCCACGGGTTACTGGGGCTGCGGCAGAGCGTCCACCGACTCCACTGCCTTGACCAGTGAAGCCAGTTCGGGATTCTTGGCGGCTTCGTCGAGCGCCTCCCGGAGGGCGGCGTCGTTGGTCGGCCGGGCTTCTTCCAGGAGCTTCAGGCCGGCTTCACTGACGTCGGTGTAGATGCCGCGACGGTCGGTCGGGCACAGGTACCGGGACAGCAGACCGCGGTCCTCCAAGCGGGTGACCAGGCGGGTCGTGGCGCTCTGGCTGAGGACGACCGCGTCGGCGACCTGCTTCATCTGAAGATGCCCGCCTACGCCGTCGTGCTGGCGGCTGAGTACGTCCAGCAGGGAGTACTCCCGGACGCTCAGGTCGTGATTGGACTGCAGGGCGCGCTCGATGTGTGCCTCGATCTTGCCGTGCAGGAGGGAAAGCGCGGCCCAGCCATTGGCGAGGGCGGTGAGCGCGGGGTCCGTGGCGGTCATGGAGCCTGGGTCTCCTTCCAGGTGCAACTGCAACAACAGGATACGCCATCGATTGAAATATCTGCCAGGGCTGATATCAGGCTGCTGCAAGCATCTTCCCTCTAGGGGGCTGAGCCCTCTGGAGGGCTGAGACCGCGGACACGGTCGCCCGCCTGCGCGAAGGCTCACGAGGCGGGCGGCCGGGGGCTTCGAGGACCGCTGCAGGGTGCGCGCAACCGGCGAACGGGCCGTCGACAGAGGTTGTCGACAGAGGACATCGACAAAGCCGAAGAACTACCGGGTCATCCGGGGAGTTGGGTCACTGCTGTCCGGCGAAGCGGGCCGGTCGGAGGGTCGGGAGTTCGGTGCGGCCGATCAGGCGCTCCGGGCGGAAGTCCGCCAGGAGGTCCTCGGGGTCGCCGGTGAGCAGTTCCTGGGCGGCGAGCCTGCCGAGGAGGGGGCCGAGGGTGATGCCGCTGTGGGTGGCGACCGTGTAGATGCGCGCGTTGTCGCCCAGGAAGCCCGCGACCGTGAGGCCGTCGGCGGGCAACGCCCGCTGGCCGACGCGCAGCGACTCAAGTCGGGCTCCTTCGGTTCCGGCGAGCAGGCCGGTGAGGCGACCGCACAGTTCGCGGGCGTGGTGGCCGTCCACGGCCGGGGGAGATGCCGGGTCGGCATCCGCGTCCAGGTCCAGGCCCTGCACGATCAGGCGTCCTGCGCCGTCCGGGCGGACATTGAGCCGCGGCGTGGTCAGCACGCGGTCCAGCCGTGTCGGGAGCGGGTTGGTGTAGCCGAGCAGCCCCACCGTCGCGGTACCTGCGGCGTCGGGGTCGGCCATCGGGATGCGGTGGCCGGTCGACGCGGTCAGCGCCTCGGTCCAGCGTCCGGCCGCGATCACGACCGCGTCGGCCTCGGCGACACCGTCGGACAACTCGATGCGCACACCGCGTGCCGTCTCGGACAGGCCCGTCACTGTTGCCGGGCAGCGCAGCCGGGCGCCATGGTCCCGTGCCTCCCCCCACAGCCGGGACACCAGTAGAGCGGGGAAGACGTGACCTTCGGTGGGGTAGTGCGCGATGTGCTCGATGTGGGCCGCGAGGCGCAGGTCGGGCACGAATTCGCGAGCCTGCTGCGGAGTGATCCAGCGCACGGGGTACTCGCGGTCCACGAGCTCGGCGACCGAGGCGGTCAGCCGTTCGGCACCCGGCGCATCCTCGGCCCACTCCAGGTTCCCGTTGCACACGTACCAGGTCGGGGCCGCTCCGGGGTGCCGTGCGAGAGCGGCGTGTTCGGACAGTCCGGCGACGTTGAGGTCGTGGTACGAGCGTGGGTTCTTGTTGTGCGAGTTGGTCCAGGCGAACGTCGTACCGGAGGTGCCGGCCATTGCTGCGGCACGTTCGAAGACCGTCACCTCGGCGCCCATCAGGGCCAGGGCGCGGGCGACTCCGGCGCCCAGAACGCCGAGTCCGATCACGGCGATCTTCATGCGTTGCTCACAATCTCACTCGGGACGGTGGGGACGTGCTTCTCGGACGTTGCCGCGGTCAGCAGCAGGAGGACCGCGGCCGACGCCACGATGCCGTACACCGCGTACGGCACGGTTGTGCCCAGCAGTTGGGCGCCGCCGCAGCCGATCAGGCCGGCGACCATGCTGCCGATGGCCGCGACCGGCTTGAGCTGTCGGCGGCGGTGCAGCAGGTAACCGAGAAAGATCGGCGCGGCGAGCGCGGCCGCCGAGTAGGCGTAGGAGGCGACGAGCCACGCCAGGGCGGTCGGGAACGCGATCGCCAGCACGGCCGCGAGAACCGCCACCGCGACGCTGATCAGTCTGGAGAGCGTGACGGTCCGGCGATCGCCCGCCTCCTTTCCGGCGATCGTCTGGTGGACGTCGCGCATCAGGGTGGCCACGGTGGACTGCAGGGCGGCGCCGCTGGTGGCCACGATCGTCGCCACCAGGAAAGCGGCGAAGACCACGAGCATCCAGGACGGCAGCTGGGTGAGCAGCCACCCCGCGGCGTCCTCCTGGTTGGACAGGTGGGGGTTCATCGAGTGCACCGCCAGGCCGATGCAGCCCGCATAGACTCCGCTGACGAGCATCGTCACTCCGGACAGCCCGAGACCGCGGCGCGCGTCGGACACCTTCCTGGTGGCGAACACGCGCTGGTAGTAGAGCTGGTTGGTCAGGGTTCCGGGAATGATCGCGAACGCCCAGAGCCAGATCTGGTGCCATCCCACGGCGGTGACGCCTCCAGGGCTCCACAGCCGCTTCGGCACGGTCGCGGTGATGTGGTTCCAGCCCCCGGCCAGGTGGATTCCGTAGAACGCCACCGCGAGGGCCATCGCGATCTTGAAGAGGCCGAAGACGAAGTCGGCCCATGCCACCGAGGTCAACCCGCCGGGCAGGACGAACGTCAGCGAGGCGACCGTGATCACCGCGACGAGCACAGGTGTGGAGATCCCGGTCAGCTGGCCGAAGAGCTTGGCGAAGGCGACGAACTGAGTGGCTATCCAGCCGAACGGGACCGCGAGCGCAGCCAGCGCGGCGATGGCCGTGACCAGCTTGTTCTGCCCGAACAGCCGGTTGATGACGTCGGGCACCGTGGTGAAGCTCTGCTGGCGCAGCCACCGGGCGATCAGCATCAGCAGGAGAAAGCCGACCAGCACGCAGCCCTCGTAGACGAACACCGACCAACCCGACTGGTAGCCGATGCCCACGTGGGCGATGAGCACCCCGCCGCCCGCAGCGGCGGCGAACTGGGTGATGACGACGACGAACAACGGAAGTGACTCGTTGGCGGAGAGCCAGTCCCGGGATGTTCTTGCGCGGCGTCCGAAGTACACGGACATCGCCGCGCCCCAGCCGATCACCAGCAAACTGGCTGTGACCACGCCGATGATCTGTCCGGTCGAACCTGTGTGCATGGGGTGCCTCCGGTGGTCAGGCGCTGAAGCAGCGGCCCGGATCCAGATGGGTGAGGTCGTGCTCGGTGCTACCGCCCCGGGCGAGATCGGCGATCTCGGTCAGGACCGGGGCGAAGGTGATGCCGTGCCCGGAGAATCCGGGCACGCCCGAGGCATTACGCAGGCCGGGCGAAACGCCCGACCGGGCGTGTTCGTCTGGGGTGAACCCCTCGGCGGAGGTCCCGATACGCATCGGGCAGCAGCCGGGCAGCGGCGGCCGAGGCCGCCCCTGCGCATCCGGGGAAGGCAGCGCGGGTGGGTCGTCGGAACCGGCCGGCCTGTACCGGTCGAGGTGGTGCGGTGATGATCTCGATCGCGGTCCCGTCCGGCAGCGGGAGGGGCCGGGGGCCCCTGCCGGGCGGAGTCACGTGTCGGAATTCGACGAGGCCGGGCGAGTGCGCCGCATCGCCTCGGCGAGCGCTCCGCCGGTCGGGCCAACCGGCGGAGACCGTCCGGGGACTACGAGTCTGTAGTGGGCTGAATGGTCTGTTCGAGGAAGAACTCGACGAGGTCCGGGCGATTGACGTCCCACCTGGCCTCGGCAAGCTTGCCGTCGGTCAGCCAGGTCAACCGGCGGAGCCGGAGAACTGCGTGGCCCTCGGGTACGCGCAGCCGAGCGGCGGTCACCGCGTCGAGCGCGATCGGGTCGATGTAGATGCGGGATTTGGCGGCCGGAATGCCCATCCGGGCGAAGTAGTCGTGCGTGGTCAGGTGGTCGAGATCCTCCTCCTGCAGCCGAGGTGCCAACGAGAACGGTATGGCCGAGAGCTCGACGGCGATCACCTTGTCGTCGAGGTCGTACTTCAGCCGCCGCAGTTGGTGCACAGGCGTGTCATCGGCCACGCCGGGCAGCTCCACTCCGGCGTCGCGGGCCGGGATTACCGTTGCGGACTCCACCTCGTGCCGCCCGGGTATCTCCGGGCCTCGCAGCAGTGGGTTGACGAAGCGCAGCAGGTTCTCCTGCCGTGCCCCCTCGGTCACGAAGGTGCCCCGCCGGCGGTGGCGCTCCACGAACCCGGCCTGCGCCAGCTCGGTCAGCACTCGCTGCGCCGTCGCGCGACCGATCGAGTACTGCTGCTGGAGCTCGGCCTCGGTGGGAAGCCGACTGCCGGGGGGAAGTGCGCCAGAGCGGATCTGCTGCTCGAACTCGTTGCGGATCCGCAGGTACGCCGGGACTGCCATGGCCAGAAACGTAGCCCCGTTCATTTGACCGGTCAATACCCGTTTTTCACAGTCAATTAAGCCGATTTCGATGAGGAGTTCGGGTGCGTGCGGTCCCGGCACGTCGGTTACCTACGCCGCCTGGTCTGCATGGGCTCATGGGTGAGCAACGGCGAGAACCCCGACCGATCAGTCGATCGGTCGGGGTTCCGCCTGCCGGACTGCGTCGCGGACTGCCGGTCATCGCGTCTCGATTGCCGTGGCCAGGGCCTCGAGGCCGTCCCGGTGGATGTGACGGAGAGAGCCTCGGCCTCCTCGTCGCTCACCCTCGGGGACGAAGCGGCCGCTCCACCGGACCTCGACGGCCTCCGGCCTGCCGGGCAGGGCGTGGAAGCTGCCGATCAGGTCCCCGGCCGCCTCGGGGGACGCCTGGACGACGCAGGTCACGGAAGTGGACGCCACGGCGGGGTCCTTCGTGCGTGGGGGTTGTGGTCCTGCGGGGTGCCCGGTGGGTCAGGCGCCCGTGGGGAGCGGGGCGGCCGGGTCGAGCAGGCCGGTCTCCCGCAGGTCGTGCCAGAAGGCGGCGGGGATCTCCTCGCGCCCCCGACTGCCGGGACAGCATCTCGCCGAGCCGTATCTCGGCCAGGCCCGCGCCGTAGAACGGGGCGGTGTCGTAGTAGCGGATGCCCTGATCCCAGGCGGCCTGCAGGGTGGCCTGTGCCTCGTCGTCGGTGACGGCGCGGAACATGTTGCCCATGGGGGCGGTGCCGAAGCCCAGCGAACCGGGCAGCAGGTGGGTGAGGCTCATCAGGAGTTCCCTTTTGTGCGTGGTGGTGAGCCGCGCGGCGCCTCGCCTGTACGCCCTTTCGCCGCCTTGCTTGCATGCGACGTTATTTGCATATGCGTTTTAATGCAAGGGCGCGTTAAGCGCGTGCGGTGAGAAAGTGTGGGATGCCTCTCGGTCTGCGAAAACGAGAGAAACGGCCTGTGGCCGGACCGTCCTCGCGTAGGACGGTCCGGCCACAGGCTGAGAAGCGGGCGTTGCCGGGTTGGGGCGGGGGTGCCTGGTAGGCGATCGGCTCAGGGCCGACCCCCTTTGATGCGTGGGTGAGTGCGAAGCCTGACCTGTTCGGCGTGTGACGGAAGGGCAGGGCTTCAGGCGACGAGTGAGTCGAAAACCTCGAAGAAGCCGTCCAGAGGGTTCCGGCTCCGGGCCACCTTCGCGCGCAGCACCGCGCCTTCCCATGCGTTCACGAGGAACTGTCCCAGTTGGTCGGGGGCGAGCGAGGTGGTGAGAGCCCCCGCCGCGCGAGCCTCTTCGAGCACTTGTGTGACGGCGGAGGCCCAGAGGTTGAGACGGGAATCGACGTTGCCGCGCATCGCGGCGCTCTGGTTCGAGAGCTCCGTGCCGAAGTTCCCGAACATGCACCCGCGCTCGAAGAGGAATCGTTCCAGATCTTCGGCGAGGTACCGAAAATGGGCGCGGAGGCGTGGCACGGGAGCGAGGGACTCGTCCCGCAGCATCTCCAGCCTGCGGGACACCGCGTACCGGTCCATGACCTCGGCGGCCAGTGCTTCCTTGCTGTCGAAGTGGTTGTACACCGACCCCTTGGGGACGCCGGCCGTGCGGGCGATGTCCTGGATCCCCGTGCCGTTGAACCCGCGCTCATGGAAACACTCCATGGCGGCATCGACCAACTGCTCGCGAACGCTGGGCCTGGGCATACGGGCTCACTCCTCTTCCCTCGCACGAGAGAATATGAACGGTCGTCTTGTTCGTCAAACGTGAGTGCCGGGCTTGACCGCGGGCCGTCGAAGCGGGCGGTTGCAATGTTCAAGATGGTCGGTCATATTGAGCCGCACGCCAACGATCGCAAGGAGCAACGCATGGCTACGTACAGGGCCGTGGAGGTCACCGGCACCCGTGACTTCCGTCTCGTCGACCGGGAACTGGTCGATCCCGCCCCGAACCAGGTCAGGGTGCGGGTCGAGTACTGCGGCATCTGCCACACCGACGTCCTGGCCGCCGAGGGGCTGCGTCTCGACCCTGAGCAGCCGATCGTGCCCGGGCACGAGATCGTGGGCCTGATCGAAGCCGTGGGTCCGGGCGTCAGCGCCTGGCGGATCGGTGAACGCGTCGGCGTCGGCTTTCTCGCCGGGCACTGCTGGGAATGTGATCCGTGCCGACGCGGAGACTTCGTCAACTGCACCAACCAGGCGCAGACCGGAACGACGGTCGACGGCGGCTACGCCGAAGTCGCCTACGCCCGGGCCAGCGGTCTCGTGCGAATTCCCGACGATGTACCGGCCGCCGAGGCGGCCCCGCTGCTGTGCGCGGGCCTGACCACGTTCACGGCGCTGCAGCAGATCGACTCCCGACCGGGCGCACTCGTCGCAGTGCAGGGCATCGGCGGGCTGGGACACCTCGCCCTCCAGTACGCGCGCAGTCTCGGACACCGGGTCGTGGCCATCGCCCGGGGCCGTGAGAAGGAGCCGCTGGCCCGCCGGCTCGGGGCCCATCACTACATCGACAGCACCGAAGAGGACGTCGCCGAGGCCCTCCAGGACCTCGGTGGTGCGTCAGCCGTGATCGCGACCGCCGCCAGCGGAGCCTCCATGAGCCCCCTGGTGGCCGGACTCGCCCCGCGCGGCAGGCTCATCGTCCTCGGCGCAGCGGCCGACCCCATCCAGGTGAACACCGCAGAGCTGCTCTTCGGCACGCGCACCATCCAGGGCCACCTGACCGGAACCCCGATCGAGAACGAGGACAACCTGTCCTTCAGCGCCGCCAACGGGATCAGGCCCCGCGTCGAGGTGTTCCCGTTGTCCGAGGCGCCGAAGGCGTACGAGCACATGCTCTCCGGAAGGGCGCGCTTCCGCGCGGTCCTGGACGCCGGCGCCTGAGTCCGGGGACGGGGCGGGGAGCCGCTGTCGTGGCCGCACGCCGTCCCGAGGTCCCTCACGGTGTGCAGAGCGTGGCGATCGCCGTGCGGAGGAGGAAGGCCTCCGCCCTGTCCCAGGACCAGTCGTTCTCCGTCACGAGGGTGCGCCAGCTGTTCGGGCCGAACCAGAACCACAGGAGGTCTGCCGTCTCCTCCACCGGCCACGCGAGCGGCGCCAGGGTGTGCAGATGGTGCGCGGCGTCGCGGAGCGCGTCGCGGTAGTCCGCGGTGGCGCGCTCCCACAGGGCCGCGCCGTCCTCATGGGACGGCAGAGCCTTGTGGATGGCCTCATGCACGGTGAACTGGCCCTCGTTGCCCGCCCGGGTGCCGTGGGCCACCGCTCTGAGTACGGACTCGGGGTCCTGTCCGGCGAGCACCTGCCGCATGGCCTGTGCGTAGCCGGAGGCGTGCACGGCCGTATCGACGATCTCGTTGAGGATGTCGCTCTTGCTCCCGACGCTCGCGAAGACGGTCTTGGAGGAGACGCCGGCCTCGCCCGCGATGTCCGCGACGGTGACCAGCCCGTAGCCGCGTTCGGCGAACAGGCGGATCGCCGCCTGGAGGATCAGCGCACGCGTCTGGGCGGCGGCCTGCTCCCTTCGGGGTGAGACATAGCTGCGCTTGGTGGGCATGGGGGTCAGTGTAGCCAAAACAAGACTCTCTTGATCTATTCAATAGGCGCTGGATAACCTCAATAGCGAGGCAGGGTCGAGACGGAGCCCGTGGTGGCCGACTGCCGTGGGTGGTGAACCACCGCGTGCGCGAGAGGGATGAACCGATGGGGATGGAAGCCAAGGACGTGGCCCTCGGTCTCTTCAAGGTCCTGGAGACCGGGGACATGGCGCTGGCTGCCGAGGTCGTGCACGAGGACTTCACCAATCGCGAATCGGTCGTCTCCCCGGCCGCCTGCTCGATCCCCGGTCCGGCCGGCGTGCTGGCGTCCGGGGCGTGGATGCGTTCTGCCTTCACCGACCTGCGATTCCCCGTTCTCGACCTGGCCCACGAGGGCGAACAGGTGTGGGTGCGGCTGCGCATGCGGGGCCGGCACACCGGTCCCTTCGTCCGCTACCGCGACGGCGCCCTCGACCAGGCGGTCCCGCCCACTGGAGCCGAGATCGACTTCGAGCAGATCCATGTGCTGCGCCTGCGGGACGGCAAGGTGGTGCGACACGAGGCGGTGCGCGACGACGTCACGATGCTCGGACAGCTCGGCATCTTCCCTCCCGGTCCCGGAGCCCTGCGCGTCCTCGCCTGGAAGGTGACCGGGCGTGCCGCCCGAGCCGCCGCCCGGACCGCCGCGGCCGCCGAGCACGCGGCGCAGGCCGTGCGCGGTCGCACGTCCGACTGACCTGACTCTCGAGCTCGCCGTGCCACCGGGACGCGAGTGCCTCCCCGCCGCCTCCACGGTGAGGCCTCGGGTTCGGCCGCTCACCAGGCCGATCGGCTGTGAGGCACCGCCGGGCGGCCCGGGATCGGCTCGCTGTCGGAGATGGTTGTTCTTCTACGTCCCGTAGTAGCTTGAACGGGTCGAAGACGGCCTTGCAGAGGAGGCGCCGGGTGACGGGCGGTGAGCGCGGCCGCAGGGAGGCCCGGCGGCGTGCGCGGGGTGAGCTGGAAGGCGAGGTGCTGGCTGCCCTGTGGGCGGCCGGCGAGCCGGTGACGGCGTCGGTGGTCCAGGCGAAGGTGGCCGGTGCCGCGTACACGACGGTTCTTACGATTCTGACGCGGCTGTGCGACAAGGGGCTGGTGACCCGGCGGCGCGAGGGGCGCGGCCATGTGTATGCGCCCGTGGACGACCAGGCCGGGCTCGCGGCGGCGGGGATGCACTCGCTGCTGGACGAGGGCGGGGACCGTGCCGCGGTGCTGAGCCGGTTCGTGTCGGAGCTGTCGGCGGAGGACGAGCGGCTGTTGCAGCAGCTGTTGCACGGCGACTGACCGGGGCGAGGCTCTGCCTGGCCCTGTTTCGAACTCCCGTCTGCCCTGCGGGCGGACGACGGGAACTCGACGACAGGACCTGGTGGCCACGTTGTGGCTTTGATGGGCAAAGAGCGCGAGGAATCCGCCGGATCGGCATCAGGAGGGCGGCGGCGATCCCGTGGTGCATGGGGCCCGGCGCGTGTCGGGCAGC
Organism: Streptomyces carpinensis; assembly: GCF_002154505.1. GTDB lineage: Bacteria > Actinomycetota > Actinomycetes > Streptomycetales > Streptomycetaceae > Streptomyces > Streptomyces carpinensis. The sequence continues at coordinate 18,964 of NZ_MUBM01000039.1, read as the reverse complement.
GGCAGGACAGGCGGCGGCGGTGCTCGCCGGATGGGGTGGTGTCCGCCGGGGGTGAGGTCACCGGCATCGCGTCTGTCCGGAATCCGTCCGGGACCGGGGCGGTGTGTCCGCCGCAGGCACCGCACGGTCCACCGCGACCGGGTGGCGGTCGGACCGGCGGGCGCGGAGCCACTGGATGACGGTGGGCAGCAGTCCCACGGCGACGACCGCGGCGATGGCGGGGGCCAGGAACGCCGCTCCCCGCCTCCCGCTCTCGCCGAGGACGTACCCGGCCAGCACCAGTGACTGGGACCAGGCGAGCCCGGCCACGGCCTGCCAGAGGGTGAAGGACGCCGTCGGCATGTCCAGCAGCCCGGCTGCCGGATGGACCAGGGTGCGCACCACCGGCACGAACCGCCCCAGCAGCACCGCCCGCCGGGGCCCGTATCGTGCGAACAGCGCCTCGGCGCGCTCCATGCGGGCCTGGCCCCGGCCTTCCAGCCGACGCAGCCGCATCGACCGGCCGCCGCGTCGCCCCAGCCAGAACCCGGTCTGCGCGCCGGCGAGCGAGCCCGCGCCCGCGCACGCGAGTACCAGGGGCAGAGACAGCCGGGCGGCGCCCAGCGTGCTGAGTGAGCACGCCAGCCCGGCCGGCAGGAGCAGGGTGTCCCCGGGCAGGAAGACGCCGAGGGCGGGCAGCCCGGTCTCGGCGAAGACCACGACCAGTACCGCCCACGCGCCGAACCTCGCCAGCAGCGCCTGCGGATCCAGCGCCCCGGCGACGGTCATGGAGCCTGCTGCCATGACGCGCCTTCCCCCTTCTGCGTAGTCCTGCGCCACATCTATTTCTACATCTAGTAGTAGATTCGGCGGCGCCCGTCTCCTGGTCCGCCGAGTCGGCGGACCGCGCCCGAACTCCTCGCTTCGAGGTGGCCGTTCCTCAAGTTCTACATCATGTAGTAGTTTCGGCTGTCGGCGGCGCCGTCATCGAGTCGTGGCCCAGGTCCGCGAACAGGCGTGCCCTCGGCCCGCGCGCGGTGCCGCCCTGGCTCGGGGCATGCCCGGCCGTGCCCCGTTCTCGTCAGGAGGCTGATCGACCATGCCCGACCGCCACGACTTGCTGCGTGGCCTGGCGCCTTCGCCGTCCGCCGCACCAGCGCAGCGTCCGGGCCCCGGGCGGATCGCGGTCATCTCCGCGAGTGTCGGCGCCGGGCACGACGGCGCGGCCGCCGGGCTGGCCGACCGGCTGACCGCGCACGGATTCGCCGTGGACCGCCATGACTTCCTCGACCTGCTGCCCGCGCGTGCGGGCAGGCTGCTGTGCGGCGGCTACCACCGCCTGCTGACCTGGGCGCCGGAGGGTTACCAGCGCATCTACAAGGCCACCGACCATGCCGCGCGGCCCGGTGCGGTGTGGCGGACGCTGTTCCGCAGCGCCGAGCGCCGGGTGCTGCGGACGCTCGCGCCGGACACATGCGCGGTCGTCTCGACCTACCCCGGCGCCAGTCAGGTCCTCGGCGCGCTGCGGCGGCGCGGCCTGCTGACGGTGCCGGCCTTCACCTATCTGACCGACTTCTCCGTCCACGCCCTGTGGGTCGCCCCCGGTATCGACGCACACCTGGCCGTGCACCCGGTTCCCGCGGCCCAAGCCCACGCTCAGGGCGCGGCCGCGGTCACCGTCGCCGGCCCCGTCACCGATCCCCGCTTCGTCCCCGCCGCCGGCGGGCAACGGGCCGCCGCGCGCTCCCGGTTCGGCCTGCCCGCGCACGCACCGCTGGCCCTGCTGGTCGCCGGGTCGTGGGGGGTCGGTCCGGTGCGGCGGGCTGCCGCCGAGATACAGCAGACGGGCATCGCGGTACCGGTGGTCGTGTGCGGGCGCAACCACGCTCTTGCCGAGCAGTTGCGCCGGGACGGCATCGAGCACGTCTTCGGCTGGGTGGACGACATGCCGGGGCTGATGCACGCCTGCGACGTGCTGGTCCAGAACGCCGGCGGACTGACCTCGCTGGAGGCGCTCGCCGCCGGGCTGCCCGTGGCCAGCTACCGCTGCATCCCCGGCCACGGCCGCACCAACGCCGAGGCGCTGGACGAGGCGGGCCTGGCGGCCTGGATCCGTGGCCCCGGGGATCTGGGGCCCGTGCTCACCGAGCTCCTGGACGGACCGCGCGGCCAGGCCCAGCGCGCTGCGGGAATCGCCCTGCATCGATTCGGCCCCGGCCCGGTGCCCGCCATCGCCGCTCGAACCGGATCCCGGCCCTCACCACCTGCGCCGCCGACGGCGCGCCGCCCGGGCAGGCGGCGGATCGCCCTTGCGGCCGTCACCGCGGCCGCCACCGTCTCGCTGGGTGTCGCCGCCCCGCTGGCCTACGCGTACACGGAAGCCCCTGCCCGCTTCACCGCCGTTGCCCACTACCTGGACGGAGACAGGCGATGACCCAGGCACGTCCCGCCCTGCTCGCCTCGGCCGCGGTTCTTCCCGCGCTCGCCGCGCTGCACGCCGCACCCGTGATCTCCACGTTCGGGCCGTTGCGCAACACGGCCATGCCGCGCCTGTCCGGGCAGGGCCGCCCGGACCACATAGCCCTCACCTTCGACGACGGCCCCGACCACCTGTCCACCCCGCACTTCCTCGACTTCCTTCAGGCGCGCGGAATGCGTGCCACCTTCTTCCTGCTCGGCTCGATGCTGGTCCGCTCGCCCGGGCTGGCGAAGGAGATGGCCGCCGCCGGGCACGAGATCGCCGTCCACGGCTGGCACCACCGCCCCCTGCTGGTGCGTGGCCCTCGTGCCACCTACGACGACCTCGCCCGCGCCCGTGACGCCGTGGCCGACGTCACCGGCCGGCCGCCGGCGCTCTTCCGGCCGCCCTACGGGGTGATGACGACCGCCGCTCACCTGGCCTGCCGTCGCCTCGGCCTGGCCCCGGTGCTGTGGACCTGCTGGGGTGAGGACTGGCGCCGCCGGGCCACCCCCCGATCCGTCACGGACACCGTCCTGCGGGACCTGCGTGGCGGTGGCACCATCCTGCTGCACGACTCCGACTGCACCTCCGCCACCGGCTCCTGGCGCACCACCCTGCGTGCACTGCCCCACGTCCTCGATGCCTGCCGGACGCACGGCTGGCAGGTCGGCCCCCTGCGCGAGCACGAAGTCCCCGGGCTGCCCACGGACTGACCCGCAGCGCGGTACCGAGCGCAGTGGGCAGGGAGCCGAGGCTGCCGCCGGCGAGCCCGCGGCGAACGCGATCGCCGTGACGGCGAGGATGCTCGACTCCGGCGGGTCGCGGCGCCGCGGTCCAGGCCCAGGACGAGCGCGGTGGACAGGGTGGCGCCGGAGCGGGAAAGGCGATCTTCATGGGGCGTGCTTCCGGGTCCGCGTTCCCTTGCGGCGGCCGCGCTGGAGTTCCAGGGCCGGCGGCAGCAGGGAGGCAACGACGATCAGCCCGACCGGGGGGAGCGGGCAGCGCTCGACGTTCGGGATGCTCGTCCCCAGGACGTACTCGTCCAGAATCAGCCCCGCCGTCCCTGCGGCCGCCGGTGACCTGCCACAGCGCGAAGGTGCGGACGGGCACGCCCGCGACCAGGAACACACCCACGGTGCTGGCGTGGTCAGTGGCCGGGTGTCATCCAGCGGGTCGAGGGCCTGGAACACCAGGTTCCGTTTCTGCCGCACGCCGCTGCGGGGTACGGGGGCCGTCTCCGGCACAGGAATGCATGACACACTCGGGAGACGGCAGTATTTACACCGCCGTAGAAGTTCTGCGCAGGTGTGGAAGATGAGCGGGAGAACGACAAACCCCATGGGCGGTTCCACGCACGACCGGGGCCCCAAGCGGCCCAACGGCGCACGCGAGGCGGAGATCCTCACCCTGCTGCAGCAGGGTGAGGGCGCCCTGACCCCCGGCGAGGTCACCGAACGCCTCGGCGGCGAGCTGACCTACAGCAGCGTGGTGACGATCCTCACCCGCATGCACACCAAACAACTGCTCGTCCGCACCCCGTACGCGAGGGCCTACGCGTACACGCCCGTGACGGACGACGCCGGGTTCGCCGCCCGCCGCATGCGCTCCGTCCTCGAGGAACGACCCGACCGCGAAGCGGTGCTCGCCCGCTTCGCCGACGCACTGTCCGACACCGACGCCGACCTGCTGCGCCGGCTGCTCGGCCCCCAGCACGCCTCTCACCGGTAAGCAGGGCCCCGCGGATGCACATCGCCGTCTACCTGCCGCTGCTGCTCTGCCTTCTCGCGCCGCTCGGCGCCCGGCCGCTGGCCGAGCGGTGCGAGCCGCGCCTGGCCACCTGGCTGCTCACCGCCTCCTCCCTGCTTCTGGGCGCGGCAAGCACCATCTCCCTGGGACTGCTGGCCATCACCGGTCTCGGCGCACACCGCCCAGCACGACGACCCCACCGAGCTCTCCATCGCCCTCCTCGCCGGACTGCTGCTCGGCGGCGCCGTGATCATGGCCTCCCGCATGCTCTGGCGCCGCGCCCTCAGCCTCACCACCGCCGCGCTGGACGCCGCCTGCATGCCCGCCCACGACGGCCTGGTCGTCATCGACGACGAGGCCCCGGACGCCTTCGCGGTCCCCGGGCTGCCCGGCCGGATCGTCGTCTCCACCGGCATGCTGCACACCCTCGACGAGACCGAGCACGCCATCCTGCTCGCCCACGAACGTGCCCACCTGACCGCCCACCACTACGCGTTCGTCGCCCTCGCCCAGCTCGGCGCCGCCGCCAACCCCCTGCTGCGCCCCCTCGCCACCGCCGTCACGTACACCATCGAACGCTGGGCCGACGAGAACGCGGCCGACGCGACCGGCGACCGCAGGCGGGTCGCCCGCACGGTCGGCAAGGCCGCCCTCGCCTCCCACCGCGCCTCGGCGCTCTCCCGCGCGGCGGGAGCCGTCCTCGGCTTCCTCGGCCGAGGGCGGCGCAACCCACTCGCCTCGGCCGGTCCGGTGCCCCGGCGTGTCGCCGCCCTCCTCGCTCCACCCGTGCCACGACATCCGGTCCTGGCCGCCGCGACCGCAGCCGTCCTGGCGGCCTCGACGCTCGCCAGTGTCGAAGCCGCCCACGATCTCCACCTCCTGCTGGAAAGCGTCGGCGCTTCGTAGGCGACCCCGAACCCGCCCGGAAGCGACACGGCCGCGGCAGCGATCAGGGCGGGCTGGATGCCCGGCGACCACCAGTGGCCTTCAACCGCCCGGCGCGCCTCTGGAACTGCCCTGGGGGAGGGGCAGCGGTGGACGAAGGTTTCCCGGGAGGTCGTGGTGCGGCAGGAGGGTGCCCTCGAGGACGGAGGCGACGGCGCTGGTGCTCAGTATCCGGCGGCCGGCGACGGCCGCATCGTGGGGCGCTGGGAGGCCCGGCGCCCGCGACGTGGATCCCGGTGTCCGAGCGGCCCCTCCCATCCGCGCGGAGGTGCCTGTCTACGATCGGACTCCTTACCGGGGCCCGGTGGAGATCGGTCGGGTCGGCTCGAGCTCGCCGCGCCTGCGGAGTCGGAGACACCCTCGGCGCCGAGTGGACCGGGCCGCATCGCCCGGACGACCGACCGCGCACGACAGGAGAGGTACAGCACGATGGCGGACCGCGACGCCGTCGCACTCGACGACCCGGTGGGCGAGTCACTCCGCGGCCGCCACGCACATCTCGCCCGCCGGCTCGGCCGGGCCGCCACCTACCTGCCGGGGGTCGCTACCTTCTCCGCGGTGCCCGCCGACCCTGAGGCGGCGCAATGGGCCGACCTCGCTCGGCTGCTCGGTCCGGGCCAGCTCGCCGACATGTTCAGCTGCCCGGCGACCCCGCCGCCGGGCTGGGAGCCGGTGTTCGTCCTCGAGGGCCGCCAGATGATCCGGCCCGGCAGTGGCCTGCCCGATCACACCGAGGGCGAGACCGATACCGGTGTGGTCGAACTGGGTCCGGACAGCGTGCCCGAGATGCTCGACCTCGTCGCGCGGACCCAGCCGGGGCCGTTCTGGTCGCGCACCCGTGAACTCGGCACCTATCTCGGCATCCGTGACCACGGCACGTTGGTGGCGATGGCGGGTGAACGGCTGCGGCCTCCGGGCTGGACCGAGATCAGCGCCGTCTGCACCGCTCCCGAGGCGCGCGGGCGAGGCCACGCCGCCCGCCTGGTCAGTGCGCTCGTCGCGCGCATCGTGGCCCGCGACGAGCGTCCCTTCCTGCACGTGGCCGAGGCGAACACCGGCGCGATCGCACTCTACGAGCGGCTCGGCTTCAAGACCCGCACACATGTGACCTTTCGGGGGTTCCGCACTCCGTGACGGCCCCGGGCGTGCGGACCGCGTGCGCCGTACGTTTCCGGGCGAACCCTGCGGGACGCGCCCGGACCTTCCGCCCGCAGCTGCTCCGCGGTCCGCTTCCCCCACTCCGGCGCCGGCCGCCGGCCCAGGACTGGGCCATCGGTGGCCTGACGCAGCCGCTGAACGCTCCTGCCGGCCGTTCAGTCGCCGTCGGCGTCCGGGCCGTAGAGCGCGGCGATGTCTTGGGACGTCGTCCACCGGCTGTAGGTGGGCGACTGAGGCCAGCCCTCGGGCGAGTCCTGCCATTCCTCCTGCCGTCCGTACGGCAGGAGGTCGATCAGCGCGAACGAGTGACTGAGTTGCTCGGTGCCCCGGCCGTTGGTGTGCCAGGTGCGGTACACGGTGTCGCCGTCCCGCAGGAACACGTTGACCGCGAATCCTCCGTCGGGCGGTGCGCCGACGTCGGCCCCGAAGGAGCTGTCGGCCGTCGAGTACCAGGTCATCCGGTTGCCGACCCGCTGCTTGTAGGCCAGTGCCTCCTTGATCGGGCCCTGGGTGACGATGACGAATCGCGCGTCGTAGTTGTCCAGGAACTCCAGGCGGGTGTACTGCGAGGTGAACCCCGTGCAGCCCGGGCACTGCCATTCCTTGCCCGCGAACCACATGTGGTTGTAGACGATCAGTTGCCTCCTGCCTTCGAAGACGTCCGCCAGCCGAACGGGACCGTCCTCGCCTTCGAGGGTGTAGTCGGGCATCTCGACCATCGGCAGGCGACGGCGCTCGGCGGCGATGGAGTCAAGCTCCCGTGTCGCGGCCTTCTCCCGGGCACGCAGCGCCTGGAGTCGGCGCTCCCAGGTTGCGGCGTCGACGACGGGTGGTAGTGCGTGGGTGGTCATGTTCCCTCACAGAGGTCGTGAGCGGCTTTCGGTTGTCCAGGGGTAGACCCCAGCGGGCCCCGGAACTCATCGGCCGCCGTCGCCGCCGAACTCGAACCACACCACCGCGCCGCCCGGCCTCCTCCTCGTACGCCGGGGTGCTGCCTGCGCCGATCTTGTCGGCCGGACGCCGGCATCGTCGACAGCCTGCACGATGACCGCCACCGGCAAGATCCTCGAGGCGGACCGCGTCGACGTCCGGCTCCGATCGCGATCGGAGCCTCCAGGCCACCCATTCCCGCAGCAGCCTTGGCATGCGGTCCACGGCCCCACCGGGCGCCTACACTGGGTGGGCGCATGGGAGTCGGCCGTGAAGCGGGCGGGAGGGGAGAAGGCTGTGACGGGGAACGTCGGTGGTTTCGAGGATCCGTCCGCCGAAGTCCTTGCCGAGGCGGCCGCCGCGTTCGGGCTGCTCGCCTCCTCGGCCCGGCTGCACCTGATGTGGGCGTTGTCGCAGGGTGAGTGCGACGTCACGCATCTCGCCGAACGGGTGGGCGGTGCGCTGCCCGCGGTCAGTCAGCATCTGGCCAAGCTGAAGCTCGCCGGGCTCGTCCGTTCCCGCCGCGAGGGCCGGCGGCAGGTCTACTACGTCGACGATCCCGACATCGTCACCGTGGTGCGCGTGATGGTCGGACAGCTGACCGCACGTTCGCAGCATGCCCTTGCGCCGGTGCGTGAGCTGCGCGGGACCGGTGGCTGAGACCACCGCGGCGGCGGGGCAGGACGCCGGGACACCTGGTCCGCCGGCCGTAGGCGCCGCCCTCCAGGAGGCCCCCCCGGTAGCCTCCGCCCCGACTGTGCTGGAGGTGCTGCGAGGGCTGGACAGCGGCCCGCGCGGACTGACCGAGACGCAGGCCGAGGATCGTCTGGCCCGGCTCGGTGGGAACACTGCCCCGGACCGGCGCGAAGTCTCCTGGCCACGACTGTTCGTGCGCAGCCTGCGGGACCCGTTCACCGCGGTGCTGGGATGCCTCGGTCTGGTCTCGGCAGCCGTCTTCGCCTGGGGCACCGCCGCGGTGATCCTCCTGCTCGTCGTGGTCAGCTGCGTACTGCGCGCCTCCGGGGAGCACCGGGCCAACCGGTCCACGGCCGCGCTGCGGGAGCTGGTCGCCACGACGGCCACCGCCCTCAGGCGGACCGACGAGGAAGCCGCCCCGTCCGCCCGCGAGCTACCCGTGGCCGAGCTGGTGCCCGGCGACGTGATCCGGCTGGGGCCAGGTGATCTGGTGCCGGCGGACGTACGCCTGCTGCGGGCGAGCGGCCTGACCGTGCACCAGGCGGCGCTCACCGGAGAATCGGCACCCGTCGCCAAATCCGCTGATGACCTGGCATGTGCGACCGACGGCGGGGTGTTCGAGCAGCCGCAGCTCTGCTTCCAGGGCAGCAGCGTGGCCTCCGGCAGCGCCACCGCGGTGGTCACCGCGACCGGCGCGCACACCCGGTTCGCCGCCGCGCACGACGGCACCGCGGACCGACCGGAGGCGAGCGCCTTCGACCGTTCCGTCCACGGCATCTCCTGGATCCTCATCCGGTTCATGCTGCTGACTCCGCCGCTGGTGCTGATGGCGAACGCGGCGCTGCGCGGGCGCGGCCTGGAGACGCTGCCGTTCGCCGTGGCGGTGGCGGTCGGGCTGACCCCGGAGATGCTGCCGGTCCTCGTCACCGTCTGTCTGGCCCGCGGTGCCTCGCTGCTGGCCCGCGCGCACGGCGTGATCGTCAAGCGACTGCCCGCCCTGCACGACGTCGGCGCCGTCGACGTGCTCTGCCTGGACAAGACCGGCACCCTCACCCAGGACCGACCGGTCGTCGACCGCTCCCTGGGCCCGGACGGCCGGGAGGACCCCGACGTCCTGCACTGGGCCGCCGTCAACGCGTGGTGGGCCCTCCAGCTCGCGGACCTGCCGGAACCCGACGCCCTCGACGAGGCCGTCCTGGACGCGGTCGGCGAGGACGAGCTCTTGGCGTACGACGGGGTCGCGGCCGTGCCCTTCGCTCCCGACCGTCGCCTCGCCACCGCAGTGGTGAAGACCCCCGGCCGGCTCGGCTCCCACACCTTGGTCGTCAAGGGCGACGTCCAGGCCGTACTGGAACGGTGTGCACTCGCGGACGACGAGCGCGAGCGGCTGTGCGGCCTCGCCGCCCGACAGGCCGACGGCGGCGTGCGTGTCCTGGCGGTGGCCACGGCAGAGCGTTCCGCCCGCAGGCGCGACTACACGCCGGCCGATGCGCGCGGCCTCGCCTTCCGCGGACTGATCACCCTCCGGGACGCGCTGGCGCCCACCGCCGCCGACGCGCTCGAGGTCCTCATCGACCGGGGTGTCACCGTCAAGGTCCTCACCGGCGACCATCCGGGAACGGCCACGCGCGCGTGCCTCGATCTCGGTATCCCCGTCGGCGAGGATGCCGTGCTCACCGCCGACCGCGTGGACACCCTCGACGACGCCGAACTCACCGAAGCCGCGGTTCGCACGACTGTCTTCGCGCGCTGCACCCCGGAGCACAAGGCCCGGATCATCCGGGCCCTGCGGAGGGCCGGGCACACGGTGGGCTTCCTCGGCGACGGTGCCAACGACCTGCCCGCGCTGCGCGCCGCCGATGTCGGCATCGCCCCTCGGGAAGCCGCCGACGTCGCCCGGGAAAGCGCGGACGTGGTGCTCGCCGAGAAGGACCTCACCGCGATCGCCCACGCCGTCACCGCGGGCCGGTACGCGGGCGGCAACATCGCCACCTACCTGCGCATCACGCTGTCGTCCAACCTCGGCAACGTCCTCGCGATGCTCTCCGCCGGTCTCCTGCTGCCCTTCCTGCCCATGCTTCCGGCACAGGTCCTGACGCAGAATCTCTGCTTCGACGCCGCCCAGCTCACCTTCGCCCACGACCGCCCCCACCCCGCCGTGCTGCACCGGCCCACCGTGCTCAACCCACGGGGCCTCCTGCGCTTCATCACGGGCTTCGGAGTACTCAACGCCTTCGCCGACCTGGCCACCTTCGGCGTCCTCGCGCTCGCCCTGCACGGGCCGGGGACGGGGGACGACGAGGCGGTGTTCCACTCCGGCTGGTTCACCGAGAACCTGATCACCCAGGCCCTGGTGATGGTGCTGCTGCGCGCCGCCCGTCGCGGTGCCGAACACCGCGGGCCGGGCCCGGTCGCGTGGGCCGCGCTCACGCTGGCCGCCATCGGTCTGGCGCTGCCCCCCTCACCGCTGGGTCCGGTGCTCGGCCTGACCGCCCTGCCTGCCGTGTACTACCTGCTGCTCACCGCCGTCCTGGTGCTCTACGGCGTCGGCCTCGTGGCAGCCAGGGCCCGATACGAGCGACGTCGTGGCAGCGCTCCCGCCTCGGTGGGCCGCCCCGGCTGACCGCGGACGTCCCGCGCCCGAGGGGCTGTGAGCAGCACGTACGCGGGCACCCCCGTGCCCTCGAGGAATCCGATCGCGTACGCTGCCGCTAAGCACCCGACCCGTGACGGGCGATCCCTCACCGCATGGTGATCACGGCGACTCGCTGTGCGCTGCCGTACCGGCTCAGGCGAGCGCAACCCGGTTCGAGGCAGTCCCATGAGATGCCTCACTTATGAATCGCGTGAGGATCCGTACTGCTCGGACCGTGGGTTTGTTAGATTGCGCAACTACGCAATTAAGGTGGGGTGCGCATGCCCCGCCTGCCCGTACATCGCCGCTGACGCCCGGCCGTCGCAACGACGGCCGGCCTGTCGGGCCCGACCGTTCATGGGAGTGGGACGATGAGCGACCCGTGGGACGGCCCGGGGGACAGAGCCACGCGTAGCCGCACCGGCCGGGTGCCCGTACAGCGGGAGGCCGCGCCAGGGGCGGCGCGGCCCGCGGGCGGCCGGGCCGCGGCAAAGGCGGCCACGCGAGGCGGGCGCGCAGCGGCGCGGCGCCGGGTGCGCCCGGTGGGTCGCGGCAGGCGGGTGCTGCGGATCGCCGGGATCTGTCTGGCGCTCCTGGTGCTGGGCACGGCCGGCGTCGGCTGGTGGTTCTACCAGCACCTGAACGGCAACATCAACAGCGTCTCCCTGGACGGCAAGGGCGGTACGGAGAAGGCGGACGCGTTCGGCCGCACTCCGATCAACATCCTGGTGATGGGGTCGGACGGCCGTACCAGCCAGGCCGACTGCCAGCTCGGCGGCGGGTGCTCGAGGACCGGGGTGCAGACCGGCAGCAACGCGGACGTGCAGATGGTGGTGCACATATCCGCCGACCGGTCCAACGCCACCGTGATGAGCATCCCGCGCGACACCATGACCCACGTGCCGGCCTGCAAGGACAGCGCGAGCGGCCAATCGACGGCCGGCTACTACGGCCAGATCAACAGCGCGCTGCAGTACGGCCCCGCCTGCCAGGTGGCCACCGTCCACCAGCTCACCGGCATCACCATCGACCACTTCGTCAAGCTCGACTTCTCCGGGGTCGTGAAGATGTCCGACGCTGTCGGCGGCGTGCCCGTCTGCGTCAGCGACGACGTCTACGACACCTACTCGCACCTGAAGCTGTCCAAGGGAACCCACACCCTCAAGGGCGTCGCGGCCCTGGAGTTCGTCCGCTCCCGGCACGGTTTCGGCGACGGCAGCGACCTGGGCCGTACCGTCTCCCAGCACATTTTTCTCAGTGCGATGATCCGTAAGTTCAAGAGCGCGGGGACGCTGACCGATCCCGCCGCGGTCTACGACCTGGCCGATGCGGCCACCAAGGCACTGACCGTGGACGACGGCCTCGGCAGTGTGAAGAAGCTGGTCGCGCTCGCGGCGGACCTGAACAAGGTCCCCACCAAGCGCATGACCTTCACGACGATGCAGACCGCCCCAGATCCGAACAACCGCGACCGTGTGGTGGTCGGCGCGGGTGCCGGCTCCCTCTTCTCCACCATCGCAAGCGACCAGTCCCTGACCACCGGATCCGGTGGGAAGTCCACGGCGGCCACCGCGACCACGAAGCCCACGGCCACCGCCCCGCCCGTGCCCGCGTCCGAGATCGCGGTGACGGTGGAGAACGGCACCACCATCACCGGCCGTGCCTCCGCCATCGCGACCACCCTCACCGAACAGGGCTTCGGCTCCGGTACGTCCACGGCCAACGCCCCGAGCCACGCGACCACCACGAGCCTCACCTACGGCCCCGGGCAGGAGGCCGAGGCCCGGACGGCCGCCCAGGCGCTCGGCCTGCCCGACTCGCGCCTCAAGCAGGGCACCGGCAACCGCCTGATCCTGGTGATCGGCAGCGACTGGCCCAGCGGCACGACCTACCCGGACAGTTCGTCCTCGCCCGCACCCGCCGACACCGGGAGCGCGGTCTCCAACGCCCACGCCTCCACCGCCGATCAGGCCAAGACCTGCGCCAAGGTGAGCACATACAGGACGGTCACCCTCAACGGTGTGTCCATGACGCCGTCCCAGGCGTACGCGGCGGCGCGCGGTAAGCCGGACTCCGACGCCTGAGACCGGGGCGCGGGGTGCGCGAGGTGCCTGCGCCCTGGCCTCGCCTGTGGATGGCTGTAGCGCTTCGCCGGTACCTGTGCGAACCGGTCGGGCGGGTGCTGCACTGCGCTGGGGTTTTCACGACCGTGCGCTGAGCTGTCTCCCGCCGACTCGTAGGGCGCCCGAGTCGGCCCAGGCCGTCCTCGGCGGTCCGACTCATGCGGTGGAGACGACCGAACCCGGTCCTTGGTTGTACAGTTGCGCAATGTAGCAATCAGAGCAGACGGTGCCGCCGCTCCGGGGCGGTGCCGCTGTCCGGTGAAGAGGAGGGGTGGACGGGATGTTCCGCAACGGACTGGAGCCCTGGCACCTGCTGATCGTGGCGATCGTGATCATCGTGCTGTTCGGCTCGAAGAAGCTGCCCGAGGCGGCCCGCGGGCTCGGCAAGTCCATGCGCATCCTCAAGAGCGAGGCCAAGGCCATGAAGGAGGAGGGGAGCACCTCCGAGCCCTCCGCCGCCCGGGCCGAGGACAGCGCCGCCGAGGCGGCGCCCCGGCTCAGCCAGGCCGCTCCCGAGGACACCGAGGCGGCCCGGCCGACGACGGAGAGCCGCGCAGTCCACTGACGCGGTGCTCCGTTCGCCTCACGGGCTGGCCGCGTCGAAGCCGTACCGCAGCGGTTCGCTCGTCACGCCGTAGTCCCGGCGGTAGATGTAGACGCCTTCCGCCCGCACGCCGGGCGGGGCGGCCTCGACCGGGCAGGGGTAGGTCACCTGGATCACCCGGGGCCGGTCGGAAACCTTCATGCGCAAGCCGTCGGCCGGCCCGCCGTCGAGCACGGCGGTCTCCCAGGCCTTCACATCGATCATCTCCACGATGACAGTTTAAGGGTTGCGCAAGTCTTGGGCAGCGTGAGGCGGAGTCACGCGCTGTCCCCACACACCGCTGCGGGCAGGCGACCGCCACGACACCGGCCGGCCCGCTGCGAGGGTGACCGTCTGCCCCCCGAGCAGCCACCCCGACCGGTGCCGGACGTGACCAACGTCTCCCGCGCTCGGGGGACTATGCGCACCTGTTCTTTGCTATTCCTTGTGCCTGGCTGGGGATGCGGCACAGCCACCGCGCGCGGTCAAAGAAATGAGGCCCGGCTTAGCCGAGCGCAGGCCTGAAACGGCGGGTTCCCAGCCCCCACTCACTTCCCGAAGAACCGGTTCCGGGCGGTGCACCAGGTTGCCGAGCAGCCTTCGAGGGCGTCTTGCACGGTGCCCGGTCAGACGTACGGCGCTCCGGGCAGCCCCTGCCGCCACGAGTCTGCCCGGCGGATCCCTGGCACATGAGCAGGCTGCTGACCCGGAGCAAGCGCGCCCCGGCGGGTGAGGGGAACGAAGTCCGCCGGCCTGAGCCGGCAGACCAGGTCAACCGAGTGCTTCCCTCAACCGGTCACAGACTCGCTCCACCTCCGCCGGCTCAGGGAGACGCCCGGCCTCTCCCATGGCCACCTGAAGCGCGGGACCGAAGGAGCCGAACCGGGTCATGTCCTCTTTCCCTGCCGGCTGCACGACGAAGTGGATGTGGCCGGGAACTCCGCCGGCATGCGACCACAGGCACACGTAGACCTGCACCGGGGCCATCACCGCGGTGACGGCGGCGCTCACCCGCTGCAGCAAGGGCCCCAGCTCACTGGACTCCCGCGCCGTCAACTCGGCCACATGGACCAGATGCCGAGCCGGTTTGACCACGAGGGTGCCCAGCCCCAGCGGCCCGACACAGTGCTCGACAACCCAGGAGCCGGTCCGCAGCACGTTCCCGCCCGGCAGCGGAGCCTTGCCGGCCGTGAGGTCACACGCCATACACCCGCCACTCATACCGGCACGCCCGGCCACCGATGCCTCCCCCGTCCCGGACGGAGCGGGTCGCGCGAAGCCCGACCCGTGTCCCGCACGCGCACCGACCAAGGTGGTCGTCCGCGGCCCTGCCCGGCCAATACCCGGCAGGCCGCCCGATCGAACTCCAGGGGCTCCGACGGGGCGCCGCGGGGGCCGTCATGCGTCCTGCGGGTACCAGCGCAGTTCCACGGTGTTGCCGTCCGGGTCCCGCACATAGAGGGAGACCGCGGTGCCCCGCGCGCCGAAGCGCTCCCCGGGGCCGTCCAGAACCGTGAAGACGCCGGAATCGACGACCTGCTGCCAGTCGAGCGGCTCGACCACCAGGCAGATGTGGTCGACGTTGGAGCCCTCCGGCTGCTCGTGGGGCGCCTTGACGAGGTCGATGATGGTGGTGGGGCTCACCCGCACCGAGGGGAAGGAGACCTGGCCCGCCCGCCACTCCTCCACCCGCACCGGCCGCAGGCCCAGAGGGCCGGTGTAGAAAGCGAGCGAGCGCTCGATGTCGGCGACGTTCAGGACGAGGTGGTCGAAGTCGATCACGCGCATGGGTGTCTCCGCGGGGTCGGGGCGCCCGGGGCGCCGGTGGCGGTACGAGGGGGCGGACGGCTTTGGACGTCGTCGGTCCGGGGCGGTGGCCGGTCGACGGCTGCCGCGGCCTGCCCCTGTTCAGCATCGCGGAGCAGGCATCCATTGGTCCAACGCATGTTTGTCATCCGATCCATCGTGTTTCACGATTGATCGATGGATCTCCAGCAGATGCGCTACGTCCTCGCGGTGGCGGAAACCGCCAATTTCACCCGCGCCGCCGAGCAGTGCCACATCGTCCAGTCCGCGCTGAGCCACCAAGTGGCCCGGCTGGAGAAGGAGTTGGGTGCCCGGTTGTTCGAGCGGACCAGTCGCCGGGTGCGGCTGACCGCCGCCGGAGAGGCGTTCCTGCCCGCCGCCCGCCAGGCCCTGGAAGCGGCCGAGCGGGCCAGGGCGGAGGTGGCGGCGGCCACCGGCGAGATACGGGGCACATTGACCGTCGGCTCGATCCCCACCGTGGCGGCCGTCGATCTCCCCGCGGTGTTCCGGGAGTACCGCCTGCGCTATCCCCAGGTACGGATCAGTCTCCGGACGGGCTCCAGCGAGCGGCTCGTCGAGCAGGTGCGTGAAGGCGTGCTGGACGCGGCGTTCCTCGGCGTACAGCCCGATTTCGGGCCGCAGGGCGTCAGTGACAGGGAGCTCGGCCGCGGGCAGCATGTCGCGGTGGTCGCCCCGGGCCACCCGCTGGCAGCGCACCACGAGGTGGACCTTCGCCTCCTCGCCGAAGAGGTGTTTGTGGACTTCGCCGACGGCAGCGCCGCCCGCGCCCAGTCCGACCAGGCGTTCGCGGCCGCCGGCCTGCGACGCGAGGTCGCCTTCGAGGTGTCCGGTGTCGAGCTCATGGTCCGGATGGTCCACCAGGGGTTGGGCATCGCCCTGCTGCCCGCGACGTTCACCGCCGAACTGCACGGACTGCGGTGTGTGCCAATCACCAACGGGCCGATACGGGTGGAGCGCCTCGTCTGGAGCCGGTTCACACCGTCACCCGCGGCCTCCGCCTTTCTCTCCCTGCTGGACGCCTCCCTGCCACCCCCGGCCGCCTGACCGTCCGATGGCTGCTCTCGAGCGCGGCTCCCGGAGGCGTCGGGCCCCAACCGTCCCTCAGTCGGCCATATGAGCCTGACAGGTTGCCAGATCGCGTCGAGCTCCACCCCCCGGCCCATGAGCCGATCGGCGGGACAGGTCCTGAGCGAGCTCGACACTGAGCTGCGAGCCGAACTCCTCGAACCCCAATGCGGCCGCAACACGCCGGGAGGCAGGAGGCCGCGCGCGCCACTGCGGCAGCAGCCCGGCAGCGAGCGCGTGCGCAACCGCTGCCGAACCCGTCACCCGTGCCAGTCCCCGTCCTCGCGCCTCGGGCGCCGTCAGTACGCCGATGTGGGCGGTCCGGCTCGGCCAGGTTCTGTATCCGGCAGCAGCGATGACCCGACCTTCCTCACGAATCACGAACGCGGGCGAGGTGATCTCGTCGAGAGCGGCTTCACCGGCGTCCTCATCACCAGCCGCCTGATCCAGACGCCGCAGCTCCGGACGACTGGCCGGCAGTTCCATTACCGTCAACGCATCGGCTCGTGCCGGGCGGAAACTCTCCAGGGAGACGTACGCCAAAGTCGCCGGCCCGAGCACCCGGGCAACGGGCAGCACCTGCGGGATCAGTACGCCATCCACGACATCGTGCGCCGGCAGCCCTTTCAGTGCCTCGCGAACGATCACGGCATCACCTTCGCTCGGCGCCGTCACGATCGCCGACCCACCCAGAGCGACCACTCCGACCCAGCCAACCGGGCAGATCCTCGATTCCGGGGAGACGACCACGTTCACGCCACCCGTCGGCGCGAACGACACCGGCACTCCGGCCAGCTCTTCCCAGAGCCCACGGGCTCTGACCAGCGAGGGATCTGTCGACATGGCCCCGATCCTGCCAGTGCGGCAAGCCGCCGACCTGCGAATCGAGTCTTCCGGCAGGTAGGCCCCGTGCCACGTGGCCCACCCCGATGCCTCGAAGGAGCAGCACTCCACGCCGCAGACCCGTGGTCGATCTATGTCGGGCGGGATCGGACCAGGACTTCTACGGTGGGAGGGTAGGCAGGACGGTTGACGCGTTACAGCGGGTGAGCGGCTGTGAGTGAGCTGGCGGGGCCGGGCGATGACCCGGTCATCAACGAGCTGATGCAGGCCTTTCACGAACTGGCCCCCGAGGATCTGCCGGCACTGCTCCAGCGCCACTACTCGGCTCTGGGGATCATCGGGCTGACTCTGTACTGCGCCGATCTGCAGCAGGAGTACCTGGTTGCTCTTCCCGGCAGCCGCGGTACCTGGCTTCAGCGACTGCCCATCGACTCCACCCTGGCGGGCTGGGCGTACCGGACCGTCTCGGCGCGTATCACCGAGGACGACTCCGGCGCGCTGACCTTGTGGCTGCCGGTGATGGACGGCGTCGAACGGATCGGCGTTCTGGGCGTCCAGGCGCCCAACCTCAACGCCGCCGTCCTGAACCGGTGCCGGGCCCTGGCCTCCCTCATCGCCTTCGTCCTGATCAGCAAGGGAACGCACAGCGACAGCTACGCCAACGCACAGCGCAGACAGCCCATGGGGCTGCCTGCGGAGTTGGTGTGGGCCTTCCTGCCGCCCAAGACCATCGGCACGCCGTACGTCACCTCCAGCGCCATCCTGGAACCGGCCTACAACCTGGGAGGCGACGCCTTCGACCACGCCCTGCTGGGCGACGTCCTGCATGCCGCGGTCATCGATGCCATGGGACACGACCTGTACGCGGGACTGACCTCCTCCGTCGCCCTCGCCGCCTGCCGCAATGCGCGCCGCGGCGGCGGGAAACTGCCCGGCATCATCGACACCATCGACAAGACCATCCACGAGGCCTTCCCCGACCGGTGTGTTCCTGCACCTCCAGCGCACGACAGGGCAGCTCAGCTGGGCCAACTGCGGCCACCCGCCACCCATCCTGCTGCGCCGCCAGGACGTCGTGCCCGGCGCATTCGACAGCCCTCCCGAGCTGCCCCTCGGGATGGGACCCGCACACCCGGACATCTCCCGGCGTGTCCACGCGGCCCAGCTGGAACCCGGAGACCGCGTGCTGTGCTACACCGACGGCGTCGTCGACGCCCGGTCCTCGGACGGCGAACTTTTCGGGGAGGAGCGCTTCGTCGACTTCATCCTCCGCGCCACCGCCGCGGGCGAACCCGCCTTCGAGGTCCTGCGCCGCCTCGTGCACGCCATCCTCGACCACCAGCAGCACCGCCTGACGGACGACGCCACCGTCCTGCTCTTCGAATGGCACCCCACAGGCGCACGCATGTTCACCANNGCGTGCGCCTGGTGACGAGCACACCGCGGACTGCACAATCGGCCGAACTTGCTGCGGAGTTGGGGCCCTACTGGGGATCAGACCGCCGGCGGGCG
Organism: Streptomyces carpinensis; assembly: GCF_002154505.1. Classification (GTDB taxonomy): domain Bacteria; phylum Actinomycetota; class Actinomycetes; order Streptomycetales; family Streptomycetaceae; genus Streptomyces; species Streptomyces carpinensis. The sequence goes on along the minus strand of NZ_MUBM01000039.1, from coordinate 461 downwards.
AAGAGGATTCCCCCGAGCGTGCTCTCGGCTGAGCTGAGGGTCGTCCGTGCCTCGACCGTGAAGCCGGCATCGCTGAGCCAGGCCGCCACTTGGCCGGGCCGGCGGCGATGGACGTGGACCTTCATCGGATGGCCGCCGTAGCCTTGCGTCTTCAACCGCGACTCACTACCGACATGGAAGCCGAGGAGCAGTGGGCCACCGGGCCGCAGCACCCGCCGGAAGTGTGCGAAGACCGAGCCGATCTCGTCGTCGGGGACGTGGATCAGCGAGTACCAGGCGACCAGGCCGGCCATCGAGTCGTCGGCGAGCGAGAGGTCCGTCATGGATCCGATCTCGAACCGCAGGCTCGGGTGTTCCCGTCGAGCCACCTCGATCATCGCGGGTGACAAGTCGATCCCGAAGGTGTCCACGCCCAGTTCACTCAGGAACGCCGTGATCCGCCCCGGCCCGCACCCCACGTC
>NZ_MUBM01000389.1 GCF_002154505.1 Streptomyces carpinensis | reverse complement strand
GGGACGAGGAGGGCCGGCTCGACCCGGCCGAGCTGGACGCGTTCGCGGGGGAGTGGGACGGCTGGCGCGAGGAGCCGTGACGAGGGCCGCGGACCGGCGGGCCGGTCCGAGGCCCCGCGTTGTCAGTGCCCCGTGGGATGCTTGTCGCGATGGCCAGGAAGACTGCGAACGACGACCCTCTCGCCCCGGTGACCCTTGCCGTGGGCCAGGAGGACCTCCTGCTCGACCGTGCCGTGCAGGAGGTGGTGGCCGCCGCGAAGGCCGCCGACGCCGACACGGACGTACGGGACCTGACCCCGGAGCAGTTGCAGCCCGGCACGCTCGCCGAGCTGACCAGTCCGTCGCTCTTCGCGGAGCGCAAGGTCGTGGTCGTACGCAACGCACAGGATCTTTCGGCCGACACGATCAAGGACGTGAAGGCGTATCTGGGGGCGCCCGCCGAGGAGATCACTCTGGTGCTGCTGCACGCGGGCGGCGCGAAGGGCAAGGGGCTGCTGGACGCCGCGCGCAAGGCGGGGGCGCGGGAGGTGGCCTGCCCGAAGATGACCAAGCCGGCCGACCGGCTGGCCTTCGTGCGGGGCGAGTTCCGCGGGTTCGGACGCTCGGCCACTCCCGAGGCGTGCCAGGCGCTGGTGGATTCGATCGGCAGTGACCTGCGCGAGCTCGCGTCGGCGGTGTCACAGCTGGTCGCCGACGTCGAGGGAACGATCGACGAGGCCGTCGTCGGGCGCTACTACACCGGCCGGGCCGAGGCATCCAGCTTCACCGTCGCGGACCGGGCCGTGGAGGGCCGGACCGCGGAGGCCCTGGAGGCGCTGCGGTGGTCGCTCGCCACGGGCGTGGCACCTGTCCTGATCACCAGTGCGCTGGCCCAGGGCGTGCGCGCCATCGGGAAGCTGTCGTCCGCGCGCGGCGGACGGCCCGCCGACCTGGCGCGGGAGCTCGGGATGCCACCGTGGAAGATCGACCGGGTCCGGCAGCAGATGCGCGGCTGGACCCCGGACGGTATCGCCGTGGCGCTCAAGGCGGTGGCCGATGCGGACGCCGGGGTGAAGGGCGGCGGGGACGACCCGGAGTACGCCCTGGAGAAGGCCGTGGTGACCATCGCCCGGGCAGCACGCTCGCGGGGCCGGGCCTAGTAGGGCCCGCCCGCCCGGCCACGGCCGTCACGGTCCAGGGCGTCGCTGGGAGACCGTCTCTGAGCGGGACCGGCCATGGCCGTCCGGGGCACGGGTCCGGCACGTCGCGGTGAGTCTGTCCCCGAGCCGGACCGGCCACGGCCGTCACGAGACACCGCTCCAGGGCGTCGCTGGGAGACCGTCTCTGAGCGGGACCGGCCATGGCCGTCCGGGGCACGGGTCCGGCACGTCGCGGTGAGTCTGTCCCCGAGCCGGACCGGCCACGGCCGTCACGAGACACCGCTCCAGGGCGTTGCTGGGAGACCGTCCCTGAGCCGGACCGGCCATGGCCGTCCGCGGCACGGGTCCGGCACGTCGACGGTGAGTCTGCCCCGGAGCCGGACCGGTCACGGCCGTCACGAGACACAATCCACGGCGTCAGAGCGTTGCCGGGAGACGCCCTTGAGCCGGACCGGCCATGGCCGTCCGGGGCACGGGTCCGGCACGTCGCGGTGAGGCCGCACCCCGGCCTGCCTGCCCGAGGAGCGGGCAAGCCGAAGGCCCCGCCCGCTGTCCCTGGGGAAGGGATGCGGTCGGGGCCTTCGGTCACGCTCGTGGATCCATGCCCGCGTGGCGAACGCAGGCCGCGCATGGATCCTGGGTGCCGGTCGGGAGCGGATGAGAGAGGGCCCGCTCGGGTCCTTCCGGCGTCAAGTCAGGAAGCTCAGCCCTTGAGGGACGCGACCTTGGAAGCCAGCGCCGACTTCTTGTTGGCGGCCTGGTTCTTGTGAATGACGCCCTTCGAGACGGCCTTGTCGAGCTGACGCGCGGCAGCGCGCTGGTACTCGACGGCCTTCTCGGCGTCACCCGCGGCAGCGGCCTCACGGGCCTTGCGGATCGCGGTCTTCAGGGAGGACTTGACGGCCTTGTTGCGCAGCCGGGCCTTCTCGTTGGTCTTGATCCGCTTGATCTGGGACTTGATGTTCGCCACGAATGAGCCTTCTCTTTCGAAATTTTCCGAGGTGCCTCGTGCTGAGAGGGCATGAGACACAGCCCCTCACACTACCAGCGGCTCATCGAGTGGCCCAAACCCGTCGCAGGTCGCCGTCCGTGGGACCATGGAGACTACGTATCGATCCGACCCGAGACCGCAGACGGACAAGCACACGTATGCGGACGCCTCAAGAATCAGGACCCTGCGTGCCCGCGACCCCTATCCATGTGCCCGAGCCGAGCCGTACCGACCCGGCTCTGATCCGCAATTTCTGCATCATCGCGCACATCGACCACGGCAAGTCCACGCTCGCCGACCGGATGCTCCAGCTGACCGGTGTGGTCGAGCAGCGGCAGATGCGCGCTCAGTACCTCGACCGCATGGACATCGAGCGCGAGCGCGGCATCACGATCAAGTCCCAGGCGGTGCGTCTGCCGTGGGCCCCCACCCACGACCCCGGCAACACGCACATCCTCAACATGATCGACACCCCGGGGCACGTCGACTTCACCTACGAGGTCTCACGGTCTCTCGCCGCCTGCGAGGGGACCATCCTCCTCGTCGACGCGGCCCAGGGCATCGAGGCGCAGACCCTCGCCAACCTCTACCTGGCGATGGAGAACGACCTCACGATCATCCCGGTCCTCAACAAGATCGACCTGCCGGCGGCCCAGCCGGAGAAGTTCGCCGAGGAGCTGGCCAACCTCGTCGGCTGCGACCCCGACGACGTGCTGAAGGTCTCCGCCAAGACCGGCCTCGGCGTCGAGGCGCTGCTGGACAAGGTGGTCGAGCAGATCCCCGCCCCGGTCGGCGTCAAGGACGCCCCCGCCCGCGCGATGATCTTCGACTCGGTCTACGACTCCTACCGGGGCGTCGTGACGTACGTCCGTGTCATCGACGGCCAGCTCAACAAGCGCGAGCGGATCCGGATGATGTCCACGGGCGCCACCCACGAGCTGCTGGAGATCGGCACCAACTCGCCGGAGATGCTGCCCGCCGACGGTCTCGGCGTCGGCGAGGTGGGCTACCTCATCACCGGTGTGAAGGACGTCCGCCAGTCCAAGGTCGGTGACACCGTCACCAGCCAGAACAAGGGCGCCGAGGAGGCGCTCGGCGGTTACAAGGACCCCAAGCCCATGGTCTTCTCCGGGCTGTACCCGCTGGACGGGTCCGACTACCCGGAGCTGCGCGAGGCGCTGGACAAGCTCCAGCTCAACGACGCCGCGCTGGTCTACGAGCCGGAGACCTCCGCCGCCCTCGGCTTCGGTTTCCGCGTCGGCTTCCTCGGCCTGCTGCACCTGGACGTGATCCGGGAACGGCTGGAGCGCGAGTTCGGCCTCGACCTGATCGCCACCGCCCCCAACGTGGTCTACCGCGTGATCATGGAGGACGGCAGCGAGGTCACCGTCACCAACCCGAGCGAGTTCCCCGAGGGCAAGATCGACGAGGTCTTCGAGCCGGTCGTGCGGGCCACCATTCTCGCGCCCACCGAGTTCATCGGCGCGATCATGGAGCTGTGCCAGACCCGGCGCGGCACCCTCCTCGGCATGGACTACCTCTCCGAGGACCGGGTCGAGATCCGCTACACCCTGCCGCTCGCGGAGATCGTCTTCGACTTCTTCGACCAGTTGAAGTCCAAGACCCGCGGCTACGCCTCGCTCGACTACGAGCCCACCGGCGAGCAGTCCAGCAGCCTGGTCAAGGTCGACATCCTGCTGCACGGCGACAAGGTGGACGCCTTCTCGGCGATCACCCACAAGGACCAGGCGTACGCGTACGGCGTCCGGCTCGTCGCCAAGCTCAGGGAACTCATCCCGCGGCAGAACTTCGAGGTGCCCGTGCAGGCCGCCATCGGCTCGCGCGTGATCGCCCGCGAGACCATCCGCGCCATCCGCAAGGACGTCCTCGCCAAGTGCTACGGCGGTGACATCTCCCGTAAGCGGAAGCTGCTGGAGAAGCAGAAGGAGGGCAAGAAGCGCATGAAGATGGTGGGTTCCGTGGAGGTTCCGCAGGAGGCCTTCATCGCGGTGCTCTCCAGCGATGACAGCGCGGGATCGGCCAAGGGCAAGAAGTAACCGTCGGGAGCACCAAGCGCACCGCCGTCACCCCGGTGAACCGGGTGAAAAGGGGCCCGTCGTACGAAAGTGCGGCGGGCCCCTGTGCATGCGGGTGGTCGCCCTCGGTAGGAAGTGAGAGGCCACAGCCCCTTACGCGGTGGCCGGTCGCGCTTTACTCTGATCCCTGCCCGGTAGTTACTCGTGAGTTAAACAACTGCCGGACCACGGCCGAGCACCACAGCCCGTACCACCACCCACCCGTGAGCCACCCCCAGCCGCACCTGAGCCAGCCGCCGCACTGTCGCGGGCCCCGGAGGATGTCGTGAGCGACGCACAGACCCTGATCGAGAACCGTCCGCCGTCCGTGGCGGCCCTCTTCCTGGAGCGTGTGGCGGCCACACCGGACGCCGAGGCCTACCGGTACCCCGTGCCGCCGGCCTCAGGCGAGGGCCCGGACGACTGGAAGTCGCTGAGCTGGGCGCAGGCCGCCCAGCGGGTCTACGCGATCGCCGCCGGACTCATCGAGCTGGGCGTGCAGCCCGAGGAGCGGGTGGCGCTCGCCTCCTCCACGCGCGTGGAGTGGCTGCTGACCGACCTCGGCATCATGTGCGCGGGTGCGGCCACGACCACGATCTATCCGCAGACCAACGCCGAGGAGTCGGCCTTCATCCTCTCCGACTCCGAGAGCAGGGTCCTCGTCGCGGAGAACGCCGACCAGCTGGCCAAGGCGCTCGAGAAGCGAGCCGAGCTGCCCGAACTGCACCACGTCGTCGTGATCGACCCGGCCGGCGTCGAGACCGGCGAGTGGGTGCTCACCCTGGCCGAGCTGGAGCAGCGCGGCGCCGCCTACCTGGAGAAGCACCCCGAGCTGATCAAGGAGCGGGTCGGCGCGCTCAGCAAGGACCAGCTCGCCACCCTCATCTACACCTCCGGCACCACGGGCCGCCCCAAGGGTGTCCGGCTGCCGCACGACAACTGGTCGTACATGGCCAAGGCGATCGCCTCCACCGGCCTGATCGGCCCCGACGACGTGCAGTACCTGTGGCTGCCGCTCGCGCACGTCTTCGGCAAGGTCCTCACCTCCGGGCAGATCGAGGTCGGCCACGTCACGGCCGTCGACGGCCGGGTCGACAAGATCATCGACAACCTGCCGGTGGTGCAGCCCACCTACATGGCGGCCGTGCCGCGCATCTTCGAGAAGGTCTACAACGGCGTCGCCGCCAAGGCCCGTGCGGGCGGCGCGGCCAAGTACAAGATCTTCCAGTGGGCCGCCGAGGTCGCCCGCGAGTACGCCAAGGTCACCCAGGACAACTTCAAGCGCACCGGCGTGCACTCCGCGCCCTTCGCCCTGGCCGCCAAACACAAGGTCGCCGACACACTCGTCTACGCCAAGATCCGCGAGGCCTTCGGCGGCCGGCTGCGCGCCTGCGTGTCGGGCAGCGCCGCGCTCGCGCCGGAGATCGGCTACTTCTTCGCGGGCGCCGGCATCCACATCCTGGAGGGCTACGGACTCACCGAGTCCTCCGCGGCCTCCTTCGTCAACCCGGGCGAGGCCTACCGCACCGGCACCGTCGGCAAGCCGCTGCCCGGCACCGAGGTCCGTATCGCCGACGACGGCGAGATCCTGCTGCGCGGCCCCGGCATCATGCAGGGCTACCACGGGCTGCCCGAGAAGACCCACGAGGTGCTGGAGTCCGACGGCTGGTTCCACACCGGCGACATCGGCGAGCTCTCCCCGGACGGCTACCTGCGCATCACCGACCGAAAGAAGGACCTGATCAAGACCTCCGGCGGCAAGTACATCGCGCCCGCCGAGGTCGAGGGCCAGTTCAAGGCCGTGTGCCCGTACGTCTCCAACATCCTGGTCCACGGGGCCGACCGTAACTTCTGCACCGCCCTCATCGCCCTGGACGAGGTCGCGATCCTGGAGTGGGCCAAGGAGAACGGCCTGGAGGGCAAGGCGTACGCCGAGATCGTCGCCGCCCCGCGGACGGTCGAGATGGTCGACGGCTACGTCAGGCAGCTCAACGAGGGCCTGCAGCGCTGGCAGACCATCAAGAAGTTCCGCCTGCTGCCGCGCGACCTGGACGTGGAGCACGGCGAGATCACCCCGTCGCTGAAGCTGAAGCGGCCGGTGGTGGAGCGTGAGTACAGGCATCTGATCGACGAGATGTACGCGGGCACCCGCGAGTCCTGACCGGGGCGCCTGGAACCCGGCCGGGAGCACCTGAAACCCGGCCGGGCGCAGAACCGTGAAAAGAACGAAGCGGACAGGTCCGGTGATCGGGTCTGTCCGTCTTCGTATGCGGGTCGCGTCCGGTTCGTGTCCTGGGTGGCTCATTTCGGTTACTCGGTGCTCATGGGTGCGGTCTTTCTGTCACCCTGTCGGCGTCGTGCGTGCCGAGGGGCGCGCGTCCGCACCGTCCGGGGAGCCGTCATGGTGGCAATTCCGACGCAACGGGAGACCCTCTCCCGTGTCGGTGGCACGGCCGCGCGTCAGCACGCGGAGACGCGTACCCAGACGCATGCGACGCTGCCCGGAAGCCCCCTCGCGCCGGGCTCCGCCCGCGCGCTGGCGCGCACGGCGCTCACCGAGTGGCGGGAGCTCGGCCTGACGGTTCCCGACCGCCTGGCCGACGACGTCCTGGTGGTCGTCAGCGAACTGGTCACCAACGCCGTGGTGCACGCGGGCACCGACGTCGAGCTGATCTGCCGCCTGGAGCCGGAGACCGGGACGTGCGTCGTGGAGGTGTCCGACCAGCACCCCTCGCGCGCCCCGCGCGGCCACGCCGCCGAGGCGCCGTACGAGCCCCCGGAGTACGGCCGGGGACTGCGCCTCGTCGCCGCCCTCGCCGAGGAATGGGGCATCACCTACCGGACCGGCGTCAAGACGGTGTGGGCGCGGCTGCCCGCCGGCGACGACCAGGAGGAGACCGAGGCGTACGAGGAGGAGCCCGGACTCGGCGTCGCGGAGATCCTCGCGCCCGAACCGCAGCGCGCCGAACGCGACCGCGAGTGGCTGGGCCGCGGCGCCCTGACCTTCCTCGCCGAGGCCTCCGACCTGCTCGCCGGGCAGCTCGACGAGGACCTGGTCGCCGCGCTCACCGGGCAGCTGCTCGTGCCCCGGCTGGCCGACTGGTGCGCGGTGTGGCTGGAGGACGAGTCCACGGCACGGTGGGGATCACCCCGCTGGGGCGGAGGCGAGGGCGGTGCGGTCTGGAGCGACGGGACCGGCGCCGCCGGGCCACGGCTCGCCCGCGTCTGGCACGGCAGCGAGAACCGCATCGAGGAGCTGCGCCGCGCCCTGGAGAAGGACCCTCCGCGCCCGGCCGACGACGACTTACGCTCCGGGCCCGTGCCCTACCCCTGGCCGGGCGAGGCCCTGGGCCCGCGCGCGGCGGAGGGCTCGGCGCTCGCCTACCGCCTCATCGCCGGCGGGCGCCCGCTCGGCACGCTCGTGATCGGCCGGGCCGGACTGCTCCGCTTCCCCGACGAGATCACCGGGCTGGTGGAGGACCTGAGCCGACGGGTGGCGCTCGGCATCGGCGCGGCGCGGCAGTACGCCCGCCAGGCGACCATCAGCGCCGTACTCCAGCGCGGACTGCTGCCGGGCGCGGTCGCCGAGATCCCCGGAGTGCGCAGCGCCCTCGTCTACGAGCCGTGTGACCAGGGCGGCCCGAGCGGCGACTTCTACGACCTCTTCCCGGCCGGTGACGGCCGCTGGTGCTTCGCGGTGGGCGACGTACAGGGCAAGGGCCCGGAGGCGGCCGTGGTCATCGGACTCGCCCGGCCCTGGCTGCGGCTGCTGGCCCGCGAGGGCTACGGCGTCGCCGACGTCCTGGACCGCCTCAACCAGCTCCTCCTCGACGACGCCACCGAGGCGGCCGACGCCGCCGCCCGGGCCCTCGTGGGCCCGCTCGCCCCCGGCGACGGCCCCCAGACCCGCTTCCTGTCCCTCCTCTACGGCGAACTCGTCCCCTTCGACGGCGGCGTCCGCTGCACCCTCGCCTGCGCCGGGCACCCGCTGCCGCTGGTGCTCGACCGGAACGGGGACGTCCGTACGGTCGCGCGCCCGCAGACCCTGCTCGGCGTGATCGAGGACGAGACGTACCTCTGCGAGACCTTCGAGCTGAGGCCCGGCGACACGTTGCTGTGCGTCACCGACGGGGTGACCGAGCGGCGCTGCGGCTCCCGCCAGTTCGACGACGGCGACGGGCTGGCCGCGGCCCTCGCCGACTGCGCCGGGCTCGACGCCGAACCGATCGCCGAGCGCATCCGGCGGCTCGTGCACGACTTCGGGGAGCGCCCGCCGGAGGACGACCTCGCCCTGCTGGTGCTGCAGGCGCAGTGACGGCGGGGCAACCGTCCCGGTGCTGGACAATGGAAGGCATGCCTTCCGCACTCCCCGACGGCGAGCCCGTCCCCGCCGACGGCGCACTGCCCGCACAGGCGCTCGCCGGGGCCGCCGACCGGCCCCTCGGGTTCTACTTGCACGTCCCCTACTGCGCCACCCGCTGCGGCTACTGCGACTTCAACACGTACACCGCCACCGAGCTGCGCGGCACGGGCGGAGTGCTCGCCTCCCGTGACAACTACGCCGAGACCCTCGTCGACGAGGTCCGTCTGGCCCGCAAGGTGTTCGGCGACGATCCCCGCGAGGTCCGCACGGTCTTCGTCGGCGGCGGCACGCCCACACTGCTGGCCGCGCACGACCTGGTGCGGATGCTGGCCGCGATCCGCGACGAGTTCGGCCTGGCGGCCGACGCGGAGGTCACCACGGAGGCCAACCCCGAGTCGGTCGACCCGGCGTATCTGACGGCCCTCAGGGAGGGCGGCTTCAACCGGATCTCCTTCGGCATGCAGAGCGCGCGGCAGCACGTGCTGAGGATCCTCGACCGCACCCACACCCCCGGCCGGCCCGAGGCCTGCGTGGCCGAGGCCCGCGCGGCCGGGTTCGAGCACGTCAACCTCGACCTGATCTACGGCACCCCCGGCGAGTCCGACGACGACTGGCGAGCCTCCCTGGACGCGGCCCTCGGCGCCGGTCCCGACCACGTCTCGGCCTACGCGCTGATCGTCGAGGAGGGCACACAGCTCGCCCGCCGGATCCGCCGCGGCGAGATCCCGATGACGGACGACGACGTGCACGCCGACCGCTACCTGATCGCCGAGGAGACCCTGTCCGCGGCGGGCTTCGAGTGGTACGAGGTCTCCAACTGGGCCACCTCCGAGGCCGGCCGCTGCCTGCACAACGAGCTGTACTGGCGCGGCGCCGACTGGTGGGGGGCGGGGCCCGGCGCGCACAGCCATGTGGGCGGCGTGCGCTGGTGGAACGTCAAGCATCCGGGAGCGTACGCGGCGGCCCTCGCGCAGGGACGTTCCCCGGGGGCCGGCCGGGAGCTCCTCACGGAGGAGGACCGCCGGGTGGAGCGGATTCTGCTGGAGCTGCGGCTGCGGGAGGGCGTCCCACTGGACCTGCTGCGCCCCGAGGGCCTGGCGGCGTCCCGGCGCGCACTGGCCGACGGGCTGCTGGAGCAGGAGCCGTACGCGACCGGCCGTGCGGTGCTCACCCTGCGCGGGCGGCTGCTGGCGGACGCGGTGGTGCGGGACCTGGTGGACTGAGCGCGGACCGGCCGGGCCCTGTCCCGGGGCCTCTCGTTCGGATCGTGCCGGGCTCGGCCTGATCCAAGCGAAAGACCCTAGGCGGGCTCGGTCACGAAGTCGATCAGCTGCTCCACCCGGCCCAGCAGCTCCGGCTCCAGGTCCTTGTACGAGCGGACCCGTGACAGGATCCCCTGCCAGGCGGCGCCCGTGTTGTCCGGCCAGCCCAGGGCCCGGCAGACGCCCTTCTTCCAGTCCTGGCCGTGGGGGATGCGGGGCCACTCCGGTATCCCGAGGGACGACGGTTTCACGGCCTCCCAGATGTCGATGTACGGGTGGCCGACGACCAGGGCGTGCTCGCTGGTCACCGACTCGGCGATGCGCCACTCCTTGCTGCCCGGCACCAGGTGGTCCACCAGGACCCCGAGGCGGGCGTCGGGGCCGGGAGCGAACTCCGCGACGATCGCCGGCAGGTCGTCGACGCCCTCCAGGTACTCCACGACCACGCCCTCGATGCGCAGGTCGTCGCCCCAGACCTTCTCGACCAGCTCGGCGTCGTGCCGGCCCTCCACATAGATCCGCCCGGCGCGGGCCACGCGTGCGCGTGCGCCGGGGACGGCGACCGAACCGGACGCCGTACGGGTGGGCCGCACCGGACCGGCGGAGGGCCGCACCAGCGTCACCGCCCGGCCCTCCAGCAGGAAGCCGCCGGGCTGGAGCGGGAACACCCGGTGCTTGCCGAAGCGGTCCTCCAGGGTCACCGTGCCCGCCTCGCAGCGGATGACGGCGCCGCAGAAGCCGCTCCCCGGCTCCTCGACCACCAGGCCGGGCTCGGCCGGCACCTCCGGCACGGCCTTCGGCTTCTTCCACGGCGGGGTCAGGTCGGGGGAGTACGAGCGAAGACGCGGGCCCGAAGGGCCCTCGTCGGAAGGGCGGTGGCGGGAGACGGGTGGGCGCATTCGAGTGACGATATGGAGAAGGCGGTGGCCGATCAGCGCGACACGCCGAACCGGGCCGCCAGGGCGTCCCGCTGGGACCGGACGAAGGCCGCGTCCACCACCGCTCCGTGACCGGGGACGTACAGGGCGTCCTCGCCGCCCAGTTCCAGCAGCCGGTCCAGGGCGGCGGGCCATCGGGACGGCACGGCGTCGGGGCCGGCCTGGGGCTCGCCGGACTCCTCGACCAGGTCGCCGCAGAAGACCACCGGGCGGTCACCCGGCACCACCACCGCCAGGTCGTGCGCGGTGTGGCCGGGGCCCACGTTCGCCAGCAGCACCTCCCGGCCGCCGTCCAGCGTGAGCGTCAGCCGGCCGGAGACCTCGCGGCCGGGCCGTACCAGCGCCGCCACCGCCTCGTCCGCCGCCCGGGCGTCCAGCCCGTACGCCACCGCGTCCGCGCGCAGCTCCGCCCGCCCGCGCCCGTCCCCGTCGTCGTACACGGTCCGTGAGCCCTCTGCGGCGAAGACCTCCGCGTCGGCGAACCGGGCCGCCCCGAAGACGTGGTCGAAGTGCGGGTGGGTCAGCGCGAGAAGCGTCACACGGCCACCGGTGAGCTCCTGCGCCTGCGCGCGCAACCGCGCGCCCTCGGCCAGGCTCGACCCGGCGTCGACGAGCAGGGCCGAGCCCGCACCGACGACCAGCCCGACCGTGCAGTCCCACACCGGCAGCCGGACCCGGCCGACCCCCTCCGCCAGCCGCTCCCACCCCAGCTCTTCCCAAGTCACCGTCATACCGCGACGCTAGGGCCTGTGCGGCGGATCCTGCCCAAGACGGGGGGCCGGGCGGGGCGCACACCCGCGGGGTCGTCGTCGGTCCCCGACTCCCCCAGGCTCTCGACGAGCAGGGGGACCCCCGTCGCGGCGACTCCCTCCTCCGCCCTGCGGCCGCACGCCCCGGACCCCGCTCACCTGGATTGAGTGGGCACGTGACTTTTCTCCGGCCTGATCCGCCGCAATGGCCTCAGCGTTCCCGGGCCCAGCCTTGCCGCCGGTGTACCCGACGGCCGTACACTGGGCCCCGAAGCTGGCACTCGTATGCGCCGAGTGCCAGGGCGGAAGCCGAGGGACGACTCTGGAGGTGCGCGCGATGCTCAGTGAGCGAAGGCTTCAGGTGCTGCGTGCCATCGTCCAGGACTATGTCGGCACCGAGGAGCCCGTCGGCTCCAAGGCCCTCACCGAGCGGCACAGCCTCGGCGTCTCCCCGGCCACGGTCCGCAACGACATGGCGGCACTCGAGGACGAGGGCTACATCGCCCAGCCGCACACCAGCGCGGGCCGCATCCCCACCGACAAGGGCTACCGCCTCTTCGTCGACAAGCTGGCCGGGGTCAAGCCGATGACCGCGCCGGAGCGGCGCGCCATCCAGAACTTCCTCGACGGCGCCGTGGACCTGGACGACGTGGTGGCCCGTACGGTGCGGCTGCTGGCGCAGCTGACCCGGCAGGTCGCCGTGGTGCAGTACCCGTCGCTGACCCGTTCGACGGTGCGGCACGTGGAGCTGCTCTCGCTCGCGCCCGCGCGTGTGATGCTGGTGCTGATCACGGACACCGGGCGGGTCGAGCAGCGGATGATCGACTGCCCGGCCCCGTTCGGGGAGACCTCGCTCGCGGATCTGCGGGCGCGGCTGAACAGCCGGGTCGCCGGCCGCCGCTTCACGGATGTGCCGCAGCTGGTGGAGGATCTGCCCGAGGGCTTCGACCTCGAGGACCGCGGAACGGTCTCCACGGTGCTGTCCACGCTCCTGGAGACCCTGGTCGAGGAGAACGAGGAACGGCTGATGATCGGCGGCACCGCCAATCTGACCCGCTTCGCACACGACTTCCCCCTCACCATCCGGCCCGTCCTGGAGGCGCTGGAGGAGCAGGTCGTCCTGCTGAAGCTGCTCGGTGAGACACAGGATCCGGGCATGACCGTGCGCATCGGTCACGAGAACGCCTACGAAGGACTCAACTCCACGTCCATCGTGTCGGTGGGCTACGGTTCGGGCGGCGAGGCAGTCGCCAAGCTCGGCGTGGTCGGACCGACCCGCATGGACTACCCGGGAACGATGGGAGCGGTACGCGCAGTGGCACGGTACGTCGGACAGATCCTGGCGGAGTCGTAAGTGGCCACGGACTACTACGCCGTTCTCGGCGTGCGTCGCGACGCGTCGCAGGAAGAGATCAAGAAGGCCTTCCGTCGGCTCGCCCGCGAGTTGCACCCGGACGTCAACCCGGACCCGAAGACCCAGGAGCGGTTCAAGGAGATCAACGCCGCTTACGAGGTGCTGTCGGACCCGCAGAAGAAGCAGGTCTACGACCTCGGCGGCGACCCGCTCTCGCAGTCGGGCGCGGCGGGTGCGGGCGGCTTCGGCGCCGGCACCTTCGGGAACTTCTCCGACATCATGGACGCGTTCTTCGGCACGGCGTCGCAGCGCGGACCGCGCTCGCGCACCCGCCGGGGCCAGGACGCGATGATCCGGCTCGAGGTGGAGCTGGACGAGGCCGCCTTCGGCACCACGAAGGACATCCAGGTCGACACGGCCGTCGTCTGCAACACCTGCAACGGCGAGGGCGCGGCCCCGGGCACCTCCGCCCAGACGTGTGACATGTGCCGTGGCCGCGGTGAGGTCTCGCAGGTCACCCGGTCCTTCCTGGGCCAGGTCATGACGTCCCGCCCCTGCCCCCAGTGCCAGGGCTTCGGCACCGTGGTGCCGACCCCGTGCCCTGAGTGCGCGGGCGACGGCCGCATCCGCGCCCGCCGCACGCTGACCGTGAAGATCCCGGCCGGTGTGGACAACGGCACACGCATCCAGCTCGCGGGCGAGGGCGAGGTCGGCCCCGGCGGCGGTCCGGCCGGTGACCTGTACGTCGAGATCCACGAACTGCCGCATGCGACGTTCCAGCGGCGCGGCGACGACCTGCACTGCACGGTCACCATTCCGATGACCGCCGCGTCCCTCGGCACCAAGGTGCCGCTGGAGACCCTGGACGGCCTGGAGGAGGTCGACATCCGCCCGGGCACCCAGTCCGGACAGTCGATCCCGCTGCACGGCCGGGGTGTCACGCATCTGCGCGGCGGCGGCCGGGGCGACCTCATCGTCCACGTCGAGGTGCAGACGCCGACCAAGCTCGACCCCGAGCAGGAACGCCTGCTGCGCGAGCTCGCCAAGCTGCGCGGCGAGGAACGCCCGCAGGGGCAGTTCCAGCCCGGTCAGCAGGGCCTGTTCTCGCGGTTGAAGGACGCGTTCAACGGCCGCTGACGGCGGGGTCCCGCGGTCGCCGGGAGCGCGTTCCGGCGGTCGCCGGGACCAGGGGCCGGGCGGGAGGGCGCCCACCGCGCGCCCACCGTGGAACAGAGGCTGCCTCCGGCATATGCCCGAGGTCGGCCCGATTCGGACCCGTGAACAGGACGTGACACCATGCGGTCATGTCCTCCGCACTGACCGATCTCCTCCCGCACCCGATCGTGCAGGCCCCGATGGCGGGCGGCCCCTCCGGGCCGCGACTCGCCGCCGCGGTGTCCGACGCGGGCGGGCTCGGGTTCCTCGCCGCCGGGTACAAGACCGCCGACGGCATGTACCAGGAGATCAAGCAGCTGCGCGGGCTGACCGGCCGCCCCTTCGGCGTGAACGTCTTCGTGCCCCAGCCCGAGCACCCCGGTGCGAGCACCGGCTCCACCGGAGCGGCTCACACCACGCCGCCTTCCGGCGCCGTGGACCTCTACGCCCAGCAGTTGGCAGGCGAGGCCACCTGGTACGACACCGAGCTGGGCGACCCGGAGTGCGGACGGGACGACGGCTACGACGTCAAGCTCGCCGTTCTCCTCGACGACCCGGTGCCGGTGGTCTCCTTCCACTTCGGCGTCCCCACCCGTGAGGTGATCGACTCCCTGCACCGGGTCGGCACCTTCGCCCTGGTCACCGCGACGACCGTCGAGGAGGCGCGGGCCGTGCAGCGGGCGGGCGCGGACGCGGTGATCGCCCAGGGAGTGGAGGCCGGCGGCCACCAGGGCACCCATCGCGACCTGCCGGAGAACGACGGCGCCGGCATCGGCGTGCTCTCCCTCGTCGCGCAGATCCGCGAGGCGGTGAACCTTCCGATCGTCGCCGCCGGCGGCATCATGCGCGGCGGTCAGATCGCCGCCGTCCTCGCGGCCGGCGCGAGCGCCGCCCAGCTGGGCACGGCGTTCCTGACCACCCCCGAGTCCGGCGCGCACCCCCTGCACAAGCAGGCCCTGACCGACCCCCTCTTCCCGCACACGGAGCTGACGCGCGCGTTCTCCGGGCGCCCCGCCCGCGGCCTGGTCAACCGGTTCATGCGCGAGCACGGCCCGTACGCGCCCCCCGCCTACCCGGAGGTCCACCACCTGGTCTCGCCGCTGCGCAAGGCCGCCGCCGAGGCGGGCGACCCACAGGGCATGGCGCTGTGGGCGGGCCAGGGACACCGCATGGCGCGCGAGCTGCCCGCCGGGCAGCTGGTGGAGTTGCTGGCCGCCGAACTCGACGCCGCCCGGACAGCGTTGTCGGCCCACCGGCCGTCGGGAGGTGACGTGCTGTGACGGCGCCGGTGTTCGTCGTCGACGAACTGGACGCCAGCCGGGCCGAGTTCGTGCTGGACGGTCCCGAGGGGCGGCACGCCGTCTCGGTCAAGCGGCTCCAGCCCGGCGAGCCGGTCGTGCTCACGGACGGCGCCGGTCGCTGGGCCGAGTGCGAGGTGACCGCCACCGAGGGCAAGGACCGGCTCGTCGTCCGCCTGGTCTCGGTGGCCGAGGAACCCCTGGAATCCCCCCGTATCACCGTCGTGCAGGCCCTCCCCAAAGGTGACCGCGGCGAGCTCGCGGTGGAGACCATGACGGAGGTCGGTGTCGACGCCGTCGTGCCCTGGCAGGCCTCCCGCTGCATCACGCAGTGGAAGGGCGAGCGCGGGCTGAAGGCGCTCGGCAAGTGGCGGGCGACCGCTCGCGAGGCCGGCAAGCAGTCCCGCCGGGTCCGCTTCCCGGAGGTCGCGGACGCGGCCACGACCAGACAGGTTGCCGCGCTTTTGGCCAAAGCCGACTTCGCCGCCGTCCTCCACGAGAGCGGCGAGGAACCCCTGGCCCGCGCCGAACTCCCCACCGAGGGCGAGATCGTGCTCGTCGTCGGCCCGGAAGGCGGTGTCTCCCCGGAGGAGCTGGCGGTGTTCGAGGAGGCGGGCGCGAAGGCGTACGTCCTCGGGCGTACGGTGCTGCGTACATCGACCGCGGGGACCGCGGCGGCCGCCCTGCTGATGGGCCGGACCGGCCGCTGGTCCTGAGCCGGTCCCGAACCGTTGGGGGATGCCGTGGAACTCGCCCAAGTCCGGTTGCTCGTCACCGACTTCGCCGCCTGCTACCGCTTCTACGCCGAGGTGCTGGGCCTCAAGCCGCAGTCCGGGGCGGCGCAGGGGCCGTACGAGAAGTTCAGCCCGGCCACGGGGTCGGCGGGCATAGCGCTGCAGGACCGGGCGATGATGGCCGAGGTGCTGGGCGAGCTCGGCGACGAGGCCAGCGGCCACCGCTCCCTGGTGGTCCTGCGCGTGGACGACCTCGACGCCCGCTGCGCCGAGATCACCGCGCGCGGCGCGACCCTGCTGCACGGCCCGGCCCCCATGACGGACCGCATGCGCGTCGCCCACCTCAAGGACCCCGAGGGCAACCTGGTGGAGCTCCAGGAGTGGCTGCTGCTGCGCGGGTGAGGCGACGGCGGGCCGGGTGCGCGGGCGCGTGCGGCGCGCACGTGACCGTATGCGCTCTACCGCGTGCGGCGCAGTGGTGGGACGCTGCCGTGCATGGGGGTGTCGGGGCGGATTCGGCAACTGTCGCGAGAGCGGCGGACGATGGCCGTGGCGGGGCTCGTGGCTCTCGCCGCGGGTGGTGCCGTGGCGTGTGATCCCGGAGGGTTGAGCACCGCCTCGGTGGCCTACACGACCGACCGCACGGCGACCGCGGAGCTGAACCGGCAGCACGTCTCCGTGCGCTGGCTCAGCTGCACGGCCCACTACGCCGACGGCGGCAAGACCGGCACACCCGGGAAGCCGACGCCGTCGGCGTCCCGCCCCACCGTCGCCTCCGTCGACTGCCAGGGGCAGACCAAGGACGGCCGGAAGATCACCGTCACCGGCAAGGTCACCCGGGCCGTCGACGGTGCCTGTGTGCGCGGCGACCTGACCGCCAAGGTGGGCGGCAAGGTGCGCTTCCACGTCAGCGGGCTCGGCGACTGCGGCGCGACCACCGGCCCCACCTACCGGCCACCCGGCACCCACCGGCCCACCGACGGACGGCCGCAGCCGGCGGTCACGGTCACCGTCACCCGGACCGTCTGGTGCAAGGGCGACCCGACCTGCTGGCCGGTCGAGGGCAAGTGAGGCGCGGCGTCCGGGGCGTGACGTGCGACGCGGACGCGGCCAAGTGATCCGGGCCCCTGTCCGTGGCCGCCGCCGCTGCGTAGGGTGATCGGGTGACTCAGTCCGCATCGTCTTCGCTGTCCGCATCGACGGCGTATCTCCGATTTCCGCACCTGCACGGCGAGTTGGTGGCGTTCACCGCCGAGGACGACGTGTGGCTCGCGCCGCTGGACGGCGGGCGGGCCTGGCGGGTCAGCGCCGACAACGTGCCGGTGAACCACCCCCGCATCTCACCCGACGGCACCACCGTCGCCTGGACCTCCACCCGGGACGGCGCCCCCGAGGCGCACATCGCCCCGGTCGCCGGGGGCCCCGCCAGGCGCCTGACGCACTGGGGGAGTTGGCGCACGCAGGTGCGTGGCTGGACCCCGGACGGACGGGTGCTCGCGCTGAGCACCCAGGGCCAGGCGAGTCTGCGCCGCAGTTGGGCCCGAGCCGTCCCGCTGGACGGCGGGCCGGCCACCACCCTGCCGTACGGCCCGGTCGGCGACATCGCGTACGGGCCGCACACCGTGCTGCTGTCCGCGCCGATGGGCCGCGAGGCGGCGTGGTGGAAGCGGTACCGGGGCGGCACGGCGGGCAAGCTGTGGATCGACCGGGAGGCCCGCGCCGGGGAAGCCGGTCAAGCGGCGGAGGCCGCGGCGGCCGGCACGGGCGGCACGGAGGGCACGGGCGAGTTCGTACGGCTGCACGAGGACCTGGACGGCAACCTCGAGTACCCGCTGTGGGTGGGGGAGAGGATCGCGTTCCTCTCCGACCACGAGGGCACCGGCGCGCTGTACTCCTCCCTCGCCGACGGCTCCGACCTGCGCCGGCACACCCCCCTCGACGGTTTCTACGCCCGCCACGCCGCCACCGACGGGACCCGGGTCGTCTACTCCAGCGCCGGTGAACTCTGGCTCCTCGACGACCTCGACGGCGCCGAACCGAGCCGGCTCGACGTCAGGCTCGGCGGTCCGCGCGTGGACCTTCAGCCCCATCCCGTGAACGCCTCCCGCTGGTTCGGCTCCGCCGCACCCGACCACACCGCGCGCGGCAGCGCCGTCGCCGTGCGCGGCGCCGTCCACTGGGTCACCCACCGCGCGGGCCCCGCCCGCGCGCTGGCCGCCGAGCCCGGCGTACGGGCCCGGCTGCCGCGCACCTTCCGCGCCGAGGGCGAGGAGTGGGTGGTGTGGGTGACGGACGCCGAGGACGACGACGCACTGGAGTTCGCGCCCGCCACGGGCCTCGCCCCGGGCGCGACCCCGCGCCGGCTGGCCGCCGGGCAGCTCGGCCGGGTCCTGGAGCTGGCCATGGCCCCCGACGGCAGCCGGGCCGCGGTCGCCTCGCACGACGGGCGGCTGCTGCTCGTCGAACGCGAGACAGGCGAGGTCCGCGAGGTCGACCGCAGCGAGCACGGCGACGTCACCGACCTCGCGTTCTCTCCCGACTCCACCTGGCTCGCCTGGTCCCACCCCGGCCCGCGCCCGCTCAGCCAGCTCCGGCTCGCCCACACCACCGACCTGTCGGTCACCGAGGCGACCCCGCTGCGCTTCCAGGACTACGCCCCCGCGTTCACCCTGGACGGCAAGCACCTGGCCTTCCTCTCCCACCGCTCCTTCGACCCCGTCTACGACGAACACGTCTTCGATCTGGCCTTCGTGGAGAGCTCCCGACCCCATCTGATCACCCTGGCCGCGACCACCCCCTCGCCGTTCGGCCCGCAGCGGCACGGCCGCCCCTTCGAGGTCTCCGACAAGGAGGAGACGCCGGACAGCGAGGGCACCCCGACGACGAGGATCGACCTCGACGGCCTCGCCGACCGCATCGTGCCCTTCCCGGTCGAGGCCGCCCGCTACACCAACCTGCGCGCCGCCCGGGACGGCGTGCTGTGGCTGCGGCACCCGGTCACCGGTGTGCTCGGCGCCTCCCGCGCCACCCCCGACGACCCCGACCCGAAGACCGAGCTGGAGCGCTACGACCTCGCCCAGCAGCGCATCGAGCACCTCGCCGCCGACGCCGACCACTTCGAGGTCAGCGGCGACGGCAAGCGTGTCCTGCTGTGGACCGACGGCAAGCTCAAGGTCGTCCCCAGCGACCGGCGCGCCTCCGGCGACGAGGACAGCGACTCCAACATCACCGTCGACCTCGGCCGGGTCCGGCAGACCGTCGACCCGGCCGCCGAGTGGCGGCAGATGTACGAGGAGACCGGCCGCATCATGCGGGACAACTTCTGGCGGCCGGACATGGGCGGCGTCGACTGGGACGGCGTCCTCGACCGTTACCGGCCCGTCCTGGACCGCCTGGCCACCCACGACGACCTCGTGGACCTGCTGTGGGAGGTGCACGGCGAACTGGGCACCTCGCACGCCTACGTCACGCCGTACGGGAGCTTCGGCAACGGCGCCCGGCAGGGCCTGCTGGGTGCGGACATCTCCCGGCACCAGGACGGCAGTTGGCGTATCGACCGGATCCTGCCCTCGGAGACCTCCGACCCCCAGGCGCGCAGCCCGCTGGCCGCGCCAGGCGTCGCGGTGCGCGCCGGCGACGCGATCGTCGCGGTCGGCGGACATCCGGTCGACCCGGGGACGGGACCGGGCCCGCTGCTGGTCGGTACGGCGGGCAAGCCGATCGAGCTGACCATCTCCCCGTCCGGCGGCGGAGACCCGCGCCACGCCGTGGTGGTGCCCCTCGCCGACGAGGAGCCCCTGCGCTACCACGCGTGGGTGGCCGACCGCCGGGCCTACGTCCACGAGAAGTCCGGCGGCCGGCTCGGCTACCTCCACGTGCCGGACATGCAGGCGCCCGGTTGGGCGCAGATCCACCGCGACCTGCGGGTCGAGGTGGCCCGTGAGGGCCTGGTCGTGGACGTACGTGAGAACCGCGGCGGGCACACCTCCCAGCTCGTGGTGGAGAAACTGGCCCGCCGGATCGTCGGCTGGGACCTGCCCCGCGGCATGCAGCCGGAGAGCTACCCGCGCGACGCGCCCCGCGGCCCGGTCGTCGCCGTCGCCAACGAGTTCTCCGGCTCCGACGGCGACATCGTCAACGCGGCGATCAGGGCGCTGGGCATCGGCCCGGTCGTCGGCACCCGCACCTGGGGCGGCGTCATCGGCATCGACAGCCGCTACCACCTCGTCGACGGCACCCTGATCACCCAGCCGAAGTACGCCTTCTGGCTGGAGGGTTACGGCTGGGGCGTGGAGAACCACGGGGTGGACCCGGACGTGGAGGTCGTCCAGCGACCGCAGGACCACGCGGCCGGACGGGACGCGCAACTGGACGAGGCGATCCGCATCGCGCTGGCCGCCCTGGAGGAAAACCCGCCGAAGACCCCGCCCGGCCTGCCGTAGCCCGCGGGCGGCGGCCTCGGGGGGGCACCTCCTGCTCGAAGAGCCCGGGGGAGGCCCCCGGCGGCGCGGGCCGCGTCCCCCGACCCCGCGGCACAACGCCGGGCACCTCGAAAGGCATCGCTCGGTAACATGCCCTGGTACTGATCGACTCCGGAGGAGCACCGCATGGCTGGGGAACCCCAGGACGACTGCCTGTTCTGCAAGATCGTCGCGGGACACGTCCCGGCGACGATCGTCCGCGAGACGGACACGACCGTCGCCTTCCGTGACATCAACCCCCAGGCGCCCACCCACGTCCTGGTGATCCCGAAGGCGCACTACAGGGACGCCGCCACCCTCGCCGCCGGCGCCCCGGAACTCGCCGCGGACGTGCTGCGCGAGACCCAGGCGATCGCCGACGAGGACAAGCTGGACAGCTACCGCGTCGTCTTCAACACCGGCTCCGGGGCGGGCCAGACCGTCTGGCACGCCCACGCCCACGTCCTCGGCGGCCGGGGCCTGCAGTGGCCCCCCGGGTAGGCGGCCGTGTCCGTCCGTGAACTGGTCGTCCTCGGCACCGCCAGCCAGGTCCCGACCCGGCACCGCAACCACAACGGCTACCTGCTGCGCTGGGACGGCGAGGGCATCCTGTTCGATCCCGGTGAGGGCACCCAGCGGCAGATGCTGCGCGCCGGGGCCGCGGCGCACGACCTGAACCGGATCTGCGTCACCCACTTCCACGGCGACCACTGCCTCGGCCTGGCCGGGGTGATCCAGCGCATCAACCTCGACCAGGTGCCGCACGAGATCACCGCGCACTACCCGCGCTCCGGCAAGCGCTTCTTCGACCGTCTGCGGTACGCCACCGCCTACCGCGAGACGGTCGCCCTCACCGAGGCCCCGGTCGACGCCGACGGCACCCTCGCCACGACCGAGGCGTACACCCTTCAGGCCCGCCGCCTCTCCCACCCCGTGGAGTCCTACGGCTACCGGCTCGTGGAGCCCGACGGGCGCCGTATGCTGCCCGACCGGCTCGCCGCGCACGGGATCAAGGGCCCGGACGTGGGCCGCATCCAGCGGGAGGGGCAGCTGCACGGCATCCCGCTGGAGGCCGTGAGCGAGGTGCGGCGCGGACAGCGGTTCGCGTTCGTCATGGACACCCGGTTGTGCGAGGGGGTGCACGCCCTCGCCGAGGGCTGCGACCTGCTGGTGATCGAGTCCACCTTCCTCGACGGGGACGAGGCACTGGCCGAGGAGTACGGCCATCTGACGGCGGGTCAGGCGGCCCGGGTGGCGCGGGACGCGGGCGTGCGGCACCTGGTCCTCACCCACTTCAGCCAGCGCTACACCGATCCCGAGGAGTTCGAGCGTCAGGCGCGGGCGGCCGGGTTCGAGGGCGAGCTGACCGTGGCGTACGACCTGCTGCGGGTGCCGGTTCCGAAACGGCGGTGACCAGGCCGTACGATGCTCTGATGCCCCTGCCCAAAGCCGAACTGCATCTGCACATCGAAGGCACCCTGGAGCCCGAGCTGGCTTTCGAGCTGGCCGCGCGCAACGGCGTGAAACTGCCGTACGCCGACACCGACGAGCTCCGCGAGGCCTACCGGTTCGAGGATCTTCAGTCCTTCCTGAACCTGTACTACGAGCTGATGACCGTCCTGCGCACCGAGCGGGACTTCGAGGACCTGGCCAATGCGTATCTCGCGCGGGCCGCCGCGCAGGGCGTGCGGCACGCGGAGATCTTCTTCGACCCGCAGGCCCACATCGCGCGCGGAGTCGGCATGGGCACGGTCGTCGAGGGGCTGTGGCGGGCGCTGGGCCGCAGCGAGGAGAATCACGGCGTCTCCACCCAGCTGATCCTGTGCTTCCTGCGCGACGAGTCCGCCGAGTCGGCCCTGGCCACGCTGGACGCGGCCAAGCCGTATCTCGACCGGATCGTCGGCGTCGGGCTCGACTCGGCCGAGGTCGGGCATCCGCCGGTGAAGTTCCGCGCGGTGTACGAGGCCGCCGCCGCCCTCGGGCTGCGGCGCGTGGCGCACGCCGGTGAGGAGGGCCCGCCGGAGTACATCACCGAGGCCCTGGACGTGCTCGGCGTCGAGCGCGTCGACCACGGCCTGCGCTGCATGGAGGACCCCGCGCTGGTCGACCGCCTCGTCCGCGAGCGGATCCCGCTGACCCTGTGCCCCCTGTCGAACGTGCGGCTGCGCGCCGTCGACACCCTCGCCGGCCACCCGCTGCCGGCCATGTTGGACGCCGGCCTGCTGTGCACGGTCAACTCCGACGACCCCGCCTACTTCGGCGGCTACGCCGGTGACAACTTCGACGCCGTCCACCGCACCCTCGGCCTGACCGAGGACCGCCTGCGCGAACTGGCCCGCAACTCCTTCCTCGCCTCCTTCCTGGAGCACGACGAGGAGCGCCGGCAGCGGTATCTGGCCGAAGTGGCGGCGTACGACTTCTCGTAGCTTCCCGAAGGCCCTGACGTGCAGGGGCCCTTCGCAGGACTTCTGCCACCGGGGGGTGCGCTCAGCGCCAGTGCGGGGCGCCCCCGCGGCCCGGTGACGCCGCCGCCTCGATCCGGAGCCTGGTCTCCCGCATCACCGCGACGATCCGCGCCTCGTGCTCCGCGGTCAGCCGGGCCACCGGCACCGAGCAGCTGATCGCGTCCTGCGCGGGGACGTCGTAGCGCAGCGCGAACCCGAAGCCGACGATCCCCGGCACGCCCTCCTCGCGGTCGACGGAGTGGCCGCGTGCCCGTAGGCCCGCAAGATCGCCGCCGTGCGGGCGCTGGCCGAGGCGTTCCCCGGGCATCCGCTGCGGCTGGACCCCGACGGGCCTTGGTCGGTGGAGACGTCGGTGCGGGTGGCGCGGGAGCTCGGTGACCTGCTCGAGTACCTGGAGGACCCCGCCCTGGGCACGCCCGCCATGGCCGAGGTGGCGGCGCGGACCGGCGTGCCGCTGGCCACCAACATGTGCGTGACGACGTTCGCCGAGATCGAGGAGGCGTTCGCCAAGGGCGCGGTGCAGGTCGTGCTCTGCGACCACCACTACTGGGGCGGCCTGCGCAACACCCAGCACCTGGCGGCCCTGTGCTCCGCATTCGGCGTCGGCGTGTCCATGCACTCCAACACACATCTGGGCATCAGCCTGGCCGCGATGACCCATGTGGCGTCCACCGTGCCGAACCTGCACCACGCCTGCCACACCCACTACCCCTGGCAGTCCGAGGACGTCCTCACCGAACGCCTCGCCTTCGACGGCGGCAGGGTCACCGTCCCGGACGTCCCCGGTCCCGGCGTCGTGCTCGACCGCGACGAACTGGCCCGCCTGCACCGGCGGTGGGCCGAGGACGACGGCTCGCTCAGGGAGCGCGACGACGCGGCGGCGATGCGGGTCGCCGAGCCCGGGTGGGTGGTGCCGGCGGTGCCCGCTGGTAGGCGCGGACCGGCCCCGGCGTGTCCGCTCCGGCGTGACGGCCGCCGCGTCGTCAGTCCTCTGGTGCACACTGGCCTGATCCGCACCACGTCAGGGAGCGCACCGTGACCGCGTCCAGCACGCCCACCGGAAAGGGGCCGGACCACCAGGAGCAGCCGAACCCCCCGGAACGGACCGAACACCCGCAGCGACCGCGGCCGCCCGAGGAGCCCGAGGGACCGGGGCCCGAGGGACCGGAGGACCGGGAGTACATCGTCGGGGCGCCGCATGCTCACCTGGGTCCGCAGTTCGATCCGCTGGCCGGGCTGCGGGCGATGGACGACCCGCCCTGGGACGTCTATCTCACCGGCACGGTCTTCCTGGACATCATCTTCACCGGGCTCGACTCCGCACCGGTGCGCGGAACCGAGTCCTGGGCGCGCGGGATGGGGTCGAGCCCGGGCGGCGTGGCCAACATGGCGACCGCGCTGGCCCGCCTCGGCCTGCGCACGTCACTGGCGGCGGCCTTCGGCGACGACCACTACGGCGAGTACTGCTGGGACGCGCTGGAGCAGGGCGAGGGCATCGACCTCTCGCCGTCCCGCACCGTCCCCGGCTGGCACTCCCCGGTCACCGTCTCCATGGCCTACGAGGGCGAGCGCACGATGGTCTCCCACGGCCACGAGCCGCCCCCCGACGCCGAGTTCGTGCAGGACGGCGTCCCCGCCTGCCCGCCCCGCGCGCGAGCCGCCGTGGCCTCCCTGACCCCCGGCAGGCGCGCCCCCT
>NZ_MUBM01000388.1 GCF_002154505.1 Streptomyces carpinensis | reverse complement strand
AAGCACCGTCTCTGAGCAGGGGGAGAGCGGTCGGCCACTGTCATCGTCTGTCGTCGTCGGCCGCCCTCGGACGGCCCAGCGACGGCCCCGGATCCGATCGAGCCGAGCAGCGTACGGCTCATGAACCGCATAGCAGCATCAGCGATCACGGCTCGAACTTGTAGACGACCACCATGAGCCCCTCGCTGTCGGTCGGCGTCGGGTGACCTCGGACGGCCGGGCCTAGGTGGTCGGGCAGGAAACCACAGTGCGGCAAAGCTCGGCCCTGATCTACGATCGCCCTGCCTGCGTCGGCCGGCAGCTGTAGACCCGCAGCACCGGCGCGTTGCGGAGGGGGCCAGCCCGTTCACCACCGCGTAAGGCACCCGCTTCAGGAGCGAGGTTGGGCGATCGCGGGACCTGACCTGCGGTTTCCCTACCTTGGGCACAGTCCGGTGGAAGTCACCCCTGCGGGCCCCGGTTCCCCGTCCGTTCTGGCACGGGAGTGGCACGAGCCAGGGAACCTGTCCCGGACCTCTCGATGCGAACTACGGGCGGGTGCGGATCGGTGGCTCAGCTCTCCGGGTCGTACATGATCTCGCGCACCTCCTGTGCACACCGGCACGCCTCGGCGATCTTCGCAGCCCACATCAGCGCGTCCTCGCGCGACGGGACCTCGATGATCGAGAAACCGCCGACGACCGCCTTGGTCTCGGGGAACGGTCCGTCCCTGACCGTGCCGTCGGTGGCCACGATGCTCGCCTGCTGACGTTCCACCCCGGCGCCGAAGATCCAGACACCTGCGTCCTTGGCCTCCTGGACCACCCGGTGGGATGCCTCGCCGACCGCCGGGAAGTCCTCCTTGGGGAAGGTCATCGATCCGTCGTCGAACGAGATCAGGTACCGCGCCATCGTGTTCGCCTCCTTGATCAGCGACCACCCGGCCGCCACGTCGCTGCTCCCGGTCCGACAGACCGCGTGCCAGCTTCTCATCGGTCGTCTCGCCCCGCTTCGACGAAAGGTCGGCGGAGCAACTTCGGCCGGGAGCTGGACAGCCACCATCTACCTGGCCGCGCTCCACATCGCGGGCATCCTTACCCGGTCCGCCAGGTGCTCGCCAAGCAGGTCTGGCCGGTGACGCTCTCGGAGATCACGAACCTGGTCTCGCACTCCGAGCACGTCGCAAGTCCGAAGAGGCGTGTCACCCACTCGGCGACCTGGTCCTGACCGGCGTCACCCGCCATGGTGTAGATCCGGGCGCCGATGCCGGTCAGCTCGTCCGGGCTTGCCGGGTGCAGTTCGGCCTCACACTCGTTCGCGTATTCCCCGAGCTGAATGCCTGTGAGGGCCCCGCACTCTGGGCATTCGGCCTCGAATTCCTCAAGGAGCAGTTCAAGCTGCTGAGACCAGACCGGAACGTTGTCGAACGCCAGCAGGCTCTGTGCCAGGTACACGAAGGTCTCTGGTTCATCGGCCGGGACCTCGATCAGGCAGGCGCGGGCTGCCGGCGTCAACTCGGTGATCTGGGAGGCGTAAAGGCCGCGTTGTGCCGTGTCGGCTTCGGCAACGATGAGGCCCGCCATGAGAACTGCTTGCTTCCGCTCGCCCGGCGCACGGCCGGTCGCGATGTCTGCGAGGACTGGCAACGCGGCATAGCTCGCCTCGTACACAGTGCCTTGGTGGCACAGCGCCGACCAGAGGTCGTGCCAGACTTCCTCGTCCTCCTGGCCACCGGCGAGACGGGCGAAGAGGGCAGGTATGCCATCTGCGG
>NZ_MUBM01000387.1 GCF_002154505.1 Streptomyces carpinensis | reverse complement strand
GACGATGTGTCGTTCTGCAGGCCGACCAGCACCGAGCCGTCGTCGCGGCGCAGCGCGGGCCAGGCCATCGGCAGCACCGTGGCCAGGGTGACCGACGGAACGTCCTCGGGAAGGCCCTCCCGGAGCGTCAGCTCGACCGTGGCGGCGGGAACGAGCTCGCGCAGTGCCACCCAGTCGCACTCGCCGGTGAGTCCCTCGAACGGCCGCTGCACCAGCTCGGTCGCCGCGTGCGCCGCGGCCCTGCCGTGGCAGGCCTTGTAGCGCCGGCCGCTGCCGCAGGGGCACGGCTCGCGGGCGCCGACGACCGGGATCTCTCCGTCCGTGAGCTGCGGGCGCTTGGCCTTCGTCTGGGGTCGCTTCTTGGCCATCTGGGTGTCTCCCGGTTACGGCTCGTCTCGTACGGGCGCGAGCCTAGCCGTTCACACCCTCAACGACGGGAAGCTGTGGACAAGGCGGCGCATGTGGACAACACCGGTGCAGCCGTACGGGCGCCGATCGGATCCTGCCGGACAGGCAGCGGCCCGGAACGGGGGCCTGAGCCCGGCCCACTCCAGCCCCCGAGCCCCGCCCACCGGTGCCTCCTGGG
>NZ_MUBM01000386.1 GCF_002154505.1 Streptomyces carpinensis | reverse complement strand
GCAGGGTGGGCAGGTGGATCACCGCGTTCGCCGCAACCGTGGGCGGCAGCGTGATCGAGCACTCCACCCAGGTCCAGTCACGGTATGTCTGCGGGATTGGCCGAGTGGGGAGTTGCAGCCGCAGCAGGGCCTTCCTCGGCTCGGTCGCGGATCGTTCGATGGTGGCCTGCTGCCCGTCGCAGGCGGCGAGGAGCAACATGCGGGCCACACGCGGTGCGGGCTCCAGCTCGAACACGTCGAGGGGGCGACGGCCGTGGGTGTGCTCGAAGGAGGTGATCTGCCGGGTGCGGGAACGGATGATGCTGGACGGCAGGCGCTCGCCGCCCGGTATCGCGGCACGTACCGCGTCCCACTCCTCGCCGGTGCGCTTCTTGGGGTCGTCGGGCCAGAAGGCCAGCACACCGGCCACCAGATCGGCGCGCCACTTCACCGACCGCAGCGCACGACCCGCCTGCTCCTGGGCCATGCGCACGATCCGATCGTTGACCTTCGCCTCGCAGGAGACCGTCCAGCCCAGGCGGCGCAGTGCCATCCACGCGTTCGACGGCAGCTTCCGGCCGCCCGGGTCCTGTCCGCCGGCCAGCACATCCACGTCGGTGGTATTCCAGTGTCCGGCCAGCAGCGCGCCGGTCATCGCGGCCACAAGGTCAGCACACCAGCCCACCCGTTCCGCCAGAGCGGCGCAGGTGAGGACTTCACCAGTCTTCTCATCCACGCCCGACCGGACCAGGGCGCGGGCACACGCGGTGCGGCACCTCTCGCCGTCAGTGAGAGGCAGCTTCCGGCTCACGCAGCCCCGCCTCCGTCGCCGCACTGACCGGACTCGGTCAGCAGCCGCTTGCGGTTCTGCGCACTACGCATCCCATACAAGCGCCCGGCGAACGTCGTCACCACAGAGGCGAAATCCTCCAGCAGCTCATCCCGGCCGCCGAGCTTTTTCGGGTGCAACACCTCCACGGTGACCCCGTACACGGCGAACAACCGCTTGAGCCAGCTCACACCGAACCGGGCCAGCCGGTCCTCATGCGTGACGCGCACGACAGCGACTGAGCCGTCAGCCACCATCGCCGACCCGGTTCAAACCGGGCCGGTTCTCCTTCAGGCCCGAGCCACGATCCCGGACGACCTTGACGATCTCGCCCGTCGAAGCGGCCCGCAGCTCGGCCTCCTGCGCCTGCAACGAGGACTCCTGCCCGGACGAGCCGGACACGCGCACATACAGCAACTCCAGACGAGGGCGCGAAGTTGAAGCGCCACTGCCACGCTTCATGTTCTCCACATCAACCGAGGAGAACCGGCGCTCACGACCGACCCACGTGAAGCGGATCTTGCCGTCCAACGCCCACTGACGAAGCGTCATCGGGTGTATCCCGAGACGCTTCGCAGCCTTGGACATACGCAGCAACTCCATGCCCCGCAACCATACATGCACAACACTAGGGATAACTAATGAAGTTGGTGAGCCTCCCGCGCGGCTGCTTGGCGCGGCCTACAGCGAGGGCTCCTTGCGGCCGGACGCGAGGTCGAGGGCGATGTCGACGATCATGTCCTCCTGTCCGCCGACCAGGCGCCGCCGGCCGCACTCCATCAGGATGTCGCGGACATCGACGTCGTACCGCTGCGAGGCGATCTCCGCGTGCCGCAGGAAGCTGGAGTAGACGCCCGCATAGCCCAGCGTGAGGGTCTCGCGGTCGACCCGGACCGGTCGGTCCTGCAGCGGGCGGACGATGCCGTCCGCGGCGTCCTGCAGCTTGAACAGGTCGCAGTGGTGCTTGAAGTCCGACAGGTTCGCCACCGCGATGAACGCCTCGATGGGGCAGTTGCCCGCACCCGCGCCGTGTCCGGCGAGCGAGGCGTCGACGCGGTGGACGCCGTTCTCGACGGCGACCACCGAGTTGGCGACGGACAGCGAGAGGTTCTCGTGGGCGTGGATGCCGATCTCGGTGGCCTCGTCGAGGACGTCGCGGTAGGCGCGTACCCGGGCGGCGACGTCGTTCATCGTCAGCCGGCCGCCGGAGTCGGTGACGTAGACGCAGTGGGCGCCGTAGGACTCCATCAGCTTGGCCTGCCGGGCGAGCTGTGCGGGCTCGGCCATGTGGGAGAGCATCAGGAAACCCGAGACGTCCATGCCCAACTCGCGGGCCGCGGCGATGTGCTGGGCGGAGATGTCGGCCTCGGTGCAGTGCGTGGCCACGCGCACCGAGCGGACGCCGAGGTCGTAGGCGTGCTTGAGCTCGTGGATCGTGCCCACGCCCGGCAGCAGCAGGGTGGTCAGGCGGGCGTTGACGAGGACCGAGGCGGCCGCCTCGATCCACTCCCAGTCGGTGTGGGAGCCGGGGCCGTAGTTGACCGAGCCGCCGGCGAGGCCGTCCCCGTGGGCGACCTCGATCGCGTCGACACCGGCCTCGTCCAGCGCCACGACGATGCGCTTGACGTCGTCGGGTGTGATGCGGTGCCGGACGGCGTGCATCCCGTCGCGGAGGGTGACGTCCTGTACGAAGATCGGGGTGCTCACTTCGAGGTCTCCTTCGCGGCGGCGATCTTCTCGGCCATCTGCACCGCGGCCGAGGTCATGATGTCGAGGTTTCCGGCGTACGCCGGGAGGTACATGCCCGCGCCCTCGACCTTGAGGAAGACCGACACCTGGTGGGTCGGCCGTGCGTCGGATCCGTCGGCCAGCAGGGTCTCGACCGGCTGGTCGGCCGGGATCTCGGTGATCTGGACGTCCTGGACCATCCGGTAGCCCGGGACGTACGCGGCGACCTCGGCGGCCATCTTCCGGATCGAGGCGGTGATCTGCGCCTTCGCCGTCTCGCCGTCCTCCCCGGCGGGCAGGGTGACCAGCGTGAAGACGGTGTCACGCATCATCAGCGGCGGCTCGGCCGGGTTGAGGATGATGATCGCCTTGCCCCGCCGGGCGCCGCCGACCTGCACGATCGCCGCGGAGGTCGTCTCGGTGAACTCGTCGATGTTCGCCCGCGTACCGGGGCCGGCCGACTTGGAGGCGATCGAGGCGACGATCTCGGCGTACGCCACCGGGACGACCCTGCTGATCGCGGCCACGATCGGGATCGTGGCCTGGCCGCCGCAGGTGACCATGTTGACGTTGGGCGCGTCGAGGTGCTCGTCGAGGTTGACCGCCGGGACGACGTACGGCCCGATCGCGGCCGGGGTCAGGTCGATCACCCGGATGCCGAGGGGGCGCAGCTTGTCGTCGTTGTAGCGGTGCGCACCGGCCGAGGTGGCGTCGAAGACGATGCCGATCTCGTCGATCTGCGGCGACTTCAGCAGCCCGTCCACGCCCTCGGCGGTGGTCTCGAACCCGAAGCGCCGGGCGCGGGCCAGGCCGTCGGAGGCCGGGTCGATGCCGACCATGACCCCCATCTGAAGGTGCTGCGCGGTGCGCATGATCTTGATCATCAAGTCGGTGCCGATGTTGCCCGACCCGATGATGGCGACCTTCGTCTTGCTCATCGTCGCTCCCTTAGGCGGAGAAGGTGACCGACACCGCGCCGAGGCCGGTGACAGTGGCGTGTACGGCGGCGCCCGGCGTCACGGGGCGCATCGGACCGAGGGCACCGGAGAGGATGACCTGGCCCGCGCGCAGCGGCGCGCCCAGTTCGCGGGCCTGGCGGGCGAGCCACACGACGGCGGTGACCGGGTCGCCGAGGCAGGCGGCACCGGTGCCGGTGGAGACGGTC
The DNA here is from genome assembly GCF_002154505.1 of Streptomyces carpinensis. Classification (GTDB taxonomy): domain Bacteria; phylum Actinomycetota; class Actinomycetes; order Streptomycetales; family Streptomycetaceae; genus Streptomyces; species Streptomyces carpinensis. Next base: position 2,058 of record NZ_MUBM01000386.1, on the reverse strand, counting down.
TCGCCGTCGATCGTCATCGTCATCTCGGCCGCGACGGGGTCGAACTCCGCAAGCGGCACCCGCCGCGTACCGAGCACGTAGCCGCCGGCCGAGGCGTTGTCGGCGACCGTGTCACCGAAGCTGATGTCCCAGTCGGCGACGCGGCTGCCGCAGATCTCGACGGCGGCGACGGCGTAGTCGATGGCCTCACGCACCTGGGCGTCGTCGAGCGGCCCTTCGGCCAGGTCGGCCCTGAGCACGAAGGCGATCTCGGCTTCGACCCGCGGCTGCAAAACCGCGCCGGCCGGCACGACCGAGCCGTCGGGGTACTCCATGTCGTCGAAGAGGATGCCGAAGTCGGGCTGGTCGACGCCGAGCTGCTCCTGCACGGCCGCGGAGGTCAGGCCGATCTTCCGGCCGACGACGGTGGCGCCGGCCTCGATCCGCTCGGTGGTGAGCTGCAGCTGCACCGCGTAGGCCGCCCGGACGTCGTCACGGCCGATCAGGTCGCGTACGGGGGCGGCAGGGGTGCCGGTGGCCGCGGCTTGGCGGAGCCGGGCCGCGGCGGCGGCGATGCTGTCGGTGGCGGCAGCGGGGTGAGTCTGGGGCATGGCGTCCAATCTGCGGTAACGGGCGCAGCGAGCTCCACATCGGCGTTCCGCTCAGCGGTACGCTCTTTGGCATGGAGGACCGCGACACCGTCCTGGGCAAGGCGTTGGCCATCCTGCGCGCGTTCGGCCCGGCGGACTCGGTGCTGCCGCTCGCCGAGCTGGTCCGGCGGACCGAACTGCCCAAGGGCACGGTCCACCGCGTGGCCGGGGACCTGGTCCACCACCGGCTGCTCGACAAGACGGCGCACGGCTACCGGCTCTCCGGCGGCCTGTTCGAGCTGGGCCTGCGCGCGGCCACCGAGCGCACGCTGCTGGAGCTGGCGATGCCGTTCCTGCAGGATCTCTACGAGCGCACCCATGAGACGGTCCACCTCGGCGTGCGCGAGGGCCACGAGGTCGTCTACATCACGAAGATCGGTGGGCACCGCCAGGCCAAGGCACCCTCGCGTACCGGCGGGCGTATGCCGATGCACTGCACCGCGCTCGGCAAGGTGCTGCTGGCCTACGCCGGGGAGGACGAGCAGGCCGCCGTGCTGACCGGCCCTCTCGAGCGCCGTACGCCCCATACCGTCATCGCGCCGGGCATCCTGCGCAGACAGCTCGCGAGGACGATCGAAACCGGTGTCGCCTACGAACGGGAGGAGTCGACGCCCGGCCTGCTCTGTGTGGCCGCGCCGGTCCTCAAGCCCGACGGGCGCACGGTGGTGGCCGCCATCAGCGTGACCGGGCCGGTCGGACGGTTCCGCCCCGAATCCCACGAGACGGCCGTGCGTGCGGCGGCGGCGGCGCTGGGCTCCACGCTTGCGCGTCGGGGTCGTTGAGAGCCGCCTGTCCGACCGGGCCGGCCGCCTGCTCGGCCTGGATCCGTTGAAGGCTCCCCTCCCTGATGGGAGGGGATTCTCCACCCTCCAGGGCTGATGTGGGGATTCACGGCTCAGGCCGCCACCTGAGCCGGCGGCTCAGGTGGTCTTACGCCCTCGGCACCGTCCGGGTTCCAACCGGCCCGGACCAGCATCACGCGGGCGGAGTTCTTGTCCCTGGGACAGACGGCTCCGCACGCGGTGCAGGCATAGGTTCTCATCGACAGAGGCAGTGCGTGCTTGGTTCTCGCTCCGCACGTTGCGCAGTCCATCGTGGTGTGCGCCGGGTGCACGAGACGGACGTCCCGTGCGTGCTTGCGCCCCATCTCGACCAGAGCGCGTTTGGTGGCGGCGACGGCGGCATCGGCCGCCTTGCGGGCCATCGTGGTCTTCGCGAGGAACTTCGGCCTGAAGTCCTCCACCGCCACCCCGTCATGATCACGCATCACGGACTTGGCCCACTTGCGGGATGTGTCCTCCCGCTGCCGCGCGACCTTCCTGTGCAGCTTCGCGGCCTGCACCTGCGCCTTCCGGTAGCCCTTCGATGCGGGCCGGCCCTTCGGGCTCCGGCGCCGGGCCATCATCCGCTGGTAGCGGGCCAGCCCCTG
>NZ_MUBM01000385.1 GCF_002154505.1 Streptomyces carpinensis | reverse complement strand
GGTGAAGCTTCGTCCTGGGCGACCGTCCCGTATCCGTTGAAGGCTCCCCTCCCTGATGGGAGGGGATTCTCCACCCTCCAGGGCTGATGTGGGGATTCACGGCTCAGGCCGCCACCTGAGCCGGCGGCTCAGGTGGTCTTACGCCCTCGGCACCGTCCGGGTTCCAACCTGCCCGGACCAGCATCACGCGGGCGGAGTTCTTGTCCCTGGGACAGACGGCTCCGCACGCGGTGCAGGCATAGGTTCTCAGCGACAGAGGCAGTGCGTGCTTGGTTCTCGCTCCGCACGTTGCGCAGTCCATCGTGGTGTGCGCCGGGTGCACGAGACGGACGTCCCGTGCGTGCTTGCGCCCCATCTCGACCAGAGCGCGTTTGGTGGCGGCGATGGCGGCATCGGCCGCCTTGCGGGCCATCGTGGTCTTCGCGAGGAACTTCGGCCTGAAGTCCTCCACCGCCACCCCGTCATGATCACGCATCACGGACTTGGCCCACTTGCGGGATGTGTCCTCCCGCTGCCGCGCGACCTTCCTGTGCAGCTTCGCCGCCTGTACCTGCGCCTTCCGGTAGCCCTTGGATACGGGCCGGCCCTTCGGGCTCCGGCGCCGGGCCATCATCCGCTGATAGCGGGCCAGCCCCTGAGCGGCCCGCTTGCCGTGCTCGGCATACGGGAGATCGTAGGCGTCATCCGTGGTGACGGCCGTCTCCTTCACACCCCAGTCCACGCCCAGGACGCGGCCAGTCTCCACAAGCGGCTCGACCTGGGCCGGGGCGACGAAGGACACATACCAGTGCCCGAGCGTGTCCTGGTACACGCGCACACTCGACGGCTCGGCCGGAAGGTCCCGCGACCACACCACCCTCAGCACGATCTGGCCCGCGAGGTGCAGACGACCGTCCTTGAGGCGGAAACCGCGCTTCGTGTAGTTGAGGCTCGGCCTGGCCTCCCGCTTCCTCTTCCAGCGGGGCATCCCCGCCCGGCGGTTCACCGGAAGCCCGTCCTTGATGTCCTTCAACGCCTTCGCCCTCGACCTGGCGAAGTCCCGAATCACCTGCTGCTGCGGCACCGACGCACCCGCAGCCAGCCACGGCGTCACCCGACGCGCCTCGGTCAGCATCCTGTCCAGCTGAGCCGGACCACACGTCAGCTTCTCACCTGTGGCCTTGCCGAGCAGGTGGATCTGCTTCGACTTGGCCACGCACTCGTTCCAGAGCCAGCGGCAGCGGTCCCACTCGGCTTCGAGTGCGCGCCGTGCGGTAGCAGACAGGCGCACACGGAAGGAGTACCGGGCATGCCCGGTCCCCTCCGTGGTCGCGTCTGGCGTCATGCATCCGAACATATAGGGGAGGACTGACAGTTGACGCCTCTTGATCGCCACGGGCTCGCTCACCTCGTCGCGGGTGGACGGTCTTTCGCCCTGGAGGCGAAGCCCCTATTTCCCGTCCTGCTCCGCAGGAGTCCGATTCCTCCCCGGCCTGAAGGCCGGGGCATCCCCGGAGGAACCCGGTGAACGCCGGTCCCGGCCCTGGGGCTTGGCACCGCGTAGCGTCCGGTCCGCGGGCGGAGGACCGGTGAAGCTTTCCGCGCCGGGGTGACCGAAGAAGAGCAGAGCAACCGGCGCAGGACGCTCAGCCGATGCGCCGATGCGCTGGTCGGCGGGGTGGCTTGCCCTCATGCCGCCTACAGGCGCGCGTGAACTCCGCCAGGTCAATACGCAGAAGCGGAACATCCGTTGTCGAGGACGACGCGATGCGCCGGCGCCCGCCCGTGCGGGTGTCGGCTGCATGCCCCTGTCCGCCTCCGACCAGCACGGCGGCCGGCGGTCCGATGCCCCGTACAGCACCGCGCCGCCGCGATCGGCCCTGGTGATGCCGCATGAGCGGACAGCAGTGCGATTTTGAACGAATGTCGGAATTGGATTGTTTGCGTTTGTCCTTCCGTTTCAGCTACTGTCCGGGACCTCCGGACGAATTGTTCGGAGACTTTGGACGGCGGGCGGCTCTCCCCCCGGTTCCGCCGTGCCCCGACTCCGCAGCCGGGTATCCGCATGACTCGGCTGCGGAGGCAGGGATTTCTTGCCGTCCACCAATCCTGCGGCGCGGCCGTGCAGACAATCTGCTGCTCGCTCACTGTCAGTCGGAACGCGCCGGCAGGTCTGGAACGAGCCCGGACAGCGGCCCAACGACCTGTTCGGACGTAACTCACCGGAACTCGTTTTGTTCACACACCAATTGAAGGATGAAAGGAGTTTTTCATGAACATGGACCAGCTCGAGGCCGAGACCGCGGAACTGCTGCCGGGGCGTGAGGCGCTCGGCAAGTTCTCGTTCAACTTCGCCAAGATGACCACCGTCACGAAGAAGGTGGCGCACGTGGACGCGCACAACGAATCGGCCGCGCTGAACCAGTGCTCGCCGTACGCGGTCGCCCAGTCCGAGGCCACGCAGGCCATCAGCGTGCAGCAGTAGCACGCGGACCAGGCGGGGCCGGGTCGGCGGACGGACCTGGCCCTGCCTGGCTCACCACGCGGATACGCACTGCGCGACGCCCGCTTCCTGGCTCGTGGTGCTCCATGAGGCCTCAGTCGCCATGGCCGTTGGCGGTGAATCCCGCGAGTGCGCGCCGGCCGTGTCGGCCCCGGTGGCCGAACGCCGTCTGCGGCGGGATCGCTTGCCCCGCACAGCACCGCGCACCCGCCGCCCGTGACCGGCCCTCATGCGGTCGTGCTCTCTTGGGCGGCTGCCGGGACGCAACGACACACAGACCTCACCCGCATTCGCCGCACGCCGCGCACATATGCCGAATCGTCAGAAGCGCCCAGGGGAGAAGACCATGCCGGCGTCCGAAGACAACAGCAGCCCCACCACGCTGCGTGCCCACGCTCCACACCCCGGACATTCCCCCGGGCAGGCGGCCGCCACCATCGCAGCCGATCCTCAGGCGCACCCGGCACCCGTCATGACGGCCGGCATCCCCGCATCCCCGAGCGCCGCGCCCGTCCCCCGACTGAGCCAGGGTCTGCAGACCCTCGGTGAATACAAGGGGTCGGGCTTCACCGAGCGCCGATACATCGTCCGCCGCGGCGACGGGCAGGTGATCCAGCTGTCGCGCCTGCTGTACCTCGTCGTCAGCAGCGTCGACGGCGTCCGCGACGCCGAGGCGATCTCCCACCGGGTCAGCGGCCGCTACGGGGCCGAAGTCACCACGGACAACATCGTCTACCTGGTGGAAAACAAGCTCACCCCGCTCGGGATCACCGTTCCCTTCGGAGACCACCCCGACGAGGTCGTCGCTCCCCGCTCCGATCTGCTGCTGGCACTGCGCGGCCACAAGGTGATCTTCCACGAGGCGCACGTGGCCCGCATCGCCGCCGCGCTCGCATGGCTGCACCAGCCCCTCGTGGTGGCGCTGACGCTGGCGGGCGTCGTCGTCATGGACGTCTGGCTCTTCGCCGTCCACGGAGCCATGACACCCGTGCTGCAGGTCCTCGAACAGCCGCTGTGGATGCTGATCCTCTTCGCGCTCACCGTGGCCTCCCTCCTCTTCCACGAGTTCGGGCACGCGTCGGCCTGCCGGTACAGCGGAGCAGTGCCCGGGAAGATCGGATGCGGCATCTTCCTGATCTGGCCGTCCATGTACACCGACGTCACCGACGTGTACCGGATCGGGAAGGCCGGCCGCCTGCGCACCGGGCTGGGCGGCGTCTACTTCAACGTCATCTTCATGCTCGTCCTCACCGCCGCCTACCTGCTCACCGGCCAGTCCTTCCTCCTCGCCGCGGTGTACCTCGCGCACTTCGAAGTCCTCGAGCAGCTCATGCCGGCGGTGCGGCTCGACGGCTACTACATCCTGGGCGACCTGGCCGGCGTGCCCGACCTGTACGGCAAGGTCAAGCCCATCCTGCTGAGCATGCTGCCCGGACACCACCCGGCGGCCGCGCAGGTGGCGGATCTCAAGCGCTCCGCGCGAACCATCGTGACGGTGTGGGTTTTGACCATGGTCCCGCTGCTGCTCGCCGAGGCGGCGTACGCCCTGTGGAACCTTCCGCGTCTGCTGGCCACCGCGGCTCGCGGCCTGCACGACCAATGCCTGGGAACGGTCGCGGCGTTCGCCGACGGCCACCTGGCGGCCGGGCTGGTCGGAGTGATCGGCACGCTCATGCTGCTGTGCCCGATGGCGGG
>NZ_MUBM01000384.1 GCF_002154505.1 Streptomyces carpinensis | reverse complement strand
CTCCCGGCCTCCGCACCCTCGCCCTCCCCCTCCTCCGCTCCCACCGGACCCAGGCACCGGCTGCGGGCCGTGGACCGGGACGAGAGCGTGGGGGTGACGGAATTCCTGCCGCCGGGCGCCACCTGGCTGCCGGCTCCGCAGCACACCCTGCCCACCCTGCCGGGCCGGCCGCCGATGATCGGCTATCTGGTACTCGTCCCGGCCGACCAGCGGCCGCCGTTCCCGCCGGTGCCGGTCGCGGTGCCGGACCACCCGGAGGCTGCGCTTCCCGGTGCGGCCACCGAGGCGGGCGCCGAGGGCGGCGACCCGCTGGTCCGCATCGACCCGGTGCGCCGCACCGCCGAAGTGGCCGGACGCCGACTCGACCTCACCTACCTGGAGTTCGAGCTGCTCGCGCACCTGGTCGCGCACCCGCACCGGGTGCACACCCGCGACCAGCTGGTCACCACGGTCTGGGGCTACGGTCATGTCGGCGACGGCCGCACCGTGGACGTGCACATCGCCCGGTTGCGCCGCAAGCTGGGCGCCGAGCACCGCAGGACCATCCAGACGGTGCGCCGGGTGGGCTACAAGTACGCCCCTTCCGCCGAGAACTGACGTTATTTCAGCCACCATCGGACGAACGGCCGGAAGGAGGAACGGGAGCGGCCCAACACCGCCGGCGGTCTGCTGACGGCAGATCCTCGTTCCCTCCCGCCGCCGGACCGGGCAGAGTCACCGGTATGAGACTTCTGGTGCTGGGTGGTTCGGATTTCGCGGGGCGAGCCGTCGTCGAGGCGGCGGTCGGGCGCGGCTGGGATGTGACGGTCCTGAACCGGGGGCGGCGGACGCCGGTCCCCGGGGCGCGGTCGCTGCGCGGCGACCGCACCGCGCCCGACGGGCTCGCCGCGCTGGCCGCCCACGACGGCGAGTGGGACGCGGTCGTGGACACCTGGTCGGCCGCGCCCCGCCCGGTCCGGGATGCGGCGCGGCTGCTGCGGGACCGGGCCGGCCGGTACGTGTACGTGTCGACCTGCTCGGTGTACGCCTGGGCGCCGCCCGCCGGCTACACCGAGGAGGCGCCCCTGGTCGAGGGCGCCGACGCGGACGCGGACCGGACGGACTACGCCCGCGACAAGCTGGGCGGCGAGCTGGCGGCGACCGGCGCGTTCGGCTCCGACCGCGCGCTGCTGGTGCGTTCCGGGCTGATCCTCGGTCGTTACGAGAACATGGGGCGGCTGCCCTGGTGGCTGAACCGGATCGCGCGTGGGGGTCCCGTGCTCGCGCCCGGCCCTCGGGACCTGCCGCTGCAGTACGTCGACGTCCGCGACCTCGCCGGATGGATCCTCGGGGCGGTGGAGCAGGAGCTGAGCGGGCCGTACAACCTGATGAGCCCGCAGGGGCACGCCACCATGGGCACGCTGCTGGATGCGTGCGTGCGGGCCACCGGCGCCGACGCCGAGCTGCGCTGGACCGATCCGCAGGTCGTGCTCGACGCGGGCATCGAGCCGTGGAGCGAGCTGCCCGTGTGGATACCCCCGGGCAGCGAGGGCCACGACGCCCTGCACGGCGCGGACGTCTCCCGGGCCGTCGCGGCGGGCCTGCGCTGCCGTCCGGTCACGGAGACCGTCGCCGACACCTGGAGCTGGCTGCGGGGCATCGGCGGCTCCGTCCCGCGGCGCCCGGACCTGCCCCCGGTGGGTCTGGACCCGGCGGTGGAGGCGAAGGTGCTGGGGCTGTAGGTCCTGTCGTCGAACTCCCGTCGTCCGCCCGGAGGGCGGGCCCCGCAGCGTCAGGTGCGTGCTCTCGGTGTGCCGGGCACCGGCCCCCGTACCGGATGTACTTGGGCCTGGACCTGGTGCGGCGAGTGGGGGCACCTCCCGCGCCGTCAAGGCAGTGGGGGAGGAGCGTGCATGGCATCGCGGGGCATACGGGATTTCGACGACAGGGCCCAGGAAGGCGGGGGTGGTGCCGCCGCCACCCCGTCTGGGGGGCCGGCCCCCGTGACCTGCCGCCGTGGCCCGGCCAGACTGGCGGAATGGACACCAACAGCTCGCCCCGGGGGGACGGCAGAGGCGGTGCCGCCCGGAAGAGCATGGCCGGGCGGGCCGCAGCGGTCGGGAAGGCCGGGACCCGGGCCCTCGTCCTCGCCGCCGTCTCGCTCGCCGGCTCGCTCACCCTGCTCGTGGCGACCCTCGTCTCGCTTCTGCTCGTCCCGCTCGGCGTCGGCGTCCTCACCACTCCCCTTGTCCTCACCGGCGTGCGGATGTTCGCCGACCGGAGGCGGCTGCTGGTGCTGCGCTGGGGTGGGCCGCCGATCCCGCGGGAGTACCGCCCGCCGACGGCGGGTGCCGGCCCGTGGCGACGGCTGCGCGACCTCCTCGGCGACCCTGCGACCCGGCGGGACCTGCGCTGGCTCGTGGTGGACATGACGGCCGGGTTCGTGACCGCGCTGCTGCCCGCCGCCCTCCTCTTCTATCCGCTGGAGGGCTTCGCGCTGGCGGCCGGACTGTGGCGGGTGTTCACCGACGGCACGCACACCGGCTACTGGTACGCCTTCGTGCCCGTCTCCGGCCAGGCGTCCGCACTGACCGCCGCCCGCCTGGGGCTGGTGTTCTGGGTGGTCGCCTGGTTCCTCACCCCGGCCCTGCTGAGCGCCCACCTCCGGCTCACCCGGGCCGCGCTCGCGGGCCGGCAGGGCGAACTCGCCGAGCGCGTGCGGGTGCTGACCGAGACCCGCCGCGCCGCCGTCGACACCTCCGCCGCCGAGCTGCGCCGCATCGAGCGCGACCTGCACGACGGCGCCCAGGCCCGGCTGGTCGCCCTGGGCATGGACCTCGGCACGGTCGAGATGCTCCTCGACAAGGACCCGGCAAAGGCCAGGGAGCTCCTCGCGCAGGCCCGCCGCAACTCCGCCGAGGCGCTGAACGAACTGCGCGCCCTGGTCCACGGCATCCACCCGCCCGTCCTCGCCGAACGCGGACTCGGCGACGCCGTACGGGCACTGGCGCTGCGACTGCCGGTCACCACCGAGGTGGACGTCGACCTCCGCGGCCGCGCCGACGCGCCGGTGGAGTCCGCCGCGTACTTCGCCCTCAGCGAGGTCCTGACCAACGCCGTCAAGCACTCCGGCGCCGACCGGATCCGGGTCGACGTCCGCCATGCCGACGGCAGCCTGCGTATCGCGGTAACCGACGACGGTACGGGCGGCGCGGTGATCGGGACCGGTTCGGGTCTGACCGGGGTGGAGCGGCGGCTGGGTACATTCGACGGCGTCCTGGCCGTCCACAGCCCCGCCGGCGGTCCCACGAGGGTCACCCTGGAGATTCCGTGCGCGTTGTCCTAGCCGAAGACCTGTTCCTGCTGCGCGACGGACTGGTCCGGCTCCTTCAGGCCCACGACTTCGAGATCGCCGCCGCCGTCGCGACCGGTCCCGAACTGGCCCGCGCTCTGGCCGAGTTGCGGCCGGACGTCGCCCTGGTCGACGTACGGCTGCCGCCGACCCACACCGACGAGGGGCTCCAGTGCGCGTTGCGGGCCCGCCGGGAGCGGCCGGGGCTGCCGGTGCTGGTCCTCTCGCAGCACGTGGAGCAGCTGTACGCGCGCGAGCTGCTCGCCGACGGTGCGGGCGGGGTGGGGTACCTGCTCAAGGACCGGGTCTTCGACGCGGCGCAGTTCGTGGACGCCGTGCGCCGGGTCGCGGCGGGTGGTACGGCCATGGACCCGCAGGTCATCCAGCAGCTGCTGGCCCGGCGTACGGGCCCGGACCGGCCGCTGTCGCGGTTGACGCCGCGGGAGCTGGAGGTGCTGGAGCTGATGGCGCAGGGGCGGTCGAACACGGCGATCGCCACGCAACTGGTCGTCACGGAACGAGCGATCGCCAAGCACACCTCGAACATCTTCGCCAAGCTGGGACTGGAGGTCTCGGACGACGACAACCGGCGCGTGCTGGCCGTACTCGCCCATCTCGACCGCGACCGCTGACCGTCCCGCGCGTGACCGACACAACTCTCGTACAAAAGGTCCAGTTGATGCCACGAACCACCAGTGGGGCCGAAGGCGATTCGTGCGCCGGCTGAACACCTCTGCGGCGGCGTCCGTATGGAAGGGAGCCGCTTCACTCCTGTCGGGCGCCTCGATGCTGCCCCGCAAGGAAGTCAGAGGAGTTCCATGGGACGCAACACACGAAAACGCCGTACGCCACTGGCCACCAAGGTCATTGCCGCATCGGCGGCCCTAGCGCTCGGTGGGGGCGGGCTGATCTGGGCGAACTTCTACGCATCCGCGCACGAGTCGCACAACGACGCATGGGGCAACCGGACGAAGGCAGCGGGCGCCCAGGTGGCGACGATCTCCTGCCCGGACGTCGGCCAGAAGCTGAACTACGTGCCCCGGCAGGCCCGTAGCGAGGTCGACGGCGAACTGGCCAATCTCGACCGCCAGATCACCGAGGCCTACCAACGTCTGGCGACCACGCGGGACGCCCAGGCCCGGGACGCGAGTTTCGTCCAGAACAGCATCCTGGGACCCCTGAAGGACCGGCGGCAGGTGATCGTCGACCGGATCAAGCTGGAGATCAACCGGGCGGGCGGCAGGGCTCCCGGCGACCTGGACGGCCTCACCTCGTGCACCGGCACACCCGCCGACCCGAACCAGCAGAACAGCGGGGGCCAGCAGGGCGGCGCCGGGCAGAACCCCGGCGGCCAGCAGCAGAGCGGCGGCCAGAACGGCAGTGGTCAGAACACCGGCCAGAACGGCGCGGGCGGCCAGCAGGGCGCCAACGGCGGCCAGGCGGGCAACGGCCCCTCCGCCGACGACTTCGTCGACATCACGAAGGTCCAGCCCAACGTCCAGGCCAAGCCCCGCAGGACCGGCAACGCCTCGACCGGCAGCTTCACCACCCGCTGCGGCGTGAACGCCAACAAGAACCACAACACCGACAACGTGATCGTGGCGCCCGGAGTGACCAACGGCGCGCACCACCTGCACGACTACGTCGGCAACCAGAAGGTCAACGCGTTCTCCAGCAACGACACGTTCCTTCAGGGCGGCACCAGCTGCCAGAACAAGAACGACCTGTCGGCGTACTACTGGCCGGTGGTCCGTGTGCAGGACGGCACGCAGGACTTCGACCAGAACGCCGACGGCGGCGGCAAGGAGGGCAACGTCGGCAAGATCCTCACGCCCAGGGTGGCCCAGATCAAGTACGTCGGCAGCCCGACCGGCAAGGTCGTCGCGATGCCGCAGTTCCTGCGCATCATCACCGGTGACGCCAAGGCCTTCACCAACGGCCCGGCGAACGCCAACGCGCACTGGAGCTGCACCGGTTTCGAGAACAAGGTCCAGCTGACCGACAAGTACCCGATCTGCCCGCAGGGCAGCCAGGTCGTGCGCACGTTCGCCTTCCAGAGCTGCTGGGACGGCCAGAACATCGACAGCGCCAACCACCGCACGCACGTGGCCTTCGCCGACGCCGGCGGCAACTGCCAGAACGGCTTCAAGGCGATTCCGCAGCTGACGATGCGGCTGGTGTACGACGTGCCGCCGCCGCAGATCCAGAACGGCCAGGTGAAGAACGCCTACGCGGTCGACGGCTTCCCGGAGCAGCTGCACAAGCCGATCACCGACCACGACGACTTCATCAGCGTCACGACCGGCAACCTGGCGAACAAGATCGCCAACTGCGTCAACTCCGGGCGCAGGTGCTAGCAGCGCACGTGTGAGGGACCGGACGAGGAGGCCGGCGGCGGATTCCCGCCGTCGGCCTTCCGCGTGCCCGCGCGTGCTTCCGGGTGCGCGGCGGCTCAGCCGGCGTGACCCGCGTGCGCGTGGTGGTCGGTCCCGATCTCCACGTCCCCGCCGAGGGTGCCGCGCAGCGCCGTGACCACGCCGTCGTCGCCGACGGCGACCCACTTGCGGCCGACGAGGTAGAAACCGCCGTAGTCCTTGGCCTCGTTGATCCACTCCCGCTGGCCGCGGTCGGTGGAGAAGGTGGCGAGGACGAACCTGCCGGCGGAGTTGGTGCAGATCGCCTGCCGGATCGTGTCCGCGTCGGTCTGGATGTCCGGCCTGCACTTCACCGCGGCGGCCAGGCTCTCCAGGCTGCCGCTCGCCACCGGCTGCACCTTCGCCGCCGCGTCGCCGCCGGAGCCGCAGCCCGCCAGTGCCACCGCCGCCACGGCACCGGCGGCCGCGAGCATCGGTCGGGTCACCCTCATCTGTTCCTCCCGCTTCCGGCGGTCCATTCGGCGGCAGGCGGTTCGGGCATGCCGCTCGGAGCCCCGGCCGGGGCCTCGCCCTTCGATACGGCTGGGCCGCGCACAGCACTCAAATCCGCGGCCGCGCGGGCACGCGTGCATCCCTCGGGAACACCGGGCGGCCGGAGGCGGCCGTCAAGCGCTACACACCCGAACACGGGCCGGGTCACCCGAGTGGCGGTGACCATTCAACGATTCGCTCGTTCTGCTGAACGTGCAGTCACAGGATGTCGCCCCGCGCACCTCGTCCTCCGCCGAGCCGGTCGTCGACGTCGAGCAGGCCGAGGCCGCGCTCGTCGAGCACTACCCTCGGCTCGTCCGGCTCGCCTACCTGGTACTGCCGCCGGGCCTGGGCCGGAGCCGCCGAGTCCTGACCGCGCACTCCCTCACCCAGCGCGCCCTGCCCCGGGGCCGAGGCAGGGCGTCCGTGATCCCGGCCCAGCCGACCGGCCGCGACACCGACCCCGGCTACGCCTTCCTCCGGACCGAGGTGGTCCGTGCGGCGCTGGACGCGGACCGGCCGCGCAGGCGCGGGCGGCCGTTCCCCCGGCGCGCTCAACTGCCGCCGCTGCTCCCCCAGGTGTGGGGACTGAGGCTGTTCCCGCGCTCGGGCGGCGCCGACGAACTGGCCCTGGACCAGAAGCTGGCGTCCCTGTCCGGCCCGGCCCGCGCCGCCTACGTGCTGCGCGGGCTGGAGCGGCTGCCGGACGCCGCCGTACGGCAGGTGCTGTCGGCCGCGGGCGTCGCCGACCCGGGCACCGCCCTGCGCATGGCCGACCGGGTGCCCGCGCAGTACGCGCTGCTGGACTCCCCCGAGTTCGACCCCTGTTCGCTGCAGGCCCGGCCCACCGACCTGATGCGGCGCAGGCAGCACACCAAGGCCGCGCTCGCCGCGGCGGCGGCACTCGCCGTGTGCGGTGCGCTGGTCGCGCTGCCCGGCGGTGGCTGGGGTCCGGACGGCGCCGCCGCCCCCGCCTACGCGCAGAACCCGTCCGCCGAGGCCGCCCTGGACCCGGCGAAACTGATCCGGGCCGCCCCCGCCGCCTGGCGGACCTCCGCCCGCCTGGACTTCTCCGTGTGGCCCGCGCGCGGCGACCTGACCGGTGACAAGGCGCTGCTGCGCCGGGCCCTCGCCGTGTGGGCACGGCCCGGTGGGTCCGTCCGCGTCTCGGCCACCTCGGGCACCGCCTCGGGCGGGCCCGCCGGACCGGCGCGGCTGCTCTACGCCGGCGACGTCGACAACGCGCACGTGGTGATCCTCTACGACGGACTGCGCATCGTCCGCTACGCCGAGCCGAAACAGTCCACGGCCGGAGCCGCCCTCGACTTCGCCCGCGTCGACGGCGCCACCGGCGCCGAGGCGTCCGCCGTGGTCCTGGACCGCTCCGACGGCAACGTCCGCTATCTGACGGCGCCCTGGGTGACGAGGGCGGCCCAGCGGGACCTGTCGCAGCCCGCGTCCGCGCCGCTGGACCTGGGTCTGAAGGACGGCGTCACCGGGCCGCTGGCCAGTCCGGCCGAGCAGGCCGGCACCTGCACCCGGTGGAACGTGCTCCAGCTGACCGGTGACGGCGGCACACGGGTCCTGAGCGACCTGGGCGAACTGGTCCCCGCTCATCTCACCACGGGCCGCCCGGCCGCTCCGCACGAGGCGTCGAGCGCTTCGGAGCTGCGCGCCTGGGCGCCGTACGCCTGCTCGCTGGGCGCCGTGCGCGGTCAGGGCGTGCGATCGGTCAACGCCTGGCAGTACGCCGCACAGCCGCTGCCCGACGCGAGTGGTGTGGCGGCGTGGGTGTGCACGCGGGCCGAGACCTGGCGCGGCGAGGGCCCTCGGGTGCTGGCCCAGTTCCGTGCCCCGGGCGGGAAGTACGGCGCGGTCGTGGCCAAGGCCGAGGACGTGCCCGCGTGCGGAGCCCGCGACCCGCAGGTGCTGGCCGGTGTGCTGTGGAGGTCGCGGGCGGGCTCCTGGTACCTGCTCGCGGCGGGCGGTGAGGGCACCGCGTCGGTCAGCGCGTCGGGCGGGGTGCGCGCGGCCGCCCGGGGCAACCTGCTCGCCGTACGGACCGAGCAGGGCGCACGGGCGGACCTGAGCGGCACCCTGGCCGACGGCCGACCCCTCGGCGTGCTCCGGTGACGCCGACCGCCACCGCGTGCTGACACCGGACGGCGACGCTTGCTCACACCGACCACCACCGCTTGCTGACATTGGCGTCAACAAGTCCCCGCCAAGGGGTTCCCGGGCGATCTACTCGCCAGTACATTGACGCCATGTCTAACAAGCAGTCCCCGGAGTGGGTGCCGCTCAAGGCGCGGAAGGTGTCCTTCGCCTGGGACGGCACTCCGCTGCACTGGGTGCCGGGTGACCCGTTCACCTCGCACACCGTCAACGTGCTGCACCTGCTGCTGCCCGCCGGTGAGCGCTGGTTCGTGCACGTGTACAAGCAGGTCCTGCCCTACGTCCGGGACGAGCGGCTGCGCGAGGATGTACTGGGGTTCATCGGGCAGGAGGCGATGCACTCGCAGGCGCACGACGAGGTGCTGCCGCACCTGAGGGAACTCGGACTCGACCCGACCCCGTACACCGCCCAGGTGGACTGGCTGTTCGAGAAACTGCTCGGCGACCGGACCCTGCCGCCGGGCGCGGCGCGCCGCTGGTGGCTGATGGAGCGGGTGGCGCTGATCGCGGCGATCGAGCACTACACGGCCTTCCTCGGCGACTGGGTCCTCAATGCCGGCGAGCTCGACCGGCGCGGCGCCGATCCCACCATGCTGGACCTGCTGCGCTGGCACGGCGCCGAGGAGGTCGAGCACCGCTCGGTCGCCTTCGACCTGTTCCAGCACGTCGACGGTTCCTACCGGCGGCGGGTGCGCACGTGGGCGACGGCGTTCACGGCGCTGGTCTTCCTGTGGCAGCGCGGGGCCCGTTTCTTCATGGCGAACGACCCCACGCTGCTCGACGGCAGGGCCCGCTTCCGGGACTTCCACGTGCGGGGCCGCCTGGGGACCCTGCCCGCCACCGGCGACGTGCTGAGGTCCGTCCCCCGCTACCTCAGCCGCACCTACCACCCCTCGCAGGAGGGATCCACCGAGCAGGCCGTCGCCTACCTCGCCTCCTCCCCGGCGGCACGGGCGGCCGAGAGGGCCGACCGCGGCGGGCAGCACGGCCGGTCCGAGAAGGAGACCGCGTGATACCGAAGCTGCGTACGGCCGTGCTGGTCGCGGGCGTCGCCCTCGTGGTGCGGCGGGCCCTGCGGCGCCGCATCCAGGCGTCCCCGCTGTGGCCGATGCCCGCCCTGGAGGAGCCCCTCTCGGGCCGGCCCCGCTCCCGGGCACTGCGGCTGCTGGTCACCGCGCACGAGCCGGTGGCCGAGGGCGTCGTGCGACTGCGGCTGGAGGGCCACGACTTGCCGCGCTGGGAGCCGGGGGCGCACCTCGACCTGGTGCTGCCCTCCGGCCTGGTGCGGCAGTACTCGCTGTGCGGCGACCCGGAGGACGACTCCTCGTACACCGTGGCCACCCGGCTGGTCGAGGACGGGCGGGGCGGCTCGCGCGAGGTGCACGAGCAGGTCCGCGAGGGCATGGAGGTGGAGGTCCGCGGCCCGCGCAACCGGTTCCCGCTGGTGCAGGCACCCGCCTACGTCTTCGTCGCGGGCGGCATCGGCATCACCCCGATCCTGCCCATGCTGCGGGCGCTCCCGGAGAACGCCGAGTGGCGGCTGCTGTACGGCGGGCGGACGCGGGCGTCGATGCCGTTCCTCGAGGAGGTGGCCAAGCTGGACTCGGGCCGCTCGCGGGTGACCGTGGTCGCCGAGGACGAGTCGGGACGGCCCGATCTCGACGCGCTGCTGACCGATCCGCCCGAGGGCACCGCGGTCTACTGCTGCGGCCCGGAGGGACTGATGGCAGCGGTCGAAGAGGCCACCGCGCGGCTGGCGACGGGGGCCACGCTGCACCTGGAGCGGTTCGCTCCACGCACCGGGACGGGTGGCGAGCGTGCCTTCGAGGTGGAACTGCGCCGCAGCGGACGGACGGTGACGGTCCCGGCGGACTCCACCGTGCTGGCCGCCGTCCGCGCCGAGCTGCCGGACACCGCGTACTCCTGCGAGCAGGGCTTCTGCGGGACCTGCCAGCAGCGGGTGCTGGAGGGCGAGGTGGACCACCGCGACGAACTGCTGACGGACGCGGAGCGCGACGACTCGATGCTGATCTGCGTGTCGCGGGCCCGAAGCGATCGTCTTGTGCTGGACTTGTGAGGCGTCCGTGCGAACACCTCGGTCGCCACGACCGGTTCGCGGCCGGATCCGATCGGTAAAGTGGGCGCATGACTACCGGGGTTCGTCGCAGAATGGGCGTCGATGAGCGGCGCCAGCAGTTGATCGGCGTCGCCCTCGAACTGTTCAGCCAACGCTCCCCCGACGACGTCTCCATCGACGAGATAGCGTCGGCGGCGGGCATATCGCGCCCACTGGTCTACCACTACTTCCCCGGCAAACTCAGCCTGTACGAAGCGGCCTTGAAGCGAGCCTCGGAGGATCTGGCGGCCCGGTTCGTGGAGCCGCACGAGGGCCCGCTGGGGACTCGGCTGCTGCGCGTGATGCGCCGGTTCTTCGACTTCGTGGACGAGCACGGGCCCGGTTTCTCGGCCCTGATGCGCGGCGGCCCGGCGGTCGGCTCGTCGACGACGAACGCGCTCATCGACTCCGTCCGGCAGGCCGCCCGTGACCAGATCCTTGCGCATCTGGGGGTGCAGGAACCGCCCGCGCGGCTGGAACTGGTCGTCCGCTCGTGGATCTCGCTCGCCGAGTCGACGGCGCTGATCTGGCTGGACGGCCGGCGCATCCCGCGTGCCGAGCTGGAGAAGCAGCTGGTGCACGACTTCGCCGCGCTCGCCGCCGTCAGCGCCGCCTACGACGAGGAGATGGGCGCCCTGATCCGCACGGTCTTCAAGGACGAGCCGGCCGACGGTCCCTTCGCGGACCTGGTCGGCCGGCTCGTCGCTCTCGCCTCCTAGAACACGCGCACCAGGCGCCTGGAACACGATTCCTAGGCGTCGAACTTCCGGTAGGACGGATCGAGGTCGCGCACCTCGGCCGACGCGTGCAGCGCCAGCCCCTCCACCGGCTTCACATGCGCGCGCAGCGTCTCCAGGGCGGCCTCCGCCAGGCGCGCCTTGGTCTCCTCGGTGCGCCCGGCCAGCAGGCCGATGGTGACGTGCACGATCGCGTGCCCCTCGGTGTCCGGGCCGACGGTGGTGTCCTCGGTCCGGCGGAACTGCGTCTTGCACGCCGGGGGCTTCGCGGCCGCGATCTCGACCGTCCGGTCGTGCAGCTCCCGCGCGAAGGCATGGCGGTCGAAGGCGTCCGCCAGCTGCTCGGAGT
Organism: Streptomyces carpinensis; assembly: GCF_002154505.1. Classification (GTDB taxonomy): domain Bacteria; phylum Actinomycetota; class Actinomycetes; order Streptomycetales; family Streptomycetaceae; genus Streptomyces; species Streptomyces carpinensis. The sequence goes on along the minus strand of NZ_MUBM01000384.1, from coordinate 14,778 downwards.
AGTCGACGGTGATCTGCGGCATGAGCGCACTCCTGTTCTACGGCAACCTGGGGGCCAGCCTAGTTCGTGAACACCGCGACCGTACGGGCCGGAACGGCGAAGGTGCCGGTCGCCGCCGTGTACGACGAGGTCTTCACCACCGGGTCCGCGCCCGCCGCCTGCACCGGGTGCAGCCGGTAGTGCGTCCCGGCGAGGGCGGCGACCCGCTGCTCCTGCCGCTCGGGTGTCGCGTTGAACACCACCACCAGATCACCGACCCTCATGGTGATCACGCCCGGTGTCTCGTCCTTCCCCGACAGCGGGAAGGACAGCTGCGACTGAACCTGCGCGGTCGAGGCGAGGGAGAAGGCCGGCTCCGTGGTGCGGATCCTCAGCAGGTCCCGGTAGGCGGCCGAGGCGCCCTCGATCTGCGGGCAGCCCACCGAGACGGAGCTGAGCAGCGGCTTGGCGTAGGGCCACTTGGACTGGTTGTCGGCGGCCATGGGCAGCCCGCGGCCGAAGCCGTTGCCGTCCGCGCAGTTCCAGTGGATCGCGTTGAACCAGTCCCCGCTGTCGAAGGAGTTGCGGTCCAGCGACTTCGAGCGCAGCAGGTCGGTGCCGGCCTGGGAGAGCGCCGGGCCCTGCGAGAGCGTCGCCGTCGCCATGGCCAGGACCTGCATCCGGGTCCGGTCGGCCGCGGTGGTGTCCTTCGGCAGCTTGTAGGCGAGGGCGTCGAACAGCGACTCGTTGTCGTGCGCGTCGACGTAGGCGAGGGCGTCGCCGGGGGCGTCCGCGTACCCGGCGGGAGCCCCGTTGTAGTCGACCTCCGCGCCGCTGACCTCCTTGCCGTCAAAGTCCGTGAAGCGGTACTTGGCCAGGTTGCCGGTGAGGCCGACCTTGATCAGATCCTGGTAGTGCAGCAGACGGGCCTTCTGCTCCTCCTTCGTGCCGTTGGCGGACGAGGAGTTGGGGTCGGTGTACAGGCCGGAGGCGAAGCCCTGGACTCCGGGGTCGGAGTCGAAGGGGCTGCCGCCGCGCACCGCGTCACGGGCCCGGTCGGAGAAGGTCGCGATGCCGGTGCCGGCCATGTTCTTCTGCGTGGCCTGCACGAACCGTGCGTCGTCGGCGACCTCGCCGAAGTTCCAGCCCTCCCCGTACAGGATGATCTTCTTTCCGTCGACGCCGTCCTTCTCCGGGGTCAGCGCGTCGAGGGCCTTGCGGACGGCGAGGATGTTGGCCTTGGGGTGGTGGCCCATGAGGTCGAAGCGGAACCCGTCGACCTTGTACTCCTTGGCCCAGGTGACGATCGAGTCGACGACCAGTTTGCCCATCATGGCGTTCTCGGGAGCCGTGTTCGCACAGCAGGTGCTGTTGGCCACCGAGCCGTCGGCGAGAAGCCGCTGGTAGTAGCCGGGCACGACCTTGTCGAGCACGGAGTTGTCCGCCTGGCCGCCGGCCGCCGTGTGGTTGTAGACGACGTCCATGACGACCCGGAGCCCGTCCTGGTTGAGCGCCTTCACCATCTGCCGGAACTGCACCGTGCGGGCCGTGCCGTCCGGGTCGGTGGCGTACGAGCCCTCGGGGACCGTGTAGTGGAAGGGGTCGTAGCCCCAGTTGTAGGCGTCCTTCGCCGCGGTCTTCGCCACGCACGCCTGCTGCTGCTCGGAGTCGGCCGGGTAGGAGGCCAGGTCGCAGTCCGGGCTCGCCTGGTCGGCCTTCTTCTCGGGAATGGTGGCGATGTCGAAGGCCGGCAGCAGGTGGACGTAGGACGTGCCCGCCTTCGCCAGCTCCCGCAGATGCCTCGAGCCGTCGCTGTCCTTGTCGGTGAAGGCCAGGTAGGTGCCCTGGTCCTGCGCCGGGACCGTCTTGTCGGCGACCGAGAAGTCGCGGATGTGCAGCTCCTGGATCTGGGCGTCGCGCAGCGGTACGGCCCTGGGCTTGGTCAGGTGCGACCAGCCGCTCGGCGCCAGCGCCCTGTCGTCCAGGTCGACGACGAGGCTGCGCTCGCTGTCGGCGGTGAGGGCGACGGAGTAGGGGTCGGTGACCTTGTTGGTGACGACCTCGCGGACGGAGGGCGCCCACACCTTCACGACGTACCGGTAGGGCTTGCCCTTCCAGGACGCCGGGCCGGTGACGGACCAGACGCCGGTGGTGTCGTCGCGGTGCATGGCCTTCAGGGAACCGTCCAGCTCCAGTGACACGCTCTGGGCCGTCGGCGCCCACACGGAGAGGGTCGGCTTCCCGTCGTGGAAGACCGGCCCGAGTGCGGCCTTCGTCGCGCCCGGGTACAGGTCGTCCAGCACGCCCGCGATCTGCACGCCGGTCGCGGCCAGCACGGCGCCGTTGGCGGCGCGCTGCGAGGCGACCAGCTGGCCCTTCAGCGCCTCGCGCACCCGGTCCCGGTCGCGCGGGTCGACGGACCAGGCGGTGTAGTCCTTCAGATACGGGAACTTCGCCTTCTGGGCGTCGGTGAGCGTGGTCTTCTCCAGCCTGATCCAGCGCTCGTCGTCGCTGGTCAGCGTGGAGTCCTTGACGGTGATCGAGCCGTCGTGGGAGGTGAGCAGCTGAGTGGAGGCGGCGCCGTCGACGCCGTTCCACGCCACCGTGTCCCGGTCGATCCAGACCGCCTTGGACGTGGACAGGTCCAGGGCGCCGGCGCTGCCCGTGGGCTGCGGCAGCAGCGGCTTGTCCTGCCCGCTCACCAGCCACACCTCGTGGCCGTTCGCCGCCGTGAGGTCCAGGGACTGGTCGGTGGGCAGGTCCTTCTCGTCGCCCTTGTGGAGGATGTAGCTGAGACTGGTGGCACCGTCGGTGAGCGGTACCTCGAAGACCGCGCCATAGGAGTCAGTCTTGACCGGCTGGAGGGGTTTCGACCAGTCGGTGGGGTCGGCGGCGCCCGTCCAGACGTGCAGGCCCCAGCCGGCGTAGTCGCCGTCGGCGCGGTGGTAGTGGATGACCGCCTTGGAGGTGTCCTGCGCCGGGTAGTCGGCGGGCCGCGTGGTCTGCACGGCCTCCTTGTCCTGCTCGATCCAGACCTCGCCCGTCCTGGTGACGTCGATGGACCGGTCGGCGGAGACGTCCTTGTCGCCGTCCTTGTCGATGACCAGGAAGCCGACGTTGGAGGCGCCCGGCTTCAGCCTGACGTAGGCGAAGGCGCCGTAGGCGTCGCGGCCGGTGAAGGGGTGGCTGGCGGGCCAGGTGGTCGCCTCGCCGTCGGCGAGGTCGCCCCAGGCGTACAGGCCCCAGTTCGCGTAGTCGCCGTCGGTGCGCTTGTAGTGGACGATCGCGTAGTCGCGGGAGGAGGCGGTGGGGACCTCGGGGGCCGCCGGGGTGCCGGTGGTGGAGCCCGCGGTGGCGCTCGCCGTGCGGCCGGCCGAGTCGACGACGACCGCCTTGTAGCGCAGGGCGGTGCCGGCCGGGACGGTACCGGCCAGGGTCTGAGTGACCTTGTACGGGGCGTGGTCGGCGGAGCCGAGGACCTTCCAGGGGGCGTCGCCCACCTGGGCGGCGAAGACGACCCGGTCGAGCCCCTCGCCGTCGACGTCGGCCGTGAGGTCCACCGTGCCGGTGGCGCCGGCGGCCGGGGCCGTCAGGGTGATCGTCGGCTCGGCGGCGGGCTTGCCGAGCGGGGCGGCGGCCTTGTAGACGACCGCGGACTCGGCCGGGACGGTCACGCTGACCTTGCGGTCGCCGTCGGACTTCACGGAGTCGGTGGCGCCGTAGACGCCCCGGTACGCCATGTCCGCCGAACCGGTGGCGAAGGTGGCCGACTTCGTCTCGCCCGCGTTGTTGAGGGCGACGACGTACTCCTGTCCCGTCCTTGCGTCCGTGCGGGTGAAGGCGTAGACCCCGGCGCCGTCGGCCGCGTACCGCTCGGCCTGGACGCCGTCGGTGAGGGCCGGGTTGTCCTTGCGCAGCTTCGCCAGCTCGGCGATCTGCCGGTAGAGCGGCGCGCTCGTGTCGTAGGAGTCGGCCGCGTGGGTGCGGTCGGTGCCGATCTCGTCGTCGTCGAGGTAGTCGGCGACCTTGGAGGCGAACATGGTCTGGCGGGCGTCCTTGTCGCCGCCGGAGCCGGTGAAGCCCTGCTCGTCGCCGTAGTAGACGACGGGGTTGCCGCGGCTGAGGAACATCAGCTCGTTGGCGAGCTTGTCCTTGGCGAGCAGCTGGGCGTCGGTGGCCTTCGGGTTGTCCTGCTCCAGGAAGTACCCGATGCGGCCCATGTCGTGGTTGCCGAGGAAGGTGACCTGCTCGTAGGCGTTGGCCTTGTCGGTCGTGTACTTGTAGTCGTCGGCGAAGACGCCCGCGAGCTTCTTCGCGCTGCCGCCCTGGGAGGCGTAGGCGCGGGCCGCGTCCTGGAAGGGGAAGTCGAGGGTGGCGTCGAGGCGGCCCTGGGTGACGTAGGGGGCCGTGACGGAGGTGTCGGCGGAGTAGACCTCGCCGAACATGAAGAAGTTCCTACGGCCTCGCTCGGCGGCGTACTTGTCGAGCGCGGTCGCCCACTGGGTCCAGAAGTCCATGTCGACGTGCTTGACGGTGTCGATGCGGAACCCGTCGACGTCGAAGTCCCGCACCCAGCGCTCGTAGATCTTCTCCATGCCGCTGACGACCTCGGGACGCTCGGTCCACAGGTCGTCGAGGCCGGAGAAGTCACCGTAGGTGGCGTTCTCGCCGGCGTAGGTGGAGTCGCCGCGGTTGTGGTACATCGTCGGGTCGTTCAGCCACGACGGGACCTTGAGGTTCTTCTTGGCGGCGGGAACGGTCGGGCTGTACGGGAAGGAGGAGGTGTCGACGGCGGGGAACTTCCGGCCGCCGGCCGCGTAGTCGGCGTCGTCGAAGGGCCGGCCGTCCTTCGTCAGGTAGGGGAAGGCGCCCTTGGAGAGGTACGCGTGGGACTGGCCCTCGTAGTCGACGACGTCCGCGGTGTGGTTGGTGATGACGTCGAAGAAGACCTTCATGCCCTTGGCGTGCGCCTTGGTGATGAGGGTGGCCAGGTCCTTGTTGGTGCCGAAGTGCGGGTCGACCTGGGTGAAGTCGGTGATCCAGTAGCCGTGGTAGCCGGCGGAGGCGTCCTTGCCGGTGCCCTGCACGGGCTGGTTCTTGAAGATGGGCGCCAGCCAGATGGCGGTGGTGCCCAGGCCCTTGATGTAGTCGAGCCGGTTGGTCAGGCCCTTGAGGTCGCCACCCTGGTAGAAGCCCTTGTCGGTGGGGTCGTAGCCGGTGGCGAGCCGCGAACCGGTCAGTCCGCCCTTGTCGTTGGCGGTGTCCCCGTTGGCGAAACGGTCCGGCATGACGAAGTAGAACTGCTCGCGCGTGTCGTCGTGCCGGGCGGGCTCGGCGGCGAGCTTCGCGTCGGACGGCGGCGCGGGCGGGGTGGCGGCCCGTACGGCGGGCTGCTGGATCAGGGCGGCGGCGAGCGCGGCGACGGTGACGGCCGCTATGCGGCTGCCATGCGGGAAGCGGCGCTTCGGGGGCGCCAACCATCTCGGTGTCACAGGCTTGAACTCCTTGCGATGACGGCTCAATCGGGTCCGACCCCATGCCCCGGCCGGCCACAAGCCTTCGGCTTCGCCGCCGGGCGCCCGCGCGACCGTACCGCCGCCGCAAGGGTTGCAGCAAGAGGCTTGAAAGCAACGGAAAGATATTTCATCGGCCGCCTGTGCCGCCCGGCACCCGATCGAGCGGGCGCCGGGCGGCCTGCACGGACGTGGTCAGCAGCTGGACTTGCCCGTGTAGAGGGCCAGCGCGGTGTTGGAACCCAGGGTCGCGGTGAACTGGCCCGAACCGTTCACGGTGACGGGGGTGTTGTTCTGCACGTTGCAGTACGTGCCCGCCGGGAGGGACGTCTGGTAGGTGCGGGTCAGGGCGTACGACTCGTGGTTGATGGCGACGTAGCCCCTGCCGCCCCGGCCGAAGGCGATGGCGTCGGCGCCGTCGTCCCACCAGTCGGTGACCGCCTGGCCGCGGGTGGCGTTGCGGAAGGCGACCATCGACTTGATCTCGGGCCACTTGTGCTGGCACTTCCAGCCGTCCTGCCAGCAGGCCACCACCCGACCGCCGTTGGGCGGCCCGGCATCCGCGTCGGACCACTCGTAGCCGGAGTTGATGTCGGGTGCGCCGTAGGGCCAGGCCAGCATGAAGACGTTGGCCAGGGTGTAGTTGGCGCCGTCCTTGTAGTCGAGGGTGGAGCCGTTGCGCTCGGTGTCGTGGTTGTCGACGAAGACGCCGGCCACCGAACTGCTCAGGTAGCCCCAGCCCTCACCGTAGTTCTTCAGGTAGGCGAGGTTCTCGTTGTTGAAGACGCGCTTGAGGTCGTAGGCGTAACGGAACTCCTGGACATCGCCGTTGCCCGTGTACTCGGTCGGCTGGACGGCCTCGCCGGCGCCGTAGACGACCTCCTGCTTCCAGTAGGCGTTCGGGTTGGACAGGCGCGACTTGATGTTCGCCAGGTCCTCGGCCGGGATGTGCTTGGCCGCGTCGATGCGGAAGCCGTCGGCACCGAGCGAGAGCAGGTCGTTCATGTAGCCGGCGATGGTCCTGCGGACGTACTCCTCGCCGGTGTCGAGGTCGGCGAGGCCCACCAGTTCGCAGTGCTGCACGTTCCAGCGGTCCTGGTAGTTGGTGACCTGGGCGGTGCAGTCGTCGAAGTCGTAGATGGAGTACAGGCCGGGGTAGTCGTACTTGGAGTACGCCGAGCCGCCGGTGCCGGTGCCGCTGCCGGCCGACATGTGGTTGATCACCGTGTCGACGACGACCTTCACACCGGCCGCGTGACACGTGCCGACCATGTTCTGGAACGACGAGCGGTCGCCGAGCCGCCCGGCTATCCGGTAGCTCACCGGCTGGTACGACGTCCACCACTGCGGGCCCTGAATGTGCTCGGCGGGCGGGGAGACCTGGACGTAGCCGTAGCCGGCCGGGCCGAGGGTGTCGGTGCACTCCTTGGCCACGGAGGCGTAGTTCCACTCGAAGAGGACGGCGGTGACGTCCTTGGTGCCGGGCGGGGAGGCGGCGGCGGGGGTCGCGAGGGCGACCGAGGCGGCCGCGGCGAGCGCGGCGGCGGCCGAGAGGGGTCTGCGGATGACCATGTGGGGGTTCCTTCTCCGTCGAAGGATCTGATGACGGGTCCGGGAAGGACCCGGGAGATCCCCTGAAGGGAATTGCTGCAAGCTTTCAACCACTTGCAGTGCAGCAGACCGTACGAGCCCCGACCCCGGCGGTCAACCCCCCGGTCATGCTCCCGTCACATACGCGAAATAGGGCCGCATTGCGGCGAGTTGGGGCGCCGGTAGCGGCACGGATGGCCGACGGGATCCGCCACCGCCACGGCCGGCGGGTCACTGAAACTACGCGCAAGTCTTGCGAGGCCCCGGGTTCACCGACCGCCGCACCACCCTGTCGGCGGCAGCCGTCGGCGCCGCCGTGCGCCTGCCTACGAGCGGGGGCCCAGGCGGTAGAGCACCTGCGGCTCGCCCCACTCCACGAACCACTCCGCGGGCTCGGCTCCGAGGGCTTCGAGCAGGCGCCGGGAGCGCGCGTTGGCCTCCTGCGTCACGGCCACCGGCTCCGTCCCCGGTACGCCGGCCGGCACCCGGGCGAGGACGGCCGCCAGCGCCTCGCGTGCGTGACCGCGGCCCCAGTGCTCGGGCAGCAGCTGGTACGACACCTCGGTGCGCCCGTCCCTCGCCCCCGGCTCCACGAACACCGAGCCCAGCACCGCCTGCTGCCGCCTGCCGACCACGCTGAGCAGCCCCGGCAGGCCGACGCACCCCCGCTCGCGCATGCCCACGGCCTCCGCCCGCAGCGGGCCGCCGAGGTGGCGGCGGACCTCCGGGTCGGTCCACAGGCGCCGGTGCGCGGGCAGATCCGCGGGCTCGACGGGGCGCAGGAGCAGGCGTTCCGTCGTCAGGGACACGGGCCAGCGGGCGAAAGCGGGGGCGGACGCGGCGGACATGATCGTGATCATGCCGGAGGGCCCGTCGCCCCGGCGGGCGGCGGGCCCTCGCTCTCACGCGGCCGGGCGGCTCAGGCCGTCGTCCACCACACCGTCGTGTCGGCCGGGACCTTGGTCTCGCCGTCGGCCTCGGTCACCTCGCCGCTGGCGAGCAGGACGCGGCCGTGCGAGGGGGTCGTCACGGACTCGCCCGTCGTGTTGGCCACGCACACGAAGTCGCCGCGGCGGAAGGCGAGAACACCCTCGGGGGCGCGCAGCCACTCCACCGCCTCGCCCGCGCCGAGGTCGGGCTGCGAGCGGCGGATGCTCAGCGCCGAGCGGTACAGCTCCAGCGTGGAGCCGGCCACGCCCCGCTGGGCCTCGACGCTCAGCTCGCCCCAGTTCGCGGGCTGCGGAAGCCAGCTGCCGCCGCTGCCGAAGCCGTACGAGGAGCCCGTGCGCGTCCAGGGGATCGGCACCCGGCAGCCGTCGCGGAAGCCGTCCTGGCCCGCACCGCGGAAGTACGCCGGGTCCTGGCGCACCTCGTCGGGCAGGTCGACCGCGTCCGGCAGGCCCAGCTCCTCGCCCTGGTAGACGTAGGCCGAGCCGGGTAGGGCCAGCATCAGCAGGGTGGCCGCGCGGGCACGGCGCAGACCGAGTGCACGGTCGCCGGCGGTGCGGATCTGGGTGCCGAGACCGGGCGGGTTGGCGAACCGGGTGGCGTGCCGGGTGACGTCGTGGTTGGACAGGACCCAGGTGGCGGGGGCGCCGACCGGGCGCATGGCCTCCAGGGTGCGGTCGATGACCGTACGGAGCTGGTCCGCGTCCCAGTCGGTCCCCAGGTACTGGAAGTTGAAGGCCTGGTGGAGCTCGTCGGGGCGGACGTAGTTCGCTGTGCGCTCGACGGTGGGCGTCCAGGCCTCCGCGACGAAGATCCTCTCGCCCGCGTACTCGTCGAGGACCCTGCGCCACTGGCGGTAGACCTCGTGCACGCCGTCCTGGTCGAAGAACGGCATGACATCGTTGCCCAGCAGCTTCAGCTGGTCGTGGCTGCCGAGGTCGGGCAGTCCCTCGGCCTTGACCAGGCCGTGGGCCACGTCGATGCGGAAGCCGTCGACGCCCATGTCCAGCCAGAAGCGCAGGATCGAGCGGAACTCGTCGCCGACGGCCGGGTGCTCCCAGTTGAAGTCGGGCTGCTCGGGGGCGAAGAGGTGCAGGTACCACTCGCCCGGGGTGCCGTCAGGTTCGGTGACCCGGGTCCAGGCCGGCCCGCCGAAGATGGACTCCCAGTCGTTCGGCGGAAGCTCGCCGCTCGTCCCCTTGCCGGATCGGAAGTGGTAGCGGTCGCGCAGCGGGGAGCCGGGGCCCTCGGCGATGGCCCGCTTGAACCACTCGTGCTGGTCGGAGGAGTGGTTGGGCACGAGGTCGACGATGATCCTGAGTCCCAGTTCGTGGGCGTCGCGGATCAGGGCGTCGGCGTCGAGCAGATTGCCGAACATCGGGTCGACGGCCCGGTAGTCCGCGACGTCGTAGCCGCCGTCGGCCTGCGGGGAGGCGTAGAAGGGGCTGAGCCACACGGCGTCCACGCCGAGGTCGCGCAGGTACGGCAGGCGGGAGCGGACACCTTCCAGGTCGCCCATGCCGTCGCCGTTGCTGTCGGCGAAGCTGCGCGGATAGACCTGGTAGATCACCGCGTCCCGCCACCAGTCGCGACGTCTGGCGACGGTGGCCGTGGCGGTCGTCGGGGCCGGGTCGGTTGCGGAGTGCTGGCTCATGGCGTCCTTGGGATCTGACGAATGTGCGGTCATGGGCGTCTTGTTGCGGGCGGTTGAGCGACGAGGCGGCCGCGGTGACTGCGGGGTCGGATGGGCACCGCGGCCGCCTCGGTCTTGGGGAAGAGCTCGAGGGGCAGCGCTCCCGAAGGGGCGCTTGGCTTTATCGATATGCGGCTCCGCCGCGTGGGCGCGACCAGCCACGACGGGCCGGCAGACAACCGGCGGTCCCTCGCCACTCGACCGGCGGTCAGCCCTTCGTGCCGCCGGCGGTCAGGCCGGTCACCAGGTTCTTCTGCACGAGGTAGAAGAACGCGGAGACGGGTATCGCGATCAGCACGGCGGTGGCCGCCATCAGGTTGCGCTGGGCGTCGTGTTCGCTGACGAAGGTCTGCAGGCCGACGGCCAGCGTGTACTTCTGGTCGTCCAGCATGAACGTGGTGGCGAAGGCGACCTCGCCGAACGCGGTGATGAAGCTGTAGAAGGCGGCGACCGCGAGGCCCGGCTTGGCGAGCGGGAGGATCAGCCGCGCGAACGTCCCGAAGGGGGACAGCCCGTCGACGCGTCCGGCCTCGTCGATCTCGAACGGGATGGTGTCGAAGTAGCCCTTGAGCAGCCACGCGCAGTACGGCACCGCCGTCGAGCAGTAGACGAGGATCAGACCGAGGTAGTTGTCGATGAGTCCGAGGTCGGACAGGATCTGGTACATCGGCACCATCAGCACGGCCACCGGGAACATCTGGGTGACCAGGAGCACCCACATGAACTTCCGGTAGCCCGGGAACCGCATGCGGGAGACCGCGTACCCGGTGCTGGCGGCGACCAGCACGCCGAGCACCGTGGTGCCGAGCGAGACGATCAGCGAGCTCTTCAGCCAGTCGAAGAAGCTCGTGTGCTGCAGCACGAAGGAGTAGTTGTCGAGCGTCATCTTCTTCCAGATGCCGCCCGGGTGGAGGTAGTCGTCCTTGTCCGGGCCGAGGGACAGGAAGACGAGCCAGACGATCGGGAAGAGCGCGATCACGCTTCCGGCGATCAGGATGCCGTGGGAGGCGAGGGACGCCGCGAGGCTGCGCTCGCCCCGGCCCCGGAACGTGCGAGGGCTCTGCGCCGGGCCGTCGTCGGACACCGCGGCTGAGGTCGCGACAGTGGTCGTACTCATGGGAACTCCTGCCTCAGATCGCGAGCTGCTGCTCATTGCGGTTCAGCCAGCGGCGGTAGAACGAGGTGAAGACGATCAGGATGGCCAGCAGCAGGATGCCGTAGGAGGCCGACTGCGCGAAGTCGCGCGGCTGCTGTCCGAAGCCGAGGTAATAGGCCCAGGTGACGAGGATCTGGGCGTCCGGGGCCGAGTTCGCGCCGAACAGCAGGAAGATCACGGCGAACTGGTTGAAGGTCCAGATGATGCCGAGCAGGACGACCGTGGAGCTGACGGACCGCAGACCCGGCAGGGTGACGTACCGGAAGCGCTGCCAGGCGTTCGCGCCGTCCATCTCGGCGGCCTCGTAGAGGGAGGTGTCGATGGACTGCAGGCCGCCGAGCAGGGAGACCATCATGAACGGCACACCGCACCAGGTGTTGACCATGATGGCGGCGAACCGCTGCCAGAAGGTGTCCTCCAGCCAGGGCTGCGCCGGCAGGTGCAGCGCGTCGAGGACGGTGTTGATGATCCCGCCGTCGGAGAGCATGATGCGCCAGCCGAAGACGGTGACGAAGGTGGGGACGGCCCAGGGCACGATGAGCAGGAGCCGGTAGAACGTCCGGCCGCGCAGCTTCTGGTTGAGCAGCAGCGCCAGGCCGAGGCCGATCGTGTAGTGCAGGGCGACGCACAGGGCCGTCCATACGACGGTCCAGATGAAGTGCGACCAGAAGCGGTCGTACGACAGCGGGCCGAAGAGGATGTCCTTGTAGTTGCCCAGCCCGATGAACTTGTACGTGGCGTCGATGTGGTTGACGCCGATCGTCCGCGCGGTGTTCAGGCTGTTGGCGTCGGTGAGGGTCAGGTACAGGCCGTACACCAAGGGGTACAGCACGAGGACGCCGAGGACGATCACCACCGGGGCGATCATCGCGTACGCGTACCAGTATTTCTGGTAGCTGTTCTTGAGGCGCTGGCCCAGCCCGGGCCCTGGCGCGCGGTCACCGTGGCGTTTGCCGGTCGCGCGGTCGATGGCGACTGTCATGTTCGGCACCTTCTGGAAGTTCTACGGCTCTGAGAAGCGGCTGGGCGCAGGCGGGTGGCCGCCGGGTCCGTCCCCCAAAACGGATCCGACGGCCACTCGGGGCTCACTTGCTGAAGTCGGGCACCAGCTTGGCGATGGCCAGCTCAGCGTTGCTCAGACCCTTGTCCAGGGACTCCTTGCCGCCGGCGACCTTCGGCAGCTCGGTGTCGAGCGGGCCCCACAGGGAGCTGTACTCGGGCAGCGCCGGGCGCGGCTGGGCGGCGGCCAGGACGCCCTGGTAGCCGGCGATGCCGGGGTCGGCCTTGACCTGCGCGGTGTAGGCGTCGGCGCGGGTGGGCAGCGTGGAGTTCTTCAGGGCGATGGTCTCCTGGGACTTCGCCGAGGTCATGAACTTCACGAACTTCAGGGCGGCGGCCTGGTGGGCCTTGTCGGAGCCGGCGTAGACCGAGAGGTTGTGGCCGCCGGTCGGGGCGCCCGCCTTGCCGGTGGAGCCGGCCGGGACGGTGGCGATGCCGAGGTTGGTCTTGTCCGTGAAGGCGGAGCCCTTGTAGAAGTTCGTGATCTCCCAGGGGCCCTGGATGATCGAGGCGACCTTGCCGTTCACGAACGCGTCCTGGATGTGGGCGTAGGCGTCGGCGGTGGTGTCGGCCTTGTGCAGGCCCTTGCCGGAGAACAGGCTCAGCCAAGTGCCGTAGGCCTTCTTGGCGGTGGCCGAGTTCATGGTGATCTTCTTGGCGGTGGCGTCGACGGTGTCGGTGCCCTCGCCGTAGAGGAAGGACTGGGCGTAGTAGGCCTGGGTGGAGCCCCAGTAGCCGTCGGCGCCGGTCTTTTCCTTGACCTTCGCGGCGTCGGACTTCAGCTCGTCCCAGGTCTTGGGCGCCTCGGTGATGCCGGCCTTCTTGAACAGGGCCTTGTTGTAGACCAGGGCCAGGGTGTCGGTGACCAGCGGCACGCCGTAGGTCTTGCCCTGGAACTGGGCCTGCTTGATCAGGCTGGACTGGAACTGGGACTGGTCCGCGAGGGCCTCGGTGCCGTCCAGCGGCAGGAAGTAGCCCTTCTTGGCGAAGGCGGGGGTCCAGCCGACCTCGGAGCGCAGGATGTCCGGGGCGCCCTTGGAACCGGCGGCGGTGTCGAACTTGTTCTGCGCCTGGTCGAAGGGCACGTTGACGTACTTGACCTTGATGTCCTTGTTGGCAGCCTCGAACTGCTTGACCAGGGCCTGGTACGTCGGCGCCTCGTTGGTGGCGTTGGAGGTGTCCCACCAGGTGATGGTCACCGGACCGGCCGACTTGTCGCTGCCGCTGTCGCTCCCGCCGCACGCCGTCGCCGCGAGAGCGAGGGACGCCACCAGCGCGGTGGCCGCTATGCCACGCCGCATGAGTTCTCCTTGAGGGTGAAAGCCCGTGAACAGGGAGCGGTCCCGTCCGCCGTCCCTGCCGACTTGCCGACTGCGCCGTTGCGGCCGCCGGGCGACCGTGAACGTAACAGCGATGCAAGCGCCGCGAAAGACCTTGCAGCAAAAAAGTGCAAGGGATCGCGACAGTTACCGCCCCGTGACCTGCCTCTCCGGCCTCTGCGCCCCCCAATTCCCGCGGTTCGGTGGGCCCCCGGACACTTGTGCAAGACTCTGCAAGCTCTTGCCATACGGTGGCGAGGGAGGAATCATCCCGTTGCGGACCGGACGTCCGGACCGGACGCCGACCACGACACGAGGGAATGCGATGACGCAGCAGCCCGCAGCGGGCCGTACAACGGCGCGCACCAGGCGCCCGATCAGTGGGCACGGGGGATCGCGACCGGTACAGTCCACTCCTGTGACCACACGGCTTGCCGACATCGCTGCGCAGGCGGGGGTGAGCGAAGCGACCGTCAGCCGCGTCCTCAACGGGAAGCCCGGCGTCGCCGCCACCACCCGTCAGTCCGTGCTGGCCGCACTCGACGTGCTGGGGTACGAACGCCCGGTGCGGCTGCGGCAGCGCAGCGAGGGCCTGGTGGGCCTGATCACCCCCGAGCTGGAGAACCCGATCTTCCCGGCGCTTGCCCAGGTCATCGGGCAGGCGCTGACGCGGCAGGGCTACACCCCGGTGCTCGCCACCCAGACTCCCGGCGGGTCCACGGAGGACGAACTGACCGAGATGCTGGTGGACCGCGGGGTCGCCGGGATCATCTACGTCTCCGGCCTGCACGCGGACACCACGGCCGACATGGAACGCTACGAGCGCCTGCGGGCCCAGGGCGTGCCCTACGTCCTGGTGGACGGCTTCTCCCCGAAGGTGCAGGCCCCCTTCATCTCCCCCGACGACCGCGCGGCGATGACCCTCGCCGTCACCCACCTCGTCTCCCTGGGCCACAACCGCATCGGCCTGGCGCTCGGCCCCAAGCGCTTCGTCCCGGTCCAGCGCAAGATCGAGGGCTTCGTGCGGGCGGTGCAGGACCAGTTGGGCCTGTCCCCGGACGTCGTCGAGTCGCAGCTGATCCAGCACTCGCTCTACACCCTGGAGGGCGGCCAGGCCGCCGCCACGGCACTCATCGAGCGCGACTGCACGGCGATCGTCTGCGCCAGCGACATGATGGCGCTGGGTGCGATACGGGCGGCCCGGCAGCGCGGCCTGGAGGTCCCCCGGGACGTCTCCGTGGTCGGCTTCGACGACTCCCCCCTGATCGCCTTCACCGATCCGCCCCTGACGACGATCCGCAAGCCGGTGCCGGCCATGGGCCAGGCGGCCGTGCGCACGCTGCTGGAGGAGATCGGCGGGACTCCGGCACCGCACAGCGAGTTCGTGTTCATGCCGGAGCTGGTGGTACGCGGCTCCACGGCGTCGGCCCCCGGAGACCGCAACCGCGCCTAGGGGCTGCCTGACGAATGCCCGCGGCGTTGCCGGAGCGCCCACGTGGGCGCTCCGGCGCCTTGCGATCG
>NZ_MUBM01000383.1 GCF_002154505.1 Streptomyces carpinensis | reverse complement strand
GCGGCCTGAGAGGACGCCAGGCCGCCGTCCCGGCGCGGTGCGATGCGATGCGGTGCGGTGCGCGTGTGGGGTGAGGGGTGAGGGGATGAGCGGGCCCCGCCTGTTTATGCGACCGAGCATGCGGATATCCCTTTTCGCGTGGTTTCGACCCGTGTGAAGGATGTCCTTCCGGAGTTGGAAGTGTTCGCCCATGCCGTGCAGGCGCGTCGGCCCGACGACGGCACCTGGTGCGAGGCCTGGACGGTCCGCGACGTCCTGATTCATCAGACGGCCAACGCCGAGGAACTGGCGCGGGTGCTCGCCGCTCACCTGGCCGGCGAACCGGTCGCAACGCGCGGGTTCGACCGTGAGAACCCCTACCGGACGCTGAGTGATGCCCAGCTGTGGTCGGCGTTCCACGCCCGGTGCGAACAGCTCGTCGACATCACCGAGGCGGCCGCGCAGGACCTGTCACCGGACACCGCGGTGATGTGGACGGGCCGGTCGGTGAAAGCACCGTTCTTCGCCGAACACATGCGGGAAGAGCTCGTTCTCCACCGGTGGGACCTGACAGGCGACGACGGCATCGCCGTGCGGGCGCTCACCGAGCCGTGGATGACCGAACACAGCGTGAACGAGGTCGGCCAGCCGCTGTTTCGTCGCGGTTCCGCCGGCCTGGACTGGGCCGGAGGCGAGCGGATCGAGGCGCGCCTGCGGGTCCCGGGAACCGACGACATCCTGATCACGGCCGACGCGGACGGCAACAACATGCGCCTGGTCCCTCAGGAGGGGCCCGCCACCATCGAGAGCGATGCGGCCGTGCGCACGCTTCTCATCTGGGGACGCCGCCCCGCCGATCCCTCACGCTGGCACAGCGACGCGGGCCCCGAGGCCCTGCGAGCGGTGCGGACCCTGCTGAGCGGCTACTGACATCCGGCCGCCGATTCCCTGCTTGACCTTGCCGCAGCGGCAACGTTTCTACTGAGGGGCATGCGTATCGGAGAGCTCGCCGCGATCGCCGGCGTCACCACCCGCACCGTGCGGCACTACCACCGCATCGGCCTGCTGCCCGAGCCCGAGCGGCAGCCCAACGGCTACCGCGAGTACGGTCTGCGCGACGCCGTCCAGCTGGCCCGCGTCCGCAGGCTGACCGAGCTCGGGCTGAGCCTCGAGGAGGTCCGCGACGCACTCGCCGACGACGCGGGCAAGGACCTGCACGAGATCCTCGCCGAGCTCGACGCCGACCTGGCCCGCCAGGAGGAGGCGATCAGGCAGCGCCGCGCCCGACTCGCCGAGCTGCTGCGGCGCGCGGAGGCCGGCGGCCTGCCGGCCGAGGGCCCGATCTCACCGGAACTCGCCGTCATCTTCGACGACATGGCCCGCATCTGCGCCACACGCCCCGGCCCCGAGCCCGCCATGGCGGCAAAGGAACGCGAACTGCTCGCGCTGCTGGATGCGACGGCTGGCGCCGGCCACCGTGCCTGGCTGCTGGGGATGATGCGGACACTGAGCACCGACGAGAACGCGATGGCGCGGGCGTATGAGATCTACGCCCGGCTGGACGAGCTCGCCGACGCCGCGCCCGACGACCCGCGCATCCCTCAGCTGGCCCGGGCGGTGGCGGACAGCATGCCGGAGGAGGTCGCCCGGTCCGCGGCCGAGAGCGCCGCCCGCGCCGGGGACGGCGGGGGGTTCGCGGAGGCGTTGTTCGCCGACTTCCCGCCCGCGCAGGCGGAGGTCCTGCGCCGTGCGATGGGCCTGCTGCAGGAGCGGGGGGCCCGTTGAAGGCTCCCCTCCCTGAGGGGAGGGGATTCTCCACCCTTCTAGGGCTGAGCGGGGATGTACGGCTCAGGCTGCCGCCTGGGCCGGCGGCCCCGGCGGTCCTACGCCCTGGGCACCGTCCGGGTTCCGACCTGCCCGGACCAGCATCACGCGGGCGGAGTTCTTGTCCCTGTTGGACACGGCTCCACACACGGTGCAGGTATACGTTCTCATCGAGAGAGGTAGTGCGTGCTTGGTTCTCGCTCCGCACTGCGCACAGTCCATCGTGGTGTGCGCCGGGTGCACGAGA
>NZ_MUBM01000382.1 GCF_002154505.1 Streptomyces carpinensis | reverse complement strand
CCGCACCCCACTTCCCCCCGTCCCCGTATCTGAAAGGCGTTCACCATGTGTCTGGACCATCACCAGCCGCCGCCCTCACACGTCGCCCGACGCGGCGTCCTCGCCACCGCCATGGCACTGGCCGGCGGATCCCTGCTCGCCGGCACGGCCGAGGCGGCCGGCCGTACACCGGAAGGGGAAGCACCCGGCACCGGCCCGGCACCGTCCGGCGGCACTCTCGTCATCGACGGCGGCACCCTCCTCGACCCGCTGACCGGAGAGGTGACCGCAGACTCGGTCGTCGTCATCATGGACGGCACCGTGCGGGCCGCGGGTAGCCGAGACGCCACCCGGCGTGCCCGCGCGGCACTGCCGGCGGGCGTGAGCACGGTCGCCGCCCACGGGCGATGGGTGCTCCCCGGCCTGGTCGACGCCCACATCCACATCAACTCCCTCAGCGAGGCCGGCACGGCCCTGCGTCTCGGGGCGACCAGCGTGCGCAGCGGGTCCACGACCTTCTACCAGGACATCGCCGTGCGCGAACTGGCCCGGTGGGCCCCGGACCGGGCGCCGCGGATGCGTGCCGCCGGCATCTTCGTCACCCCGGATCTCGGCGACACGATCCTGGCCGACCCCCGTCTCGCACCCCTGGCCCGCCTCAAGGACGGCGTCCGCTCGGCCGAGGCACTGCGCCACGTGGTCGACGTGAACCTGGACCGGGGGGCGGACGTCGTCAAGACCCGGGTCAACGACCGTGCGGGCGTGCCTGACCAGGACCCGCTGCGCCAGGTGTACAACCGTGAGCAACTCGCCACGGTGGTGGCGGCCGCACGGCGCCGCGGAGCCGGCGTACTCTGCCACAGCTACAGCGAGCAGGGCTGCCGCGACGCAGTGCTGGCGGGTATCCGAAGCCTGGAGCACGGGGTCTTCGTCGCCGAGGACACGCTGCACGAAATGCGGCGCCGCGGTACGTACTTCACGCCCACCCTGACCGCCATCGCGGGGCTGGCCGAGTCCGACGATCCCGTCCTCGCCGCGCGTGGGCGCGCGTTCCTCCCCGTACTGCGGCAAGCCGTGCGCGCGGCGCACGACATGGGCGTCCCGCTGGCCGCGGGCACCGACTCCGCCGGGGGGCAGATCGATCCGATCGGCGGCGAGGTGGTGCAGATGCACCAGGCCGGACTGCCCGCCCTCGACGCCATCCGCACCGCGACCACGACGGCAGCGACGCTGACCGGGCTGAGCCGCAGCGCAGGGCGGCTGGCCCAGGGCTTCCGTGGCGACGCGGTACTACTGGCCGGTAATCCGCTGGAGGACGTCGCAACGCTGAAGACGCCGAGCGCAGTGATCGGCAACGGCGTCCTCGTCGGCACCTGACGGCCGCCTGGCACGCGGGGTCCTGGGCCGGAAGGTCCAGGACCCCGCTCCCGCGCACAGCGCGACATACATGCGTGCCCTCACGGACCCGGCAACGGCTACACCGGACAGCAAGGAACCGCCCTCCCTGACGCTCCCTCTTCCCGCGCTCCCGGAGCGCACCCTCCCCGCGCGGCCCGGAACTCAACTCAGCAGCCACACGATGCTAGAAATGAGACATGATGGGGCTTTCGAGGCAATTGCCTGTCTCATGGTCTTGGTCGCTCCGCCGGCGAGGCGCGGGTTCCCGAGCCCCCGGCCACAAGCTCGCCCATCATGAAGGATCCCGGGAACGTCACGGCCGCGCACCGTCCCGTCGGCTGCGCGTCCGGGGGCTCGGGGGCAGCGTCGCCGGGCAGGTGTTCGTGCTGCAGGCGGTGGTCGTGGTCGTCCTGGTCATCGCCGCGGCCGCGGCCCTGGTGCTGCAGGCCCGGCGCAACAGCCTGCAGGACGCCCACGATCGCACACTGGCGGTGGCCCGGGCGTTCGCCGGCGCACCCGGAACGGCGCGGGCGCTGACCGGCCGGAATCCCACCGCGGCCCTGCAACCGCACGCCGAGCAGGTCCGCAAGGAGACCGGCGTCGCCTTCGTCGTCGTCTTCGACCGCGACGGGATCCGTGTCACCCACCCCAACCCCTCCTTGATCGGGAAACGCGTCATCGGCCCGTATCGGGAGCAAACGGTCGAGGGCCGCACCGTCACGCGAACCTTCACCACCTCCCGCGGGCCGGCCGTGGACACCGGTGTGCCCGTCGTCGGGGCGGACGGAAAGATCGTCGGTGCGGTGTCCGTCGCGATCACCGTCCACCATGTGAACGCGGTGGTGAACCGGCACGTGACCATGGTGCTGGGGGCGGCCGCCGTCGCGCTCGCCCTGGGCACGGGCGGATCGGCACTGGTGAGCCGACGGCTGCGCCGGCAGACCCACGGCCTCGGCCCGGCCGAGGTGACCCGCATGTACGAGCACCACGACGCCGTGCTCCACGCGGTCCGGGAAGGCGTGCTGATCACCGCCGGAGACGGGCGGCTGATGCTGGCCAACGACGAGGCCCGGCGGCTGCTGGACCTGCCCCCGGACGCGGAGCGGCGCCCCATCACCGACCTGGGCCTGAACCCGGAGATGGTCGACCTGCTGACGGCGGACCGTCCGGTCACCGACCAGGTGCACCTCGCGGGGGAGCGGCTGCTGGCCGTCAACGTAAGGCCCATCGCTCCCTACGGGGGAGGAGAGGCGGGCAGTGCGGTGACGCTGCGCGACTTCACCGAGTTGCGGGCGCTCGCCGGCCGGGCGGAGCGGGCCCAGCAGCGGCTGCGGCTGCTGTACGAAGCCGGCATGCGGGTCGGCACCACTCTGGACGTGGCGCGCACCGCGGAGGAAGTCACCGAGGTCGCGACGTCCCGCTTCGCCGACTACGCCACCGTCGAGCTGCTGGAGCCCGTGCTGCACGGCGCCGAGCCTCAGGACGGGGCGGGTCTGCTCCACGGCGTGACGCAGAGTGCCCGCTCCGCCCCGGTCGGCGAGCGCATCGTCTGGGACGCGGCCACCCCGATGGCGATGGCCCTGACCGGCGGGCACGCGGTGCTGGAGCGGGATCTGACCGCTTCCCCCAGATGGCTTGCGCGGACACCGGAGCTTGCCCGCCTGGCGCCCGACCTGGGACTCCGTTCGCTGATCAGCGTGCCGCTCAAGGCCCGCGGCGTCACGCTGGGCCTGGTCACCTTCTGGCGCTCGGAGCGCAGCGGCCCGTTCGAGCAAGAGGATCTCCCGGTCACCGAGGAGCTGGCCGCCCGCGCGGCGGTGTGCATCGACAACGCCCGCCGCTACACGCGCGAACATACCGTGGCCGTCGCCCTGCAGCACAGCCTGCTCCCCCGCACCCTGCCCGAGCAGAACGCGCTGGAGATCGCCTACCGCTACCTGCCGGCCCAGGCCGGAGTGGGTGGCGACTGGTTCGACGTCATACCGCTGCCCGGAACCCGCGTGGCCCTGGCGGTCGGTGACGTCGTCGGCCACGGCCTGCACGCCGCCGCCACCATGGGACGCCTGCGCACCGCGGTGCACAATTTCTCCGCCCTCGACCTGGCCCCCGATGAACTGCTCGGGTATCTCGACGAGCTGGTCACCCGCCTCGACCAGGACGTGGCGGAGGGTGAGCAGGACGTCACCGGGGCCACCTGCCTCTACGCCGTC
>NZ_MUBM01000381.1 GCF_002154505.1 Streptomyces carpinensis | reverse complement strand
GTTGTCGGCCGCCCAGGTGCGGACCTTGGCGTGCTTGTGCGGGGAGAAGTTGTCCAGCACCACATACAACTTCTGACCGGGCCAGCGGGCGCGTAGGGCCTTGAGGAGGTCGAGGAACTCGCACCACCGCTTGCGCGGGCGAATGCGGTAGTACAGCTTGCCGGTGGCCAGATCGAGGGCGGCGAGCATCTGCCGCACGCCGCCGTAGCGGTTGTAGGTGGCCCGCAGCCTGCGCGGACGCCTCACCGGCCCCCACGCCTAGCCCTTGCGGGGCATCAGGTTCAGCGGCCCGAACTCATCGACGCATATCACCCGCCCGTCGGCGGGCGGGGTGTCGTACAGCGCCAGGACGCGGTGCATCTTGGCGATGAAGTCGGGGTCGGTGGACGCCTTCCACGTGGTGGTGGTCTTCCAGGAGATCTTGCCGGCGCGCAGGATCCGGCGCAGGGTCTCCCGGCTGATGGCCGCGGTCACCTTCTGTTTGATGAGGTGGTCGGCGAGCTTGCTCAGGCTCCAGGTGGAGAACGCCGTGATCTTCCAGTCGGCGGGGGACGTCCGGGCGATCAGGCAGATGTGCTCGCGCACCGGGTCACTGATCGTCTTGGGGCGTCCCCCGCTCCATTTTGGGTCCAGTGCGTCCAGCCCCCTCTCGTTGAAGGCGTGGATGACATCGCGGACGTAGTCCTCGCTGACCTGCATCAGCACAGTGATGTCCTGGACCGTCTGGCCTTGGGCGGACATCAGCACCACGATCGCCCGGCGTAGTTTCACCGGGTCCTTCGCCCTCCGGCTGATCCGCTGCAGCTTCCTGCCCTCCTCCATGCTCACCGGCCGGACGAACACACTCGGTCGACGCCCCACGACCACCTCCGAGATCAGATCTTGGGGACAGTCTGCTGACCGACGGGCAGCAGGTCGATTACCCGGCCAAGGCGGCGTGACAAGCCACTAGCGGCTGGCCTGCGGCGGGAGGGAGAATGCCGGAGCAAGGGCGGGTTCCGGCGGTGGGGGAGGAGCGCCGCCGGACGTCGGAACGAGGGAGTCGCGGGTGCTGACTGCGCTGGGACTGGCAGACGAGGAGGACGTGGTCTACCGCGCCCTCGTCGTGCACCCGGGAGTGCGGGCCCCCGAACTCGCACGGACACTGGCCGCCGCGCCCGCCAACGCGACCCCTGCTGCCGCCTGGTCGGAGCACGAGGTGGCCGCGGTGCTACACCGGCTGCTCAGCACCGGCCTGGCCCTCGCCGACACCGACTCCGGTGAGGAGCCCCGCTAGCGGGCCACACCACCGGCCCTCGCCCTGGAGCCGCTGCTCACCGCTCGGCGTGACGGCAAGGACGTGCCATGACTCGATCCTCTCAAATGATCGAGTCCCTACCGAACCCGGAGCGGGTCAGAGTCCTCATAGGCACTATCGGTTATCGAGGTGCTGGTGGGACGTTCCATGCTGCTTGCGGGCCTGGTAGCGGTTCGCCAGGGCGTGGAACGCCTCCTTGGGTTCCCAGGGCATGTCCGGGTACGTACGCGCGTCCGCAGGGTAGCCGCTGTGCTCGTCGAGGATCTTGACGATGCCGTAGGAGGCGAGGTCGGGGTCCGGTCCGGACAGACGGTGGGGAGTGCCGTAGCCGGCGAAGCTGAACCAGAAGACGGAGTCGACTCCTTCGTCTTCGAAGACGGGCATGAGGTCGTCGAGATAGCGGACCTGCTCGCTCTCGTCACGCACCAGGTGCGGCTTGGGGGTGGCACCGTCCGGCTCCATGGCCACGTACCAGCCCGAGCCGCCGTAGTCGCCCGCCCCGTGGAAGGTGCAGCAGCCGACTTCCATGATGGCCACCGGCTTGCCGTGGGTGAACTCTTTGCGTAGGTCGTCGCGGTATGTGGCGGCGTTGCGCAGACTCCGGAAGGCATCCAGGCCGACGATGTCGAACGGGCTCCAGTCCACGCCGTCCAGGGGGCACGAGGCGTAGCTGACCGGGCCGGCGAAGAGAGGGCGCACGGTGCGGACGACGTCGCCGAGGAAGGCGTTGACCTGGTCGGGGATGGGCCGGAGTGCGGCCTCGCGATCAGGGCCGGCCAGGACCGGGATGCGCTCGTTGAAGGTTTCGCCGGGCAGGTACCCGCGGGCGAACAGGCTCAGTTCGCAGCCGGTGACGAGGACGACATCGGCGCCATCAAGGCGGAGGCGTTCGGCTCGCTCGGCGCAGTCGGCGAAGTACGGCAGCATCTGTTCGTTGGTCATCTCGCAGGGGAAAGGCGAGAACCAGACCTCCAGCCCGGCGGCGGCCGCATGCCGCGCGGTGGTCTCGATCCGGTCCGGGTCGCCGCCCGTGATGCGGATCGCGGTGCAGTGCAGATCTTCGGCGATGATCCGCATGTCCCGCGCGACGACGTCGGCGTCGAAGCCGGGGCGGGAGGTGTCGCCGTTGGGGAAGGTGCCGGTGTCGTAGTGGATGCCTTTGCCTCGCATGCCTTGCGCCTCCGATAAGAATCAGCGTGTCGCCTACAACGCGATCGTCAAGTCTCCAGCAGCGTCAGAGTCAAGCCCGGATGGTGATCAGCCGTTTGAACCCGATCGCTGCCTCCTCGCCGATAGCTCCGTCCTCCTCAGATCGTCTTGTGGGCGGGTCAGGACCAGCACTTGGCGGTATGTGATGAGACAGCATGCGAGTCGCAGGAAGGCTTCGTAGATGTCAGCCCTGCGTTCCCAGCGGATGCGCAAGCGTCGGAAGCCATGGAGCCAGGCGAAGGTGCGCTCGACCACCCAACGGTAGGTGCCCAATCCGGTGCCGTGCCGGGGCCCGCAGCGGGCGATGGCCGGCACGATACCGCGAGCGTGGACCTGCTCGCGGTAGACGTCGTGGTCGTAGCCACGGTCTGCGAACAATGCGTCCGGCTTCCGGCGAGTGCGCCCGACCTGGCCGCGAACCGGTGGGACGGCATCGAGCAGAGGCAGCAATTGGGTGACGTCATTGCGGTTGCCACCGGTCAGAAGGACCGCGAGCGGAGTACCGCGCCCATCGGTGATCAAGTGGTGCTTGGAGCCGGCACGGCACCGGGCGACCGGCGACGGGCCCGTGTGTGTCCCCCCCCCTTAGCGCCCTGACGTGGGAGTAGTCGACTACACACCGGGACCAGTCCAGCTTCGCTGCCGCGTTCAGCTCAGCGAGCAGGACCTCGTGAAGGCGTTGCCAGACGCCAGCTTCATTCCAGTCCCGCAGCCGAAGCCCAGGTCCTGCGGCAGGTACTCGCACTGGATCCCGGTGTGCAGCACGTACAAGATCCCGCACAGCACATCCCGGTCCGGCAACGGCTTGCGGCCCGGATACCGAAACCGCCGCTCACGCTGCGGCAGAAACGGTTCAAGGCGGTCCCACAGCTCATCCGACACGAACCACGGTGCCGTCCCCACAAAGGGCCGAACGCTCAACTCCCGCCCCAGACAAGGCAACCAGGGCCGATCCATCTCATTGTGTTAGCCGTTGTAAGAGCGCGCAGATAATCAACACGCTTTCTTGATCTTGCTTTGGGTGGGATTGGGAGCGAGGAATGTCGCGACGTCGGATGGTGTGCGGAAGCGGGCGGTTAGTACTCCAGTGCGGTTTCGTGATCTATCCAGCGGGTTCGTCGGAAGTTCGTCGTCGGTAGTGGCTGCGTCGGGCTGTTGCCTGGTGGCGTCGGCGCCAGTTGGACCAGTGCAGCAGCCTGGTCGCGGTTACGGCTGGTGGGTTGAAGACGGCGGCGAGTAGGTGGCGGATTTCTGGGACGGTCAGCGTGATCGGATCGCGGCTGCGTGCGAGGTGGTGCGCATCTGCGGCTGGTGTGGGGGTCGCGTCGGCAGCGAGGGCGGTCAGGAAGGCCAGGGCAAGCATGGCGAGCGTGATGTGCCGGTGCCATGAGGTCCAGTGCCGGACCTGGTAGTGGTCGAGTCCGACCTGGCTCTTGGCGGCCTGGAAGCACTCCTCGACGCTCCAGCGGGCACCGGCGACGCGGACCAGTTCGGCAAGGGGCACTTCGGTGGGTGACCAGCACAGGTAGAAGGCGAGTTCGCCGGTGGACCGGTTCCGTCGGATGAGCAGGTGCCGATGGCTGCCGGTGCCGATGTGGATCCAGGCCCAGTCGTAGTACCGCGGGCCTTTCGCGCCGTTTCCGGCGCTCTGGCGGTGCCAGGCCGCGGCGGGCAGGCGGCCGGCGACGGTATCGGCGCGGGCGGGAGCGCGGCCGTGGTTGATCCTCACCCGCGTCGAGCAGGCGACGGCGAGGACATAGCCGATGCCGCGCGCCTTGAGGGCGGCGCGGAGCCGGGGGTCTGGCCGTAGGCTTCGTCGCCGGTCACCCAGGAGGCGGTGATCCCGGCTTCCAGCGCGGCGGCGATCATCTCCGAGGCCAGACGGGGCTTGGTGGCGAACTGGACCGTCTCGGGTATCCCGGCCGCGGTGCGGCGTTCGGGATCATTGGACCAGGAGTGTTCGGGGAGGTAGAGCCGTCGGTCGATCAGGGCCCGTCCCCGGCTGGTGGCCAGGGCGAGGAACACGCCGACCTGGGCGTTCTCGATGCGTCCCGCGGTGCCGGTGTACTGCCTCTGCACTCCTGCCGAGGACCGGCCCTTCTTCAGAAAGCCGGTCTCGTCGACAACGAGAACGCTGCCGTCAGCACCGAGGTGTTCGGCGGCGTAGGCACGCAGGTCGTCGCGGACAGCATCGGCGTCCCAGCGGGCGTAGCGCAGCAGACGTTGCATCGGCCCAGGCCGCGTATGGCCTGCCTGTTCAGCGAGTTGCCAGCAGTTCTTCCGTTCGACGCTCGACAGCAGCCCGAGCAGGTAAGCGCGGGCCGCGGCCCGGGGCTCAACCCGCCTGAATCTGCCCGCGATCCGGGCCATGACCTGGTTGAACATCGCCCGCCAGCGGGCAGGGTCTACGCTATGGCCTGCGGCCACCGAACGATCTTCAGGAGTCCACACAACCCCCGATGATCACGCGGTGGCCGTACCTGTTCCCAGCCGGGACCGCGACAAGATCGCGAAGTCAGACTGGAGTATTAGGCCTTGATGTGGTGGCCGTGCGCTTCCAGGAGCGGGCGGACTTCCTGTTTTGAGGTTCCCCCGGCGCGTGACCCTGCACCTGCCCCGACGATGGCCCTGGCAGCACGCCTGGGCACAGCCGTTCGACACCGTCCACGCGCCGCCCCAGACCGCCCGACGTCACTGACCGTCCCGCCCCCGGGGCCCGACCGGAGCAGAACCGTGGAAGGCTGGGCAGACCAGCAAGTACCGCCTGCCCGCACCTAGTCACAGCCCCGACACTCACCCTTCGAAGCTCAAAAGATCACTTCAGAAACAGACCAGTGGATCGAGGCTAAGCTCTTTTGTAACGCCGCATCCCCGTGACGAATGACTGGAGCCGCCCATGAGCGGACGGGATTGTCAGGTCTGCGCCGCCCCGCTGCCGGATCGCGGTCGTGGCCGGACTTCCGTCTACTGCTCGGCGGCCTGCAGGCAACGCGCCTACCGCCACCGACGCACCGCCATCGACCAGCCAGCGGCCGACGTCCTCGCGGACATCGAGCGGCGGGTGAAGACGCTGGCCCTGCAGCCTCCCCATACTTTCCGCTCGGACGCCGAGGCCCTAGCCGCGGCGGTACGCAAGCTGCGGCGGCTGGCCCATTACGTCACGCAAGTCGCCGTGACGAAAACTGCGGAACGGTCGCTGGACTCCGACGACGAGGTCGACTTCGCCGCACTCGTCGAACCCCACCGCAAATGGCTGCACCTGCACTGCTACCGCATGGTCGGCTCCTACGACGACGCCGAGGACCTGGTGCAGGAGACCCTGCTCAAAGCCTGGCGCGACCGATCCGGTTTTGAAGGCCGAGCGGCGCCCCGGACCTGGTTGTACCGGATCGCCACCAACGCCTGCATCGACCACCTGCGCCGCACGGGCCGCCGTCCCCAGCGGTACGAGCCGGTCCCCGGCATCGAGTCCGGCAGCAGCGAGCCGCCGGACCGTCTGCCCTGGTTGCAGCCCTATCCGGACCGGCTGCTCGACGAGCTGTCGGCCGACGACGAGCAGCCAGAGACCGCCGCTGAGTCGCGGGAGACCATGGAACTGGTCTTCCTTGCCGCGCTCCAGCACCTCCCGCCCCGGCAGCGCGCGGTGTTGATCTTCCGTGACGTGCTGGGCCGCCCTGTGGAGGAGGCAGCGACGCTGATGGACATGAGCGTCGCAGCGTCCAACAGCGCCTTGCAACGAGCCCGGCAGACGCTGCGCGAGCGACTGCCTCAACGGCGGATGGACTGGGCAGTCGGGCAACACAGTCAGCAGGAATACGACATCGTGCGCCGCTACATGGTCGCGGCCGAACGCGCGGACGTGTCGATGATGGCCGACCTGCTCAGCGTCGACGTGGTGGTGACCATGCCGCCCAATCCGGTGTGGTTCGCCGGCAGGGACGCGCTGCTCCAACAGCTCGGACGGGTATTCGACCCGGACTCGCCGGGGTACTTCGGTCGCTGGCGGCACCTGCCGGTCCGGGCGAACCGGCAGCCGGCCGTCGCCGGGTACGTGCAACGGCCGGGGACCTCGGTGTACCGGGCGCAGATGGTTGACGTGCTGCGCATCGAGGCCGGACGCATCGTGGAAATCACCACGTTCGAGGCCCACCTGGTCGCCGCGTTCGGTCTGCCGCTCAGGCTGCCGGTCGAACACGCCGCCGATGGGCACCGATGACAGATCGCCCCGGCCGACGTCCAACTCTTCGAAGACGTCACCGATTCGGGAAACCAGGAGAGATCATGACCACGCAGAAGATCCAGGTCGAGCGAACCTACGCCGCCGCACCGGAGAAGATCTGGGAGCTGTGGACCACCGAGGCCGGCATTGAGGCCTGGTGGGCGCCGGAGGGGTTCACTGTGCACGTCGACGCCCTGGACCTGCGCGTCGGTGGCACCTTGACCTACACGATGACCGCGACCGGCCCCGAGCAGGTCGCGTTTATGGAGAACGCGGGCCTGCCGCTGAGCTCGACCTCGCACAAGGCCTTCACCGAAGTCGAGCCCACCCGGCGTCTGGCCTACACCACACTCGCCGACTTCATCCCCGGCGTCGAGCCGTACGAGTTCCTCACCGAAGTCGAACTGCGTCCGACCGCCGAGGGTGGAACGCACGTGACCATGACGGCTGACACCATGCACGACGAGGAATGGACCCGGCGGCTGGCCGCCGGGCGGGCGAACGAGATGGACAACCTCGCCAAGGTGGTCGGGTCTTACTGATCGTTTCAAAATGAGGTTCGCAGGCGGCGGAGGCATATGAGGCTGCAGGTCAGTTCGAGCAGGCCCTGATGGAGATCGGCACGTCGCTCGTAGCGGATGCGGAGTCGCTTGAACTGGTGCAGCCAGGCAAAGGCGCGCTCGACCACCCAGCGAACCTTGCCCAGTCCGGAGCCGTGGGCGATGCCGCGTCGGGCGATCAGGTGCTTGATGCCGCGTTTCCACAGCAGGCGGCGGTGCTTGTCGAAGCCGTAGCCCCGGTCGGCGCACAGCCGCCGGGGCTTGCGGCGGGGGCGGCCCCGCAGGCCCCGGATCGGCGGGACCGCGTCCAGTAGTGGCAGGAGCTGGGTGACGTCGTGTCGGTTGCCGCCGGTGAGTGTGACGGCGAGCGGGATTCCGTGGCGGTCGACGATCAAGTGGTGTTTGCAGCCGGGGCGGGCCTGGTCGACGGGCGAGGGACCGAAGTGATCCCCCTTTGAGGGCCCGGATGTGCGAGCCGTCCACGGCGCAGTCGTCCAGGTCCAACAGGTCGGCGCGGCGCAACTCGCCGAGCAGGGCGGCGTGCAGGCGGGGCCAGACGCCGGCCTCCATCCAGTCCCGCAGCCGGCGCCAGGCCGTCACGCCGGAACAGCCCACCGTCTCCGCGGGGACGTCACGCCAGGCGACACCGGTCCGCAGTACGTACAGGACGCCGGCGAGTGCCGTTCGGTCGGGAACACGCAACCGCCCCGGATAGCGGGGGCGCCGCTCGGGAGCGGGCGGCAAGAGCGGAGCCACCCGCTCCCATAGGTCGTCAGGAACAAGATCAGCACGCACCCCGGACAGCCTGCCGACCAAGTGATCCACACGGCCGGTCTCGTCCCCATCACGGTGGACGAGACCGGCCCCGGCACCCTGCTGCAGATCACCGGCGATCAGGTCGCCGGCCTGCTGCGCGCCCCCGGACTGGTCCGGCTGAGCCCCGCCTCGGGCGGGCGATGGCGCCTGACCGGGAACCAGTAGGTCGGCCTCGTCCGCCTCCCCACCCCCGGCGGCAGCGCGATCGAGCTCCACCTGCGCCCCAACTCCCGGTGCACAACCTGCTGTTCCTCCTCACCTACAGCCCCCGCGATCCCTGGCGGCCGCAGACGGTCACCGCGGCCGAGGCGCAGGACCTGCTGCCCGCCCTGGCAGAGCTGCTTGCTCGTACCGCCCGCCGCACCTTGGAGGCCGGTGTTCTGCACGGCTACCGCACGATCGAGGAAGACCTGCCCCTGGTGCGGGGCCGGATCCGCACCGCCGACCAGATGCGCCGAACCGGCCTGCCCCTCTTTGTCGCCGTCCGCTACGACGACCACACCCCGGACATCGCCGAGAACCGCATCCTGCTCGCAGCTCTGCACCGCGCCGCCCGCCTCCCCGGCGTTTCCCCACGCACCGCCACCGCGCTGCGTCACCTCGCCGACCGCCTCAGCGGCGTCCACCTCCTGCCGACCGGCGCGCCGCTGCCCTCCTGGACTCCCACCCGCCTCAACGCCCGCTACGCACCGCTCCTGCGTCTGGCAGAGCTGCTGCTCGCAGGCCGCTCCGTGCAGACCGAGGGCGCCCACGCCACCGCCGTCGACGGCTTCGTGCTCGACATGCCGGCCGTCTTCGAACGTTTTCTCACCCTCGCGCTCAGCGACGCCCTTGCCCGGCACGGCGTCCGCTGCGCCGCCCAGGAACAGCACCACCGCCTCGATACGCGAGGCCTGGTCCGCATGCGGCCCGACCTGGTGCTGTACCGGGCTGGCCGACCGCAGCCTGGGGCCGTCAGTCGGTCACAGCTCGGCCAGAGGCACGTGGTCGCCTACACCGGCTCCTCCTCCGCGGCTCCGCCCGTGCCGTCGCGACCCACTACTTTCCCGCGATCACCCAGGGGGCCCGCAAGCCAGGACGGTGGCGAGCCGGGCGGCAACATCGGGAACGTCGTCCTCATGGCTACCGTTCGGTCCGGGAATCGGATATCGACGACCGTCCGCCGGTGGTGGTGTGGCATCGTTCCGCTCGGTCACGACCTGAGTGATCTCGTCCGGATCGAAGGCATACTGTTACCGAACTCGCCCAGGCAAGGCTGGAAATGGAGGGATGGGCCCCGGACGGCCCATGGCACCAGGAAGATGGCGTCTGCGTTCTGACGGCCCCGGCCCGGGAGGTGAAGGACGATGGCACCGGCCCATCGACCGGATCACGAGACGGTCCCTGACCGGCGCGGACAGCAGCCGTACCGCCGCGCTCTCCGACGGGCCGCAGGTGGCGGCCAGTTGGGAGGCGGTGCTTGCCCGGCGGTCACGACGGGCAGTTCCGGCAACCTGAAGACCACGGTGAAGGCGGGCCGAGGACGGCTACTGGCGCTGCTCCTTCGCCGGTTCCTTCACCACCGTCGCCGTCACCACGGCCGGCGACTACGTCGACGTCCGCTGATCCAGGCGGCGGCCGCCTGCCGGCCCCCGGCCGGTGTGGCGCGGCGCGTATGCGCGACGGACGATGGGGTACAAGGGGGGCTGTCCCACTCAGGTTGTGCGGCGGCGTGGAAGGAGAGCCCCCAGATGTTGATGGCACATCCCGTGGTGCTGCGGGATCTCGTCGAGCAGTATGAAACCCTCCGGGCCCTTCACGCGTCCGAGGCGGACAGTGAGCGGGTGCGGCAGCGGATGGAGGATGTCGCCTACACCCTGTGTGTGTCCACCGGCACCCGGGACGTGGACGCGGCGATGATCGCCGCCCGCCACCGGCTGCCCGGCGCCCGGACGGAGGACGATTCGGTCCTCTCACGCACCTGACCCTGCCATGTCACCTCACTGTGTCGGCACCGCTATCGGCGATCCCGGTCATGAGTGGTCGAGCCGGAGGACAGCCACATAGGATCCACCCTCGTGATCGCTGACCTGCAGTGCGTGGTCCTGGACTGCCCCGACCCCCGTGAACTCGCCGACTTCTACCAGTCGCTCCTCGGCGGCACCGTCAACCAACCGGATCCGCGATGGGAGCTCGGCGAGGACTGGGCCACGTTGCACACGGCGTCAGGCCTCGTCCTGGCGTTCCAGCGGGTGGCGGAGTACCAGCCGCCGCGGTGGCCGGACCCGAGCCGGCCCCAGCAGTTCCACCTGGATTTCGGTGTCGACGACCTGGACGACGCTCAGGGACAGGTGTCGGCTCTGGGCGCCAGGGTGCTGGACGAGGGTGCTGACGGCCGGAGTTGGCGGATCTGTGCCGACCCCGCAGGTCATCCGTTCTGCCTGGTCCGTCACTGAACTGTTCACCGATCGCGTGCGTGACGGCGTCGCGCTTCCCGGTCGGGCAGCACCAGCCGCCCCGCGGTGGAGGTGAGGTACCGGTTCACGAGTCACTCCTCATGTGCTGGACTGCCCGTGCACCCACGGTCAACGCCCCGGCATTGCACCACCGTTGCTGTTGAGGAACTCGCCCGTGATGTAGTCGGCCTCGGGAGAGGCGAGGAAGGCGACCGCCACGGCGATGTCCTGCGGCTGCCCGACCCTGCCCACCAGAGTCTGCGCCCGGCGTCTGGCGAGCTCCTCCTCGTCGGCCGGTGCGCCGAAGAACT
This sequence comes from Streptomyces carpinensis, assembly GCF_002154505.1. GTDB lineage: Bacteria > Actinomycetota > Actinomycetes > Streptomycetales > Streptomycetaceae > Streptomyces > Streptomyces carpinensis. The sequence goes on along the minus strand of NZ_MUBM01000381.1, from coordinate 15,528 downwards.
CGGTGCCCGAGACGAACCCGGGCAGCACGACGTTGGCTGTCGCGCCGTGCGGGCCCAACTGCCGTGCGAGCGTGTGGTTCCAGGCCATCAGGGCCGCCTTGGCGGCTCCGTAGGCCCCGTTGCCCCGCAGGGTGGCCACGGAGCCGATGGTGACGACACGGCCGCCGGGCCGGGCCAGGCGGGGCAGCAGTGCCTCGGTGAGCAGGACGGCCGGCAGGACGTTGTTGTCGAATACCCGCCGCCACTGCTCGGCGAGCCCTATGAGGCCACCGCCCTGCGCGGGGCCGTGTTCACAGCACATCTACCGGAAGGCCCTCCAGCGCCCGCTCCACGTCCTCCGGTACGGAGAGGTCGACCGCGACGGCCCGCACCGGGTGAGCGCCCTCGATCTCGCGTCCCGCATCGTGCAGGACCTCGGCCCGCCGCCCGAGAACGGTGACCCTGTCGCCCTGCCGGGCGAACCGCTCGGCGACGGCCCGTCCGATGCCTGTCCCGCCACCGGTGACCACTACGGTGCAGCCCCGCTGCACCCATCCGCCCTCCAACGTTCCGGCAGGCAGTTCTCACCTTGTCACAGGCACTCAGGAGGTCGGGTCGGAGGAGCAGTCGGGAGAATCCGCCGGATGACTTTGCTCCCCGTCGGACGCGCCTCGGGACCTGCCCGGTAGGTCATGTGTTGTCTGACCGGTGCCGATGTCAGTGGTGGGGAATACGATCCGGGGATGCGAGCTTCAGGCACGTTCAAAGTCGCCGACCTCACCCCGGCTTCGGTACCGAGTCCTGCGATCAAGACCGCGATGCCCGTAGGCGTCGCCACGATGGACAAGCAGTACGAAGGCGAGGTCGTCGGTCGCTCCGCAACCTTGTTCACCGCCGCCTTCGACCAGTCCACCGGCATGGGAACCTATGTCGCGATGGAGTCCTTCGAAGGCACGCTCGGCGCACGACGGGGCGCCTTCAACTTCGCTCACTCCGCTAGGACTTCGGGCGAGGGCCGGGAGAACGAGTTCTTCGTCATCGTCCCGGGCAGCGGAACGGGCGAGCTGGCGGGGATCACCGGGTCGGGAGGCATCGCGGTGGACACGGACGGCACGCACCGGATCTGGTTCGATTACGACCTCGACGAGTAACGCAGCAGGTCGCGATCGGATCCCCAGGCGGATCGCAGTGAGGTGGCCGTGCCGGGAAGACGTGTGCCCGCTGGTCGTGTCTCGTGGCCTCGCCCCGCAATGCCGTGAGCACGTCGATCGGGGTGGAATTGGCTGGCCCGATGTCTCGGCGACTGTCAGACTCCCGCCATGCGGGCGATCATCGAGCGTATGGCCGACCAGCTGGTGGAGGTGCCGGGCGTGGTCGGGGTGCTGCTCGGCGGCAGCCGGGCGCGTGGAGAGCACCGGCCGGAATCGGACTGGGATCTTGGTGTCTACTATCGCGGCGCTCTCGATGTCGATGCCTTGCGGGTACTGGCCGGGCCGACTGTGGAGGTGGCTGGGCCGGGCGGCTGGGGGCCGTGGGTGAACGGCGGCGCATGGCTGCGGGTCGACGGTGTCGCCGTGGACTGGATTCTGCGGGATCTGGACCGGGTCGAGCGGGTGTGGGCGGACTGTTCCGAGGGCCGGTACGAGGTGGGGATTCAGCCAGGGCACCCGCTCGGGTTCTGGTCCCCCTGCTACGCGGGCGAGGTCGCTCTCGGGCAGGTCCTGGCCGATCCGGCCGGAGAGCTGGCGGAGCTGAGGTGGCGGACAGCGGCGTACCCGGAACCGCTGCGCGAGGCGCTGACGGCCGGAGCCTGGGAGGCGGAGTTCCTGGTCGGTGCCGCGGCGAAAGGTGTGGCTGGGGCAGACACCCTGTACGTCTCGTTGTGCCTGTCGCGGGCGGTCGGCGTGCTGGTCCAGGCGTTGTTCGCCAGACATCGGCGTTGGTGCCTCAACGAGAAGGGCGCACTGGCCGTCGCCGAGCGGCTGCCGGGAGCGCCGATGGGGTTCGGCGCGCGCGTGCGCGGTTTGCTGGGCACGCCGGGGGAGACGGCCGAATCACTGGAGGCAACAGTGGCCCGAGCGCGAGTGCTGGTCGAGGAGACCCTCATCTCCCTGAGAAGCTGAGTCGGTGAACTCAGTCGGCCGGGTGCGAGCACGGACAGCTGGTACGGCCGGCTCGTGAGCATCGCCATGCGGCATCTCGCCACGGTGTCCGAGCCGTGGACGAGGCGGGCAACCGCGCTCGCGAGGCGCCCGCGGCTCTCCAGAGCGCGGCGGCCGAACATCTGCGCCGCGCCCGGCGCCGACCGGAGGGCGGTCGCCCGTCGCACATCTTGTCTCCCTGTGGCCGGAAGGCCGGCCTACTGCGTGAAGCTGGATGAGACGGCGTCCTCGGTACCGTTTGCGGTGATCGTTCGAGGTGCCGCGCAGGCGCAGGTGATCCGTGAAGAGCTCGGCGCAGCCGTCGCGGTCGAAGTCCGCGCCCGCCATCGCGTTCCCGAGGCCGTGGTCCCAGTCGTCGGCGCCGGGAACGCCGGGAACCCGGCCGGTCGCCGGGAGGGGTGAAGCGGACCCTCCGGACTTGGCCGCAAAATCGAACATGCGATCTAATAACACGTATGAAACACGCGACCTTCCCTCCAGACCTGATCCAGCTCCAGGCGGACTGGTTCCGCGTCTACGAAGCCCTGGCCGTGTCCGGCCCCACGCACTCCACCGCGTTGCGCCGCGAGCTGCAGTCGCTGTCCGTCCGGCTGCTGTGGCATCCCTACTGGGCCGGCCCGGGTCGGATGCCGGCCGCACGGGCCGAGCTGCGCCGCCAGGGTCGCCGGGTCGGCGCCATGTGATTTTCTCCACTGCTGCCGGTGTGTGACGTGTGCGGCCGGGTAGGCGGGCCGACCAGATGCTTCTGCCCGAAGGGTGATGTACTCCCTGCCGCTCAGGCGGTTCCTCATCAGGCAGTTCGTACGCAGTCGCAGAACCGTGGCTGCGGAAGGAGGGAACACCGTGAAGAAGCTGATGCGTCTCGTGGCCACCTTGGGCGTGTCCGCCACAGTCGCCGGAGGCGCCTTGCTGGCCACCAGTGGCTCGGCGACGGCGGCCACTGCTCAAACCGTCCGGCACGTTCACACGCAGACCGCCGCGGCGAGCACAGGCCACTGCGGCACCCAGGGACACGGCGCCCACCGGGGTCCCGATCCCTGGATCATGGACCAGCTGAAGATGTTCGAGCCCGCGGCTGCCAAGCGGGTGGCCGTGTTCGATCCCTGGGTCAAGGATCAGCTGGCGATGTTCCCGCCCACCACCCGGTAAGCGTGGCACCGGAAGGTCCCGATGCCCGGTACACGCGCCGATGGCCTTGCTCGGCCCGAGGGGGCGGCCGTGTCGCACAGGAGCGTGGTCGCTCACCGTTGAACTCTCGCAGTTCCGTGCCGAAGTCGGCGCAGGCCTTCTGTATGACCTGCTCGCATCTGATGAGTCTGGCGTCGTTGAAGACCTTCCGCCGCTTCTTCGGCGTGAAGACCAAGTGGGCATGGAGGGCGTGGACGACGCTTCTTCCTCGGCGTGCATCGGTGTCTGGTTCCCGGTGCGGTGTCATAGGTCGCCGCTATGCTCACACTCGTGAAGGTCGTCGTGCAGGTCAAACCCGTCCCGGGCGCCGGGCAGTTACCGGCGTTTGAGCGCACCCTGCCCGCGATCAACGAGGCGGCGAGCTGGGTGTCCGCCGTGTCCTTCGAGTATTTCAAGCTCCAGGGCAGCGTGCGTGAGCTGCGGAAGCTGTGTTACGGCGGGCTGAAGGCCCGTGGGTTCGGGGCGCAGGCCGCGCAGCACATCATCAAGCGCGTGGCCGACGCCTACTCGACGCTGCGGGCGAACATCCGGGCCGGAAACCTCGGACCCGAGGGGGCCAAGCGGCGTCGCAAGGCGGAGTCCAAGCCGGTCGTCTTCCGCCCGCACGCCGCGCACACCTTTGACGACCGGTGCCTGAGCTGGAAGTACGACACCCAGACGGTGATCATCTGGACCCTGGACGGCCGGATCAAGAACGTCCGCTTCGCCTGCTCGCCCGGCGCTCTGAAGCAGCTGGCCGAGCACCGTCAGGGCGAATCCGCCCTGGTGTTCCGCGACGGCAAATGGCTCCTGGTCGCCACCTGCGAGATCCCGGAGGCGCCCCGGTTCGAGCCGAAGGGCTTCATCGGCGTGGACCGGGGGATCAACAACCTGGCCACCACATCGGACGGGGACAACCACACAGGGCGCCGTCTGGGGCGCTACCGGCGCTGGCAGGCCCGTAAGAAGGCCGAACTCCAGGCCAGGCAGACACGCTCCGCCAAACAGCTCCTCAAGAAGCGTGCGCGCCGTGAGGCGCGGCATGCGACCCACATCAATCACACGATCGCCAGGACTGTCGTTGCTGTCGCCCAACGCACCGAACGCGGCATCGCCCTGGAGCAGCTCAAGGGCATCCGCGAGCGGGTTACGGTTTCCCGCGACCAGCGAGCACGCCAGTCCTCCTGGCCGTTCCACCAGCTCGGCTCCTTCATCGCCTACAAGGCAAAGCGTGCTGGGGTGCCGTTCATCGAGGTGGACCCGGCCTACACCTCGCAGCGTTGCCCGCGCTGCGGTCACACCGAGAGAGCCAACCGGCCCACTCGGGACTACTTCCGCTGCCGTCGGTGCGGCCTCGCTGGGCCAGCCGACCACGTCGCCGGGGCCAACATCGCCAAGCGAGGAGCCACGGCGTGGGTATTCGTCAACATGCCCGAACCGTTCCCGACATCGTCGGGACCGGTGAATGTGACCCGTGACCGTCCTGTCGTAGGGGGCAGTCGGGAGCATAAGCAGAGCCGTGCGAACCGGGTCAACAAGCTCGGTCGTTCACGGTCGAGTAGTTGACTACGAGGTCTTCGGCCCCGATCTGTGGCAGGCCGACCTGGACTGACCTTCGTCTCCCGGTATCGCCCCCACCTCCTGTCACGTGGCCACCTGCTGTTGTGTGACAGCGCGTCACTTGGCGCATGGCGCAGGACCGAGCACCCTCACGGGGTGGGGTACGGCTCCTGCCGGCCAAGCCCACCCAGGAGAAGCTGGGACCTGCCACCTCCGCGGTCGTGACGGAGCCCGGGGCCTTCCGGCCCCGGGCTCCGTTCGCGCGACGAGGCCGAGGCGGGCCCCACGGTTCAGCTCGGTCGGCGCAGTCCCCCGACGAGGAGCGCGACGAGTCGGCGCGCGTCGTAGCGGGGGTCGCTGTCGGCGCCGATGCAGAGGTTTCCGATGCCGCGCATGAGCTGGTAGGCGTCGAGGCCCGGGCGGATCTCGCCGGAGGCGGCAGCGGCGTCGAGGAGTTGGGCGCACACCGGCAGAAGGCGGTCGAGGAAGTAGGCGTGCAGCGTCTCGAAGCCGGCGTTGTCGGTCTGCAGTGCGGCCGCGAGGCCGTGCTTGGTGACCAGGAAGTCGACGAAGAGGCCGACCCATTGTTCGAAGGCGGCGTGAGGGCTGGGGCTGGTCGCCAGCAGGGTCGGCCCGGCTTCGGCGCACGCGTCGACCTGGTGGCGGTAGACGGCGATGACGAGGTCCGCCCGGGTGGGGAAGTGGCGGTAGATCGTGCCCATCCCGACGCCGGCCTTGGCCGCGATGTCACGTACCGGCGCTTCCACGCCCGAGGTGACGAACACGGCGGCGGCCGCGTCCAGCAGGGTCTGCTGGTTGCGCCGGGCGTCCTTGCGCTTGGGTCCGGCCGCGCTTGCTGTGCTCTGGCCGCTGTCGGTCACGGCGATGTTCCTTCCGCGAGGCTTGCGAAGCGGAACGCTGCTCCGTATTGTTTGCGGAGCGAGGTTCCGTTTCGTTCATGATGGCAGACCGACGGACCGGCGACCAAGCCGTCCACCGCCATCAGCTCCACAGGCAGAAGACACGCGACCGCCGCCGGCGGTGTCGACGTGGCTGCGCCCGAGAAGCGCTCCTCGCTCCCTGCTCGGCTCGGCCCGTGGCGCCACCGACCGCCCGGGCCCCTCGAACCATGACTGCGAAAAAACCGAACGGAGGGCACGTCCATGCCCCAATCCAACACGGCGAACGCCCAGAAGAGCGCCGGTGCGCCCGCCCTGGTGATATCCGCGAAGCCGGTCGTCCTGCCCGCCCCGGACCGCGGTGAAGACCTCCAGATCCGCGTGTCCGCCCCCGCGACCGGCAGCGATCTGCCCGTCATCGTCTTCTCGCACGGCTTCGGCTGGTCGATGAACGGCTACGCGCCGCTGGCGGACTTCTGGGCCGCTCACGGCTTCGTCGTCCTGCAGCCCACCCACCTCGACTCCAGGACGCTCGCCCTGCCCGCCGACGATCCCCGTACGCCGAGGATCTGGCGCTTCCGTATCGAGGACCTCAAGCGCGTGCTGGACGGCCTCGACCTCCTGGAGGCCTCCGTGCCGGGCCTCGGCGGACGCCTCGACCGCAGCCGTATCGCCGTGGCCGGCCACTCCTGGGGGGCTCAGACGGCGAGCACTCTGCTGGGCGCACGCGTCCTCGACTCCGACGGCGTACCCGGCGAGGACATGTCCGACCCCCGAGTCAAGGCCGGTGTGCTGCTCGCCCTGACCGGCCTGGGCGACGACCTGACCCCGTTCGCCGCGGAGCACTTCCCCTTCATGAAGCCGTCCTTCGGCGACATGACCACGCCGGCTCTCATCGTCGCCGGGGACCACGACCAGTCCCATCTGTCCACTCGCGGACCGGACTGGTTCACCGACCCCTACACCTACAGCCCGGGGAGCAAGAGCCTGCTGACGCTGTTCGGGGCAGAGCACTCGCTCGGTGGCATCCCGGGTTACGAGGTCGCCGAGACGACGGACGAGAGTCCCGCGCGCGTCGCTCTGATCCAGCAGCTCACCTCCGCCTTCCTGCGCAGCGCCCTCTACCCCGAGGACACCGCCTGGAAGGCGGCGGCCACGGCACTGGAGGAAGACCCGGACCCGCTGGGCAGGCTGCAGAGCAAGTAGACGAGCCTCGCCGGCATCGCGGCGCGGTACTTGGCCTCCGGGCCAGGTACCGCGGCCTCGGCTGGTCGGTTCGCGGTGCCGTGATGCCGACGGGACGCTCCTTCCTCTTCGTCAGGACTCGGCGGGAGAAGGGCTGGTGGTGGGAGAGGGAGTGGAGGCGGTGGTACCGCCGCTCTTCGCCGGCGCGGTGCCCAGTCCGAACTGGGCCGCTTCAAGGGTGCCCGTGCCGGTGCCCGAGGCATGGCTGCCGGCGAGGTCGAGATGGAGGTCGTTCGTGGTGGCGTAGCGGGTGTACCAGATCTCGTCGATGCCGTGCTTGTCCAGGGCGGTCTTCTGGGCCTGGGTGGGCTTGGTGACGTACTGCCTGGTGACGATCAGCCGGTCGGTGTCCGTGAAGGTGAAGGCGGCCCGGTCCGGGCCCACCCGGTAGGACCAGTGGACCCTGCTGTAGTAGTCCTTGGGATAGGCGTCTTCGGGGTGCGGCCTGGGGCCGGATTCCGCGGCCGTCACCGTCCTGTGGTCGAACGCCCCGATCAGACGCCGCCCGGCCTTCGTGTCGTCGACGAGGAAGACGGGGACGACAGCGGAGTCGTACTCCTTGCGCAGGTGGAGGTCGGCGCCGATCACCGAGTACTGCCCGACACTGCCGCGGCCCCAGCGCCAGTGCTCCACGGAGTACGGGAAGGGACGGTTGCCCCAGTTGCGGTCGTGGTAGCCGCGGCCGGTGAAGGACCGCTTCTTTCCGCCCACGGTGACGGTCCCGGTGGCGCTTCCGGACGGCACCGCGCACAGCCAGCCGAAGTAGTTCTGCGTGCCGCCGAAGTAGATGATGCCGGTGCCCGGCCGGAACGGTCGCACCAGGCTGTTCAGCGTCAGGTCGACTCCGACATCGCCCGACTGGCCTTTCATGCGGTACCTCTTCAGGTCACCGGAGAAGGTGAAGGGGCCGAGCCGTACGTCGCAGCGGTCCTCGGCGCTGGTGAACTCGGCCCAGCTGTAGGTGTGAACCCCTCCGTGGCTGGTGCCGTCGGGGTCGGTGACGATGACGCTGGACTTGGGCCTGCGGCCGGCCTCGCCGGGCTCCGGGACGAGGCCGTCGTCGAGCCTGGTGCTCAGGACGAAGGACACGACGGTGCCGTCGTCTCCGGTGAAGTCGGCGTACCACCACTCGAAGACGTTCGGATCGTCGTTGTCGGCCGCGGTGCGGAAACCGTCCTCCCAGACTCCGACGGTGTCGCGCTTCAGACCCACGCGGGCGAAGTCGGCGTCGGTGTGACCGTAGGCGTTGGAGGTGAGATCGCTTCCCGCACGGCCCATGCTCGGCCCGATCGGCTCCGGCGCGGCCTCCGTCCGGCTGGGATCGGTGCACGCGGAGACCACGAGACCGGGCACGACGGCGATCAGTCCGGCCGTGGCCGCCTCCCGCAGGAACGCGCGCCGGGACGGAGCGGGGCCTTCGTGCATGACGCTGCCTTTCACGGGTGCCGAGGACGGGCGGTCGGCCACGGACCTGTCGGGAGGCGGCGGCGATCCCGTCCGCGCGTTGTGAAGGTGTGCCGGCGAAGCCCGCGGTGACCAGGCACTCGGGCACTGGGCCGGCTTCTCGCTGTTCACCGTGGCGGACTGCTTACAGTCGACCGCTCCGCGGCGGGCGACGCACTCCCGGGCGCCCGAAAGAGTGACGTCGAGGGCAAGGTCCCGACGTAGGGGTGAGCGAAGAAGCCCCAGGTGTGCACGTCCGTGCCGGGACCGGAGTCCGGCGGCCGCTTGCCGCTCGCCGCACGGTCCCGGTGGATGCCCGCAAAACTTCCTGCACGTGCCCGCTCTTTGCCGGAGGATACGGACACGTGGCGAAGGAGAACCGCGTCACCCGAGCGGAGTCCGAGTGCGCCAAGCGCGGGTTCGTCGAGACCGCCGACCGCGCGGCGCGTTGAACGTTCCGCACTGGGCCGGGCTGGTCCTCTGCATGGAGGCCTTGGCCACCGACGCGGGAAGCCTCCCCTTCAGCGGTGGGTGGAGTCACATGCCGGCCCACACGGCGAGGAGAGCGTGGCGCAGCCGCCCAGCCGCCCAGCCGCCCACTTCGTCAGCGCGACGATCAGGCCCCGCGCAGATCCTTCACCCTGCGGAGCTTGCCGAGCGAGCGCTCCAGTGTCGCCGGCTCGACGATCGTCACCTCCACGGTGACGCCGACACCGTCCTTGACTCCTCTCGCGATCAGCTGCGCGGCAGCCTCGCGCTGCTCGGGCGCGCAGTCGGAGCGGGCCTCGACACGCACCGTCATGTGGTCCATTCGTCCGCGCCGGCTGAGCTGGATCTGGAAGTGCGGGGCGACGCCCGGCGTGCGGAGGACGACCTCCTCGATCTGGCTCGGGAAGACGTTCACCCCGCGCAGGATGATCATGTCGTCGCAGCGGCCCGTGATCTTCTCGATGCGGCGGAAGCCGGGGCGTGCCGTGCCGGGCAGGAGACGGGTCAGGTCGCGGGTGCGGTAACGGATGATGGGCAGCGCTTCCTTGGTGAGCGAGGTGAAGACGAGCTCGCCCGTCTCGCCGTCGGCCAGTACCTCGTCGGTGATCGGGTCGACGACCTCCGGGCGGAAATGGTCCTCCCACACGTGCAGACCGTCCTTGGTCTCCACGCACTCCTGGGCCACGCCCGGCCCCATCACCTCGGACAGGCCGTAGATGTCGACGGCATGGATGTCCATGCGCTCCTCGATCTCGCGGCGCATCTCCTCCGTCCACGGCTCGGCGCCGAAGATGCCGATCTTCAGGGACGTGGAGCGGGGGTCCACTCCCTGGCGTTCGAACTCGTCGAGCAGGGTGAGCATGTAGGAGGGGGTGATCATGATGATCTCGGGCTGGAAGTCCTGGATGATCTGGACCTGGCGTGCCGTCATGCCACCCGAGGCGGGTATGACGGTGCAACCGGCGCGCTCGGCGCCGTAGTGCGCTCCCAGCCCTCCCGTGAACAGGCCGTAACCGTAGCTGATGTGCACCTTGTGGCCCGTGCGGCCGCCGGCGGCGCGGATTGAACGGGCGATCAGATCGGCCCAGGTGGAGAGGTCGTTGTCGGTGTATCCGACGACGGTCGGACGCCCTGTCGTGCCGCTGGACGCGTGGATGCGGCGAACCTCGGACATGGGGACGGCGAACATCCCGAAGGGGTACGTGTCCCGCAGGTCGGCCTTCGTGGTGAAGGGGAAGCGGGCCAGGTCCTCGAGCGAGCGGCAGTCCTCCGGCTTCACGCCCGCCTCGTCGAACTTCTTCCGGTACAGCTCGACGTTGTCGTAGGCGTGGCGCAGCGTCCACTGGAGACGGCGCAGCTGCAGATCACGCAGTTCCTCCTGCGTCAGGTTCTCCGCGGCGTCCAGCAGCTCTGCGGGACAGGGCTCGCCGCGGCGCCCTTCGGCGACCGGCGTGGTCTTCAGCTCGATGCTCATCGCGACTCCTTGGATGTGCTGCCCCGGAGGATGCGGCTGCGGCCACGGAACTCCGCGACCACCTCTTCGTCGCGCATCACCGTGACGTCGTAGATGCCGCTGCGGCCGAACCGGGTCCGTTCCTGGGCGGTGGCCACCAGGACATCGCCCTCGTACACGGGGGCCACGAAGTCGATGTCCGCTCCGGCCGCCACCGTCGTCGGCCCGTGGCTGTTGCAGGCGCAGGCGAAGGCGGTGTCGGCGAAGAGGAAGAGGTAGCCGCCGTGGGCGATCTTGTGCCCGTTGACCATGGCGGGTGTCACGGTCATGCGCAGCACGGCCGTTCCCGGGCCGTGCTGCAGCAGCTCGATTCCCAGTCGCCGGGAGGCCTCGTCCGCGGTGAACATCGCCTCGACCGGTCCTTTTGCGCTATTGGCGGCTTGCGTCACTGTATCCACCATCTTGTGTCCCGACCGAACATTCGGTTAGCGTGCGGCACGGCCAAGTAATTCAGCAACATCCATGCCTGTCAAGAGGTGCACTGCATGCCGCAGACGACTCCCGAACGCATAGATTTCTTCACTCGTCATCGTCGGCTGCTGGAACAGGCGGTGGCAGCCACGGAGAGCCGAGAGCACTGGACCCCGTACCCCGAGTCACCGAGCAAGGCCTTCTACGGCGAGGACGCCGCTCGGCTCGGCGCACAGGCCTTCCGGGAGCAGCTGGGAGCTCCCTTCGAGCTCCCCGGCCATCCGGAGGCCGGCCGAGTCGCTCCCGCCGAGCGATCTCCCTACGGCTTCGCCCTGGACATCACCTATCCCCAGGCGGCTCCGGACGAGCTGCTGGCCGTCGCCAAGGCCGCGGCAGGCGCCTGGCGCACGGCGGGGCCCGACGTCCGCGCCGGTGTCGCGGCCGAGATCCTCGGCCGTCTGAACGCCGCGAGCTTCGAGATCGCGGGCGCCGTGCAGCACACCACCGGGCAGGCGTTCGTGATGGCCTTCCAGGCCGGTGGACCGCATGCTCAGGACCGCGGCCTGGAGGCGGTGGCGTACGCCTGGTCGGAGCAGAAGAGGCACGCCTCCACAGCCCGCTGGAGCAAGCCGCAGCGCAAGGGCGACCCGGAGGTGCTGGTCAAGACGTTCACCCCCGTCGGCCGAGGCCTCTCCCTGCTCATCGCCTGCAACACCTTCCCCACCTGGAACGGCTACCCCGGCCTGTTCGCGTCCCTCGTCACGGGCAACCCTGTGATCGTCAAGCCGCACCCCGGCGCGTGCTGCCCCTCGCGATCACCGTCCGTATCGCGAGGGAGGTGCTGACCGAAGCGGGATTCGACCCCAACCTCGTCGTGCTGGCGGCCGAGGGGCCCGGCGATCGCATCGCCGGCACCCTCGCACTGCACCCGGAGGTGAAGATCATCGACTTCACCGGGTCCACCGAGTTCGGCACCTGGCTGGAGGCGAACGCCCGCCAAGCGGTCGTGTACACGGAGAAGGCGGGCCTCAACACCGTCGTCCTGGACTCCACGGACGACTACCGCGGGCTGCTCGGGAACCTCGCCTTCTCGCTCGCGCTGTACAGCGGGCAGATGTGCACCACGCCGCAGAACCTCCTGATCCCCCGGGACGGCATCACCACGGACGAGGGCACGCGCACGGCCGACGAGTTCGCCTCCGACCTCGCCGCCGCGCTCGACACGCTGCTCGCCGAACCGAGCCGTGCCGTCGGCACGCTCGGCGCCATCGTCAACGACGGTGTCAGGCAAAGGCTGGACCAGGCGGCGAAGGCCGGCCGCATCGTCCGGGCGTCGGGGCGGATCGCCCATCCCGAGCACCCCGAGGCGGACATCCGTACCCCGCTGATCGCGCGACTGGACGCGGCGAGCGGCCAGGAGGTGTACACCAAGGAGTGGTTCGGCCCCGTCTCCTTCGTGATCGGCACCGACTCCACCGAGCACAGCCTGCGCATCCTCCGTGAGACGGTGCGGGAGCACGGTGCCCTGACCGCCGCGGTCCACTCCACGGGCGAGGACGTCCTGGCGGCCGCCGAGGAAGCCGCACTGGACGCCGGAGTGCACCTCTCCGAGAACCTCACCGGCGGCATCTTCGTCAACCAGTCCGCGGCCTTCAGCGACTTCCACGGCAGCGCCGCCAACCCGGCGGCCGGCGCCACCCTCTCCGACGCCGCCTTCGTCACCGGCCGTTTCGCCGTGCTGCAGTCGCGCCGCCCGCTCACCACGACTACGTCTTCCGAGGAGGCCGACCGTGCCTGACGAGGTCTTTCTGATCGACGGCGCCCGCACCCCGCAGGGTCGCTACGGCGGTGCCCTGGCCTCGGTGCGCCCCGACGACCTGGCGGCCCTGGTCGTCGGGGAAGCCGTACGGCGCTCGGGCATCCCGGCCGAGGCCGTGGACGAGGTCATCCTCGGTGCCGCCAACCAGGCCGGAGAGGACAACCGCGACGTGGCCAGGATGGCCGTGCTGCTGGCGGGCCTCCCGCACACCGTGCCCGGCTACACGGTGAACCGTCTGTGTGCCTCCGGCCTGACGGCGGTCGCCTCGGCGGCTCAGGCGATCCGGGCGGGCGAGGCGGATCTGGTGGTCGCCGGGGGAGTGGAGTCGATGACCCGGGCACCCTGGGTGATGGAGAAGCCGGGGACTCCCTGGGCCAAGCCCGGCGCGGTCCACGACACCGCGCTGGGCTGGCGTTTCACCAACCCCCGCTTCGCCGCGGCGGACCGCGAGGTCCCCGAGGGGGCCGGTCCGGAAACGACGAAGGTCACCCTGTCCATGGGCGAGACGGCGGAGGAGATCGCGGCCCTGGACGGCATCGGGCGAGCCGAGTCCGACGCCTTCGCACTGCGCAGTCACCGGCGGGCCGTCGCGGCGCAGGAGGCGGGTCGTTTCGACCGTGAGATCGTCCCGGTCGCCGTGAAGGACGGCGAGGTCACCCGCGACGAGGGGCCACGCCCCGGCACCACCGCCGAGAAGCTCGGCGCGCTGCGCACCATCTTCTGCCCGGACGGCATCGTGACCGCCGGTTCCTCCTCGCCGCTGTCCGACGGCGCCTCCGCGCTGGTGGTGGCGAGTGCCGCGGCGGTGAAGCGGTACGGCCTCACCCCCCGGGCCCGCATCGTCACCTCGGCCTCCGCCGGCGTCCAGCCCAACATCATGGGACTCGGTCCGGTGCCCGCCACCCGGAAGGCCCTGGCCCGTGCGGGCTGGGAGACGGCGGACCTGGACGCCGTGGAACTGAACGAGGCCTTCGCCGTGCAGGCCCTGGCCGTCATCCGCCGGCTCAAGCTGGACGAGGACAGGGTCAACGCCGACGGCGGCGCCATCGCCCTGGGCCACCCGCTGGGCTGCTCCGGCTCCCGCATCCTGCTCACCCTGCTCGGACGCATGGAGCGGGAAGACGCTCGCCGGGGGCTGGCCACTCTGTGCGTGGGCGTGGGGCAGGGCGTGGCCATGCTCGTGGAGCGCGCATGAACGCCACCGCGTACGACACGATCCTGGTGGACGAGCTCGAGGACCGGCTCGTCGTCTCCCTGCACCGCCCGGACGCCCGCAACGCCATCAACGCGCGCATGGTGGAGGAGCTGCACGAGGTCTGCGAGCGGCTGGAGAGAGCTCCGAAGCTGCTCCTGCTCACCGGCCACGGCGGTGTCTTCGCCGGCGGTGCCGACATCGCCGAGCTGCTGCGGCGGGGCCGCGACGAAGCACTGCAGGGCATCAACAGCCGCCTGTTCGAGCGCGTACGGCGGCTGCCGATGCCGTCGGTCGCGGCCGTCGACGGCTGGGCCCTGGGCGGCGGAGCGGAACTGTCCTACGCCTGCGACATCCGCATCGCCGGGCCCGACGCCGTCTTCGGCAATCCCGAACCGGGCCTCGGCATCCTCGCCGCAGCCGGGGCCTGCTGGCGCCTGCCGGAGCTGGTCGGCGAGTCCGTCGCCAAGCAGGTGCTGCTCGCAGGGCGGAACCTCGACGCGCGGGCGGCCCTGGCGGTCGGCCTGGTCATGGAGGTCGTACCGGCGGAGAAGCTGCTGGACGAGGCGCATGCGGTGCTCGACCGCATGGCCCGCTCGTCCGCCGCGGCCCTGCGGCTGACGAAGCTCGTCGTCGACTCGCCCGGCGCCCATCCGGTCGCCGACGACCTGGCGCAGGCGGTGCTCTTCGAGGGCGAGGACAAGAAGCACCGCATGACCCGATTCCTGGAGAAGAGGACCCGAGCATGACGACAGCACCGGCAGTCGTGGGAGTGATCGGCGGCGGCCGCATGGGCGCCGGCATCGCACAGTCCTTCGCAACGGCGGGATCGTCCGTGACGATCGTCGAGAGCGACGAGCGCTCGGCCGCCCAGGCGTGCGAGCGGGTGGCCACCGGGCTGCGGCGGGCCGCCGAACGCGACCGGCTCTCCGAGCCCGCGGACCAGGTGCTCGGTCGCGTCACGGCCGTCGCATCGGTCGCGGACCTGACCCCGCACGCCGATCTCGTCGTCGAGGCCGTCTTCGAAGACGCCGGGCTCAAGGCGAGCCTGCTGGCCGAGGCGGAAAAGGCCGTGGGCACCCGGACGGTCCTGGCCAGCAACACGAGCTCCCTCTCGGTCACCGAGCTCGCCTCCGCACTGAGCGAGCCCGCCCGCTTCCTCGGCATGCACTTCTTCAATCCCGTGCCGGCGTCCGAACTGATCGAGATCGTCGTCGCCCCTGCCACGAGCGCCGACACCGTGCGGAGCGCGCTGGACTGGACCCGCTGCCTGGGCAAGAAGGACGTCGTCGTCCAGGACTCCCCGGGGTTCGCCAGCAGCCGTCTCGGTGTGGCACTGGGACTGGAGGCGATTCGCATGGTCGAATCCGGGGTCGCCGAGCCGGAGGCCATCGACGACGCCATGCGGCTCGGCTACAAGCACCCGACGGGGCCGCTCCGGCTGACCGACCTCGTCGGACTGGACGTACGCCTGGCCATCGCGGAGCACCTGCACGCCACTCTCGGTGAGCGCTTCGCCCCGCCGCAACTGCTCCGCGACAAGGTCGCCCGCGGTGAGCTGGGACGGAAGACCGGACAGGGGTTCTACACGTGGCAGTGAGCGCCGCTACGGCACGCTGCCTGCACTGAGAAGGCTTCTCGAAACCGAG
>NZ_MUBM01000380.1 GCF_002154505.1 Streptomyces carpinensis | reverse complement strand
GTAACCGGGAGCGCCGGCCGGGGGCTGCTGGGGAGGGGGCCCGTAGGGGTTGTTCGGGTCGCCGAAACTCATGGCGGTCTTTTCCTCCGTCGATCACGTGCGGGGACGACGCGAGGCACCGTACGGAGGAGAGTTCTACAGGATGCGGTTCATCCCCCCGATGAGCTGCCCGCGGCACTGTGCTGTTCATCGTTCTTGACCGACTGCTTACTTGTCCAGCCGCATCCTGATGTGTTGTGCAAGTGCAACATCGGTGATCATGAGAGTGGAAAAACAGGAGACACAGGCCCGTCGCGACGGCGAACGCGGGCCCACCGGGACGGAAACCGCGGGTTCGTCCGGCCCGGAATCAGCTGCGCGCCCGGCTCGGAATCAAGTACCCACCCGGATTGGAACCGCGGGGCGGTCATCCGCGAGGATGGTGGCATGACCGCCCAGATTCTCGATGGCAAGGCCACCGCAGCCGCGATCAAGTCCGATCTGACCGCCCGCGTGGCGGCGCTGAAGGAGAAGGGCGTCACGCCCGGCCTCGGCACGATCCTGGTCGGTGACGACCCCGGCAGCCGCAAGTACGTCGCGGGCAAGCACCGTGACTGCGCCGAGGTCGGCATCGCCTCCATCCAGCGCGAGCTTCCGGCCACCGCGACCCAGGAGGAGATCGAGGCGGTCGTCCGGGAACTCAACGAGGACCCGGCGTGCACCGGCTACATCGTGCAACTGCCGCTGCCCAAGGGCATCGACGAGAACCGCATCCTCGAACTGATGGACCCGGACAAGGACGCCGACGGCCTGCACCCGATGAACCTCGGCCGTCTCGTCCTCAACGAGCCGGCCCCGCTGCCCTGCACCCCCAACGGCGTGCTGACGCTGCTGCGCCGCTACGGCGTGGAGATCAAGGGCGCCGAGGTCGTGGTCGTCGGCCGCGGGGTGACCATCGGCCGTCCGATGCCGCTGCTGCTCACCCGGCGCAGCGAGAACGCCACGGTCACCCAGTGCCACACCGGCACCCGCGACCTGTCCGCCCATCTCAAGCGGGCCGACATCATCATCGCCGCGGCCGGCTCCGCCCACCTGATCCGCGCCGAGGACGTGAAGCCGGGCGCGGCCGTCCTCGACGTCGGCGTCTCCCGCAACGCCGAGGGCAAGATCGTGGGCGACGTCCACCCGGACGTCGCCGAGGTGGCCGGCTGGCTCTCCCCGAACCCCGGTGGCGTCGGCCCGATGACGCGCGCCGAGCTGCTGGTCAACGTGGTCGAGGCGGCGGAGCGCAGTGTCGGCTGAGGCGGGCGGCGCCCCGCGGGACACGCAGGACGCCGACCGGGACCAGGGCCGGGACCATCCGGTCGACGCGCCGGGCGCCGAGGGCCGGCCGCAGCGGGGCACGCGCCGTTTCCCGCTGTTCACCGAGGACACGGCACGCCCCGAGGGCGGGGGCATCGCCGCACCGAGCGACGCCCCCGCGCCCGCCCGGCAGTGGCCGCTGCTCTCCGTGCTGGTCATGGTCGGGCTCGGCCTGCTGGTGACCGCCCTCGACGCGTTCCGGGTCGGGCTGCTGCTGATCGGCGTCGCCCTGCTGGGCGGTGCCGTGCTGCGCTGGGTCCTGCCCCGCGTCGGCATGCTCGCGGTCCGCTCCCGTTTCACGGACATCGTCACCTACGGGATCCTGGGCTGCGCGATCGTGCTGCTGGCGCTGGCGGCCCAGCCGAAGCCCTGGCTGGAGATCCCGTTCCTGGACGACGCGCTGCACTTCACCGTCCGCAACAGCTGACGGCGTTCCTACATCCGTACGGCTACGGTGACGGCGGCCCATCCTCTCCCCCGAGTAAGGACGGACCGCCGTCGGGGACAACACTCCTGCACGGCGAACTGGCTGTTCAACGGCTGTCCGTGCGCTGTGGCACGGAAGTGACCATTCCGCTACCGTGTCCGCGCTCTGCCACAGGGGTGCCCCGCCCGGCGTGGGAACCGATCCGCCCGCGTCGTCGTCACTCGCTGCGAGGGGCGACGCGAGGATGCCGGGAGGTGTGGGATGGGCGCCTGGCAGCCGCTACCGGACGATCTGCCGCCGGAAGTACGGCACTTCGTGGAGCAGCTGCGGCTCCTCAAGGACGGGACGGGCCTCAGCCTGGCCGCGCTGGGTGCGCGCACCGCGTACAGCAAGTCCTCCTGGCAGCGCTACCTCAACGCCGGCCAGCCGCCGCCGCGGCAGGCGGTCACCGCCCTGTGCCGGGTCGCGGGCCTGGCCGGCGCGGACGCCGAACGCCACACCGTGCGCTGGGAGATGGCCGTCAAGGTCTGGCCGAGGCCCGCCATGGTGCCGGAGCGGGCACCGGGGATGGAGGGCACCGTCCAAGCCCATATGGCTCACGCCCATGAGACCCGTGTCCACGAGGTCTACGAGGAAGTCCCCACCGTGCCCTGGTGGGACCGGCCGGAGGAGCATCCGCGTCCCGGGCCCGGCGGGCGTCTCCTGCTGTACGCCGTCGTGCTGCTCGTCGCACTGTTGCTCACCGCCGTCGTGGGCACCATTGCCCTTGGGTGACAAAATAGGGATCTGGGGAGAAGTCGTCCGACAACCGGGCCAGCGTGGGCAATCAGCGCAGCGGCGCGTGTCCTCGCCCGAACGGATCGGGCGCCGCGCGCGGGGAGAAGCCGGCGGTGCCGGGGGAAGAGGGGGGAGCGGCAATGGCTCGTTGGAAGTCTCTGCCCGATGAACTCGACCCGCAGGTCAAGGAGTTCGCCGGTCAGCTGCGGCGGCTCGTCGACCGCAGCGGCCTGAGCGTCGCCGCGCTCGCCGACCGTACGGGCTACAGCAGGACGTCCTGGGAGCGTTATCTCAACGGCCGGTTGCTGGCACCCAAGGGTGCGGTGGTCGCCCTCGCCGAGGTCACCGGTACCAACCCGGTCCATCTGGCCACGATGTGGGAGCTCGCCGAGCGGGCCTGGAGCCGCGCGGAGTTGCGCCACGACAGGACCATGGAGGCCATCCGGATCGCCCAGGCCCGGGCGGCGCTGGGCGAGTTCGGCGCGGCGGCGCCCGGCGGGGAGGTCGCCGGGGGTGCGCGGCCCGACGGCGGCAAGGGCCTGCGCAGGAGCGGCAGCGCCACGGCGGCACCCGGACTGCCCGCCCCCGGGACCGCGGGTGCGGCGGGCGTGTCCCCGACGGTGCCACCCCAGCCGACGGCCTCCGACGCGGACGCACGGGACTCGGCATCTGCCACCTCCTCCGGTTCCGCCTCCCGCTCCGGGGCTGCGGGGGCGGTTCCTCCCGGCGGTGCCCCGCCGGCGCCGGGGGCTGACACGCCGGGTCCGTACGGGGCGCGCAGGAGGCGGCTGACGATGTTCCTCGCGGGCCTGGCCGGGGTGCTGGTGGTGATCGGTGCCGTCTTCTACCTCACCGGCGGCGACGACGGCAAGAAGGCCGTGGGAGCGAGGAAGCCGGCGTCGCCGTCCGTGAGCGCCACCCCCGAGCTGCCGCCCGGAGTGAAGTGCGAGGGGGCCGGCTGCACCGGCAAGGACGCCGAGGCCATGGGGTGCAGCGGCGGGCTGGTGACCACGGCCCGCAGCGCCACCGTCGGAACGACCGTCGTCGAGGTGCGTTACAGCAAGACCTGCGGCGCCGCCTGGGGCCGTATCACGCAGGCCGCACAGGGCGACCAGGTACAGGTGACGGTCGGCACGCGCAAGGAGGCCGACACGGTCACGAAGGCCGGCGACACGATCGCGTACACGCCGATGGTGGCCGTGAAGGACGCGGCCCAGGCGACGGCGTGCGTGACGCTGGCGTCGGGGCGGAAGGGCTGCACGCCGTGATCGGGCGGACGAAACCGCCGGAGGCCGACGCCGGTCCGCCGGAAGGCGGCACCCGTTCCTGAAGGAGAGAGGCGGCCGCCCGTCCGGGAGAGGAGAGACGAAGGCGGCCGCCGTGTGGGGTTGCCGGAAAGCCGGACTCCCATGGGGGGTGACGTTCGCCTGCCCCGAACGGCGGATCCCATGCGCGCCACGCGCCGATTGTTTTCGGTGTTTCTTCCCGGCCGCTCAGCGCCTCTCCCGGCCTCCCCGCCAGCCCTGTCCCCGCTGGTCCTGGCAGCGTCTGTGGGACGGGCCACAGGGGCCCCGCAGTCCGGGATGCCGGATGCGCGATAGCCTGACCGGTGGATCTCTCTTGACGCCAAGAGATCGATCGTCCGTACGTGATCGATCATCGTGGCGGGCGTACGGCCACCGACCGGACGCGGGGATCCCGCACCCCGGGGCAGGGACGCCCCAACCGCCAGCTGTCATACGGAGAACGCCATGACCCGCACTCCCGTGAACGTCACCGTCACCGGCGCGGCCGGCCAGATCGGTTACGCCCTGCTCTTCCGCATCGCCTCCGGCCAGCTGCTCGGCGCGGACGTGCCGGTCAAGCTGCGCCTCCTGGAGATCACGCCGGCCCTGAAGGCCGCCGAGGGCACGGCCATGGAACTGGACGACTGCGCGTTCCCGCTCCTTCAGGGCATCGACATCACCGACGACCCGAACGTCGCGTTCGACGGCACCAATGTCGCCCTCCTCGTCGGCGCCCGCCCGCGCACCAAGGGCATGGAGCGCGGTGACCTGCTGGAGGCCAACGGCGGCATCTTCAAGCCGCAGGGCAAGGCCATCAACGACCACGCCGCGGACGACGTCAAGGTCCTGGTCGTCGGCAACCCGGCCAACACCAACGCGCTGATCGCCCAGGCCGCCGCGCCGGACGTACCGGCCGAGCGCTTCACCGCCATGACCCGCCTCGACCACAACCGCGCGCTCACCCAGCTGGCGAAGAAGACGGGCTCGACGGTCGCCGACATCAAGCGCCTGACCATCTGGGGCAACCACTCCGCCACCCAGTACCCGGACATCTTCCACGCCACGGTCGCCGGCAAGAACGCCGCCGAGGTCGTGAACGACGAGAAGTGGCTGGCCGAGGACTTCATCCCGACCGTCGCCAAGCGCGGCGCCGCCATCATCGAGGCCCGTGGCGCCTCGTCGGCCGCCTCCGCCGCCAACGCCGCCATCGACCACGTGTACACGTGGGTCAACGGCACGGCGGACGGCGACTGGGCCTCCATGGGCATCCCGTCGGACGGCTCCTACGGCGTCCCGGAGGGCCTGATCTCCTCCTTCCCGGTCACCACCAAGGACGGCAAGTACGAGATCGTCCAGGGCCTGGAGATCAACGAGTTCTCCCGCGCCCGCATCGACGCCTCCGTCAAGGAGCTCGAGGAGGAGCGCGAGGCGGTCCGCAGCCTCGGCCTCATCTGAGTCCAACGGCCCCCGTCGTCACGCTCGTTCGTCACGACCCCGCACGGGCCCCGTTCCGGTTTCTTCCGGAACGGGGCCCGTGGCCGTTTTCACCGCTACCGTCGAATTCGGTACCGCCGTACCGCGACTACGGCGGTACCCGACGGGGTGGCTCCACGGGGTGGGTGACGTCGGGGGGTTCGCGATGAGCGGTTGGGACGGCCACGGTTCCGGTTCGGGCGCGGAGCACGAACCGAGCGAGGACAGAGGCCAGGCGGCCTGGGGAGAAGCGGAGGGGCCGGCCCCGGAACCGCCGTGGGCGTCCGCCGAGACCCAGACGGGCACCCCGCTGCCGACTCCGCCGCCGTCCTGGGGCACTTGGGGAGCGTCACCGCCCACCCCGCCCGCGTCGTCTTCGCCGTACGCACCGCCGGCATCACCTCCGCCGTACGCGCCGTCCCCGCCGCCCGCATCGCCTCCGCCGCACGTGCCCCCCGCGCCCCCGCAGCGCCGTGCGGGGGCTCACCGCGCAGGCCGTCTCCTGGCCGCGACCGCCGCCGCGGCCGTGCTCGGGGCGGGAGCCGGCGCCGGGGTCTGGTACACCGTGCTGCGGCACGATTCCACCGGCCCGGCGGCCGGCCCGGCGACGGCCGCCACCGTCTCCACTCCGGCCCCGTCCATGTCCCCCTCCTCGCCCTCCTCGCTCTCCTCCCCGTCTCCGCACGAAGGAACGCCGGAGGACTCGCGGGACGACACCCCTGCGACCGGACCCGGCCGGCAGGTCTCCACCCCGGCCCCGGGCGGCGCCGCCCCCGGCTACCGACGCACCCAGGACCCCGTCGGCTACACGGTCGACGTCCCCGAGGGCTGGACCCGCAGGCAGAAGCAGGGCGAGAAGGCGCCGGTGGTCTACTACGACTCCCCGTCCGACGGCCGCCAACTGCAGATCTTCGCGGTCACGGAGGGCACCCCGGCCACCTCCCTCGACCTGGCCGAGAACGACCCCGGCTACGGGTTCGCCCGGCAGCCCGGCTACCAGGTCCTGAACCGTGACTCGGGCTCCACCTGGGCCGAACTCACCTACCGCTACGACGACCGCGACAAGGGGCCCCGCCAGGTCGTCGACCACCGTTTCCAGGCCGCCGACGGCACGCTCTACGCCCTCCGCGTCAGCGGTCCCGTCACGCTCCCCGCCGACCGGATCCGCGCTCCGCTCACCGCCGCACTGGCCTCCTTCTGCCCATCGGGCGGTCACTGCGGCTAGGTGTACCCACCGGACAAACCCAAGGGCGGCCGACCCGGGGAGGGTGTCGTTGCCATGCGTCCGGACCGGTCGCGGCTGATCGACTTCCGTCGGCTTTGCCCATGTTTGTCCCCAACTTTCGTGACGCGGAACACTTTCGGCCATGGATTGCGCATGCAATTCGAGGGGAGGGGCAGGTGCTCACGGTCCCTGTGGGTGACACCCATGTCACTCAGGGCAACTGAGCAGGAACGGAAGGCTTCACCGATCATGGCGGACAGTACGACACGCACGGCGCGCACCACGATTCACGCGGGAGGAGCGTGGCTGGAATCGGTCTCCGGGGCCACGCGCGACATCCTCGACCCCGCCGACGCGACGCCGTTCGCCGTGGTCGCCGAGGGCGACGAGAAGGACGCGGACCGGGCCGTGGAGGCGGCCCGGTCCGCCTTCGACGGCGGCGCGGGCGCCTGGCCGCGCACCCCCGTGGCCGAGCGAGCCGCCCTGCTGCGCCGGGTCGCCGACCTGCTGGTGCGCGACCGCGAGAGGCTCGGCCTGCTGGAGAGCCGGGACGCGGGCAAGACCCTGGAGGAGGGCCGCGTCGACGTCGACTGCGTCGCCGACGCCTTCCGCTACTTCGCCGACCTGGTCGCCGCCGAGGCGCCCGGCCGGGTCGTGGACGTCGGCTCGCCCGACGTGCACAGCGTCGTCGTGAACGAGCCGGTCGGCGTCTGCGCCCTGATCACGCCCTGGAACTACCCGCTCCTCCAGGCCAGTTGGAAGATCGCCCCGGCGCTCGCCGCGGGCAACACCTTCGTGATCAAGCCGAGTGAGATCACCCCGCTGACCACCGTCGCGCTGATCGACCTCCTCGTCGAGGCGGGTCTGCCCGCCGGAGTCGCCAACATCGTCACCGGCCCCGGCCACACGGTCGGCGCCCGCCTCGCCGAGCACCCCGACGTCGACCTCGTCTCCTTCACCGGCGGTCTGGTCAGCGGCACCAAGGTGGCGCAGGCCGCCGCCCTCACGGTCAAGAAGGTCGCCCTCGAACTCGGCGGCAAGAACCCTAACGTCGTGTTCGCCGACGCCTGCGCCACCGACGAGGGCTTCGACACCGCCGTGGACCAGGCGCTCAACGCCGCCTTCATCCACAGCGGCCAGGTGTGCTCCGCCGGCGCCCGGCTGATCGTCGAGGAGTCCGTACGGGACCGGCTCGTCGCCGAACTCGCCCGGCGCGCACAGCGGATCCGGCTGGGCCGCGGCACCGAGAGGGGCGTCGAGTGCGGGCCGCTCGTCTCCGAGCAGCAGCGCGCGAAGACCGAGGCGTACGTCGCCTCCGCGCTCGCCGAGGGCGCCGTGCTGCGCTGCGGCGGCAAGCGGCCCGACGCCGACGCGACCCGGCCGGCCACCGGCTACTTCTACGAGCCGACCGTCCTCGACCACTGCCACCGGGAGATGCGGGTCGTCCGCGAGGAGGTCTTCGGACCGATCCTCACCGTCGAGACCTTCCGCACGGAGGACGAGGCCGTCCTCCTCGCCAACGACACCGAGTACGGCCTCGCCGGCGCCGTCTGGACCGCCGACGCCGGCTGCGCTCGCAGGGTCGCGGGCCGGCTGCGCCACGGCACGGTCTGGATCAACGACTTCCACCCCTACCTCCCGCAGGCGGAGTGGGGCGGCTTCGGCAGGAGCGGCGTCGGCCGCGAACTGGGGCCCGCCGGACTCGCCGAGTACCGCGAGACCAAGCACGTCTACCAGAACCTGGCGCCCCAGCCGGTGCGCTGGTTCGCGGGCTGACCCCCGACCACGCCGGGCACGGCTCGAACCCCGACCACGCCGTGCACGGGCCGGGCCCCGACCACGCCGTGCACGGGCCGGGCCCCGACCACGTCATGCATCGAGCCCCGACCACACAAGCCGCGACCCCCCACCTGGAGTACCACCCCCATGCCGGACAACACCCCTGAGAACACGTACGACTACGTCGTCATCGGTGGCGGCACGGCAGGCTCCGTCATCGCCTCCCGGCTCACCGAGAACCCCGACGTCACCGTCGCCGTCATCGAGGGCGGCCCCAGCGACGTCGGCCGCGAGGACGTCCTCACCCTGCGCCGCTGGATGGGCCTGCTCGGCGGCGAACTCGACTACGACTACCCGACCACCGAACAGCCGCGCGGCAACTCGCACATCCGGCACAGCCGCGCCCGCGTGCTCGGCGGCTGCTCCTCCCACAACACCCTCATCGCGTTCAAGCCGCTGCCGTCCGACTGGGACGAGTGGGAGGCGGCCGGCGCCAAGGGCTGGGGCGCGGTCCCGATGGAGGCGTACTACGCCCGCCTGAAGAACAACATCGTCCCCGTCGACGAGAAGGACCGCAACACCATTGCCCGCGACTTCGTCGACGCGGCGCAGGCGGCCGTCGGGGTTCCCAGGGTCGAGGGCTTCAACAAGAAGCCGTTCCGCGAGGGCGTCGGCTTCTTCGACCTCGCCTACCACCCGGAGGACAACAAGCGTTCCAGCGCCTCCGTGGCGTATCTGCACCCGGTGATGGACGAACGGCCGAACCTCACGATCATGCTGGAGACGTGGGCGTACGAGCTGCACCTGAACGGCACCCGCGCCGAGGGCGTCCACGTGCGCACCAAGGACGGCGAGGAGATCCTCGTACGGGCCCGCCGCGAGGTGCTGCTGTGCGCCGGTGCCGTCGACTCGCCCCGACTGCTGCTGCACTCGGGCATCGGCCCGAAGGCGGACCTGGAGAAGCTCGGCATACCCGTCGCGCTCGACCTGCCGGGCGTCGGCGAGAACCTGCTCGACCACCCCGAGTCGGTGATCGTCTGGGAGACCCACGGGCCGATTCCGGAGAACTCCGCGATGGACTCCGACGCGGGCCTGTTCGTGCGCCGCGATCCCAAACACGCGGGCCCGGACCTGATGTTCCACTTCTACCAGATCCCGTTCACGGACAACCCCGAACGCCTGGGCTACCAGCGCCCGCGGTACGGCGTGTCGATGACCCCGAACATCCCCAAGCCGAAGAGCAGGGGCCGGCTGTACCTGACCAGTGCCGACCCGTCCGTCAAGCCGGCCCTGGACTTCCGCTACTTCACCGACGAGGACGACTACGACGGCCGCACCCTCGTCGACGGCATCCGCATCGCCCGCGAGATCGCCGGCACCGAGCCGCTGGCCGGCTGGCTCAAGCGCGAGGTCTGCCCCGGCCCGGACATCACGGGCGACGAGGAGCTCGGCGAGTACGCCCGCAAGGTCGCCCACACCGTCTACCACCCGGCCGGCACCTGCCGTATGGGCGCCGCCGACGACGAACTGGCCGTCGTCGACCCCGAGCTGCGCATCCGGGGCCTGGACGGCATCCGCATCGCCGACGCATCGGTCTTCCCCACCATGACCGCCGTGAACCCGATGATCGGGGTGCTCATGGTCGGTGAGAAGGCCGTCGACCTGATCGGAGGTGAGAGCTGATGGCTCTCACGGTCCCCACCCGCAA
>NZ_MUBM01000038.1 GCF_002154505.1 Streptomyces carpinensis | reverse complement strand
TGCAGGTCGGCGACGTCGCCGCGCAGGGCCTCCTGGACGTACGTCCATGCCTCGGAGCGCCGGCAGCGGGCCAGGACCCAGCCGTGCACGAGACCACTGAGGGTGGAGCCGTGACTGGTCCGGTCCAGGTAGTGGTCGAGGGTGCGCTGCCAGAGCTCCTCGTCGAGGTGGTGGCCCAACCGGCTGAAGAGAGAGACCAGTTCTCCGGGTGAGAAGAGGTAGCCGAGCATGAGGACATCGGCCTGCTTGGACGCCTTGTAGCGGTTGACGCTGTCGCCCTCGGCCTCCAGGATCCGGTCCAGGCGGCGGATGTCGCCGTAGCGCCTGCGGTAGCCGGCCCAGTCGAGTTCCGCCAGCTCGCCGTAGCCCTCGAACTGGCTGATGACTCCGTCGTGGAAGGGCACGTACAGCGTGCGGGAGATCTCCTCCCACTGTTCGAGTTCGGCGCTGTCGAGGCCGGCGCGTTCGACGAGTTCGCGCCGGCGCGGTTCCGGCAGGGTGCGCAGCATCTCCAGGGCGCGGCCGAGCACCCAGGCCGCCGTGACGTTGGTGTAGGCGTTGTCGTCGAGGCCGGGCCGGTCGGCGTCCGGGTAGGCGTCGTGGTACTCGTCGGGGCCCATCACGCCCAGGATGCGGTGCCGCCCGAGGCGTTCGTCCCAGGTGGCCGAGTCCGCCCAGAAGCACGCGATCTGCAACAGCATCTCGGCGCCCGTGGTGTGCAGGAACTCGGCGTCGCCGCTCGCCTCGCAGTACCGCCACACGTTGTACGCGACGGCCGAGCCGACGTGCCGCTGCAGATGCGAGTGGTCCGGCAGCCAGCGCCCGGAGCGGGGGTTGAGGTGCAGCCTCTGGGTCTCCTCCCGGCCGTCGCTGCCGCTCTGCCACGGATACATCGCGCCCCGCCGGCCGATCGCGCGTGCGGCCGCGCAGGCCCGCCCCAGCCGCCGGTGGCGGTAGTGCAGCAGGGCCCGGGAGACCTCGGGGAAGTGCACGTTGAGATACGGCAGGACGAACAACTCGTCCCAGAAGACGTGCCCGCGGTAGGCCTCGCCGTGCAGGCCGCGGGCGGGCACCCCGACGTCCAGGTCGGCGGTGTGCGGGGACAGGGTCTGCAGCAGGTGGAAGAGGTGCAGGCGCAGGATGCGCCCCGGCTCCCCGGGAACGTCTACGGCGGCCTCGCGCCACAGCCGCTCCCAGGCCGCCCGGTGGCTCCGCAGCAGGTGATCGAAGCCCGGCGCCGTCTCGACCCGGTCGGTCGCGGCGCACAGCGGGTCGCTGATGGCCGGGTCGCGCGAGGTGTACAGCGCGGCGGTCTTGTCGACGGTGGCCGTGCGGCCCGGCTCCAGGCGCAGGCGCATCCGCTGGATCGCACGCGGGTGCTCGTGCCGGCTTGTGACCGGCCCGCCGCCGGTCAGCCGGGTGGCCATGCCGATCCGGATGTCGGAGGTACGGGTACGGCAGCGCAGCCACACCGTGCCGGGCTCTGCCGTGCCGGTGTGCACATGGGTGAGGTGACGGCCGTCCAGATCCAGGTAACGCAGCACCCCGGCGTTGGTGACGCCCCCGTCGATCGCCGCCTCGACCTCGAGATCCGCCGTGAAGCCCTCGGCGGTGAGCTCGGTGCGCAGTGCGGCCAGGTGCGGATCGGCCATGTGCACGATCCGCTGCTGGCGCACGATGAGCGCCCGTCCGTCCCCGAGCCCGTAGCGGGTACGGCGCTCCAGAAGACCCGAGTCCACGTGCAGGATCTGCTGGTGGTCGAGCACGGTCGCCGTGTCCGGGGTGAGCCAGGGGCCGTCCGCGAGCCGGAAGCGCAGCGGCAGCCAGTTGGGCAGGTTGACCATGTCCTCGTTCTCGACCTCGCGGCCCGCGACCTCGGAGGTGAGCCGGTTGTAGCACCCCGCCAGATAGGTTCCCGGGTAGTGCACGTCGTCCGCGTCGCACTCGGGCAGGACCCCCCGGGTGGCGAAGCAGCCGTTGCCCAGCGCGCACAGCGCCTCCCGCAGTCGTTCCTGGGCGGGGTCGTAGCCGTCGTACGCCCAGGTCTCCGCCGTCACCCGGGTCACCACGGCCGTCACCGCCGTCACCGCACGGTGGACGCGGGTGGCGACGCGACGGCCACCCCCGGATGCGCGGCCACGGCGACGCGCGGCGGCACCTCCGACCGGGCTACTGCCCGCTCCGCGCGGTCACGTGCGCCTGCCCGGTGGGCCGCGATCACGCTCGGATCCGATCCGTCGACGCCCACGGCCAAGGGCAGTTCCATCGTCCCCACCGCCTTTCGTCGGCCTGCCGCGTCCTGCCGCGACAAGTGGTCCCGTTGTCACCGTCGCATCCGGGGCCGTCGGACGCGAGGGCGGTCCGGCTCTTCACGGGGGCGTTCGCCCACCGGGCCGAGGCTGTGAGCGGGAACGGATCCGGAAGCCGACGCGGACTGGGGAGCGGACGCGGATTCGGGAGCAGGCGCCGGCACCGGGGCGCCCGCGCCCCGGCTGGCGCGGTGCCGCCGGGCCGTGCAGCGTGGACGTAGGCGCGTGACGGGAGGACGTGGACGCGGAGAGGTGCGGGGCCGTGGACACAGGAACGTTCAGGCACGTGGACGCAGGGACAGCGACCGCTGAGTGAGGCGGCCATGCAGCTCTCTGGAGCGCAGCGCCGGGTGGTCGTGGGCGTGGACGGTTCGCCGTCGTCGTACGCCGCGCTGCGCTGGGCGGCGGGATACGCCCGGCTCGTCGGCGGTGTCATGGAGGCGATCCACGCCTGGGACACACAGTCGGTCATCGGCTGGACCGGACCGGCGATCGACCCAGAATTCGACCTCTGGCAGGCTCGGGAACGCTTCACGGAGGAGTTGCGGAACGTGATCGCGTACGGCCACCCCGTGCGTCTGGAGGAACACCTCGCCGAGGGCGACCCCTCCGAGGTGCTGATCCGGGCCTCCGAAGGGGCGGAACTCCTCGTCGTGGGCGGCCGTGGACGCGGCGGCTTCGCCCGCGCGATGCTGGGCTCGGTCAGCCAGCGCTGCGCCCAGCACGCGGCCTGCCCGGTGGTGGTGGTCCGGCAGGACCACGACCACGCGCGCTGAGCCGGCCTCTCGTCTCACTGCGCTCCCCGTGCAGCCCGCCGCCCCTGTCCGGAGGGGCACGTTCAGGCGGCTGGGCCGGAGGCGGCCCGCTGGTGCCCCGCACCACCAGCTTGGGATCCAACCCACTTCCCGCGGCTCCAGTTCGGGGTTCTTCAGCCGCTCCACGGCGAACCGCACCGCGTGCTCCGCCATGGTCACCGCGTCCTGGCGGACCGTCGTCAGGCCGATCGGCATCAGGTAGGAGAGGTGGTCGTCGTCGTATCCGACGACGGACAGGTCACGCGGGACCTCTGCACCGGCCCGCGTCAGGGACATCAGCAGACCGATCGCGTTGCGGTCGTCGCCGGCGAGAACCGCCGTCGCCAGCGGCTGCCCGTGCTCGCGTTCCGCCGGGAGCAGGCGGCCGGTCTCGACGCCCGACCGCTCTGTGTGGTCGCCGGCGAGCACCTCCCCTGTACAAGTGGTCCTCGCGCGACGAGACCGAGCGGCAGACCCCCGCCCGCTGCTGGAAGCGGATGATCGAGAACACGGCGGACCTCGAACGCCCGCTGATGAACTCGGAGTTCAACGACCGCCCCGAGCGCGCCGCCGGGAACGAGGCAGCGTTCTGACGCTCGCGGGAGGAGCCGCTGCCGCTGCTGGAGCGGGAGGGCGTCGCGCTCGACATGGAGGCCCACCCGGACGACTTCTGCGAGTTCTGCGAGCAGAACACCCCGCCGTCGACCTGGCCCGGGCGATCAACAAGCCCAGGGTGAACTGTCTCTACGGCGCCCCGCACAGCTTCCACCTCTCGGGGCCCTCGGAGGTGGGCGCCTGCATCGCCGCGATGATGCGCTACGCCGGGGACAGGCTCCGGATCTCGTCGCGCCCGACCGGGCCGCCACAAGGGTCCGGCGCTGTCCCTGTGGGGCAAGGGCGTGCGTGGTGCCGCGCCGGCGCGCCGTTGTCAGTGGTCCGCGTTACTGTGCGCGCAAGCAGCCTTCTGCACCGTCCAGGGAGGTTCTCATGGCAACGCGTCTGAACCCTTATCTCAGTTTCGACGGCACCGCCCGACAGGCGATGGAGTTCTACAAGGACGTCTTCGGCGGCACCCTGGCCGTCAGCACCTACGGTGACGTGGGCCAACCGGACGGCCCGGACGCCGAACGGATCATGCACAGCATGCTCGAGACCCCGACCGGCTTCACCCTGATGGCGTCCGACGTCCCGCCCGGCATGGAGCACGCCCGGGGCACCAACTTCGCGGTGAGCCTGAGCGGCGACGACGACGCCGAACTGCGCGGCTACTGGGAGAAGCTGTCCGCCGGCGGCTCGGTGTCCGTGCCTCTGGAGAAGCAGATGTGGGGCGACGTGTTCGGCATGTGCACAGACCGGTTCGGCATTCCGTGGATGGTCGACATCACCGGGGCGCAGAGCTGACGGGACGACCTGGCACCCCGGGCACGCGCCGGGACCAGGGCGGCACCGCGCCCGATGACGCCTCCCCGGCCAGGTCATCGGGCTGCCCTGCGGCGGGGCCGTACTTCTTGGCGCCCGCGCCCTCCGATCGGCAGTCGCTGAGCAGGCCGAAGGCAAGCACCCTGCTCGCCCGTGCCCGGGCGGGTCGGCCGCTACGGACGAGGGAAGACCTGCTCGCCCGAAGTCCGAGGGGTGCCCCGTCCGCTTGTAGCGGTCAGTACGGGTCCGCCGGCCCGCCTCGGCCCGGACTGGACTGCTGCTGCTCGCCATCGGCGTGGGACGGGCCGGCACGGGCGGGACGTATCCGGGGGATCAGTGCAGGGACTTGAGCGCGGTAGGCGTCGTACGATGCGCCGAACTGCCGGGCCATCAGGCCGTCCTCTGTCCGGACCCTCCACAGCAGCCAGGGCACGGCCACCACCAGGATGGCGATCCAGACGCCGAAGCCGCAGGCCAGCATGCCCCCGACGATCAGGCCGAGCAGTCCGGTGTAGATGGGGTGGCGGACCAGCCGGTAGGGGCCGTCCGTCCGCAGCTCGTGGTGTTCCTTGACCAGCGGGACGCTGGCCCACATCGTGCCCAGAACCCAGCGGGCCCACAGCAGCAGGGCGGTGGAGGCGACCGCGAGCAGTCCGCCCAGAAGCGCCGGCTCGGGCTGCCAGTACTGCAGATGGCGCCAGAAGCCCTGGGTGTCGCCCACCAGAGCGGAAAACAGGTAAGCGCCCGCGATCAGCAGCAGCCGGCGCGGCAACGTGCGCCGCAGTCCGCGCGCCCAGCCGCGCAGACCGGCCTGGCTCCTCACGCCGAAGTAGACGGCGCCCGCGATCCAGGCCGCGACGAAGATCAGCACGCAGACGCCGATGACCACGACGAGTGCCGAGTGCAGAGAGCCCATGCCTCAAGACTGCTCCGCGCAGGTAGTGGATCACCAGCACCCACGGGTCGATGGAGAGCTCTCCGCCGGCCTCCACCCACGGATGGAGAGCCCGGACGCTGTATGAGCTGCCGGGGCCGGCCCGGAACCTGTATGAACTCCGGCGACCGTCCCAGCACCTGTATGAACTCCGGCGACCGTCCCGTGACCCGGGTGAGCCGCCGTGACCAGCGCGGCAGCTCACCCGAGCCACGGGGCCGTCAGCGGGATGCGGTCCAGGCTCCCACGTCGGGAGCGTGTTCTTCTGTGACCGTCCCGGCGGCCCGGGGCCCGAGTACCCGCTCCGCCGGCACCCCGAAGACCAGTCCGAAGGAGGTCCACAGGGTGGTCTGCACGGCCAGGGCCGCCAGACGGAACTGCCGCAGGAGAGTCGCCGAGGAAATTCCTCGGGACCTCGTCGACCACCGGCTGGAACGCGTAGGCCAGGCCTACGGCCAAGAGGAAGAAGGCTCCTGCGGCGAGCGTGGCGTTCCAGTCGCCCAGGCCCGGCGTCGCGAGGCGCTCGCCGAGGACCACGGTGGCCACGGCGAGCAGCACGCCGGTGCTTGGCTGTCGGCATCGACAGTCTTGCGGCTGCTGCTCGGGCGTCGGAACCTCGAAGACCAGGACGCGAGGGGCTGCGGACGGCGAGGCGAGGGGGACGACGGCGTCGGGGCCCGAGCCGAGCCTGCCGGGCAACGTCATCCCCGGCCCGGTGATCGCACCGGTGCCGTGCGCTGGGCCAGGGCGAGGAGGGGCAGGCCTGCGGCCAGCAGGACGGCGAGGGCGGCGTATCCGTAGGTGAGCGTGGCGGTGGCGGCGACGGCGCCGACGATCAACGGGCCTCCGGCGTCGCCGAGTTCGCGGCCCAGTTCGGCGGCTCCCATGGTCTGGCCGAGGCGCTCGGCGGGGGTGGCGTTGGCCAGGGCGGCGAAGCCGAGGGGTGTGATCACGCCGGTGCCGATGCCGATGAGTGCGGCGGCGAGCAGCACGCCGACCGGGCCGGGCAGCATCGCGGTCGCGAGTCCGGCCACGGTGACGGCGAGTCCGGCGGCAAGTCCGGTGCGCACGGTCAGGCGTTCCGCGTCCAGGGCGCGGCCGATCCGGGGCTGCACGACGGCCGCGCACAGGGCGAGCACGGAGACGGCTGCGCCGGTGGTGATGGTGCCGAGCCCGGCGGCGGCGCCGGAGACGGGCAGGAAGCCCACGCCGACGGAGAGCGCGGCGGTGGCGGCCGCGAGTGCGCCGGTGGGACCGAGGAAGGAGGGGTCGGCCAGGCGGCGGGCGAGATCGAGGACGGTCTGGCGCCGGCGCGGCAGGGGCGGCACGTGCGGGACGGCCGTCGCCACCCAGGCGGCGACCGCTGTGCCGAGCACGGCCAGGACGGCGAAGAGCAGGCGCAGCCCGCCCACCCACACCAGGACGCCGCCCAGGAGCGGACCCGCGGTGTAGCCGATGGATTTGTAGAAGCCGTAACTGCCGAATGCCCGGCCGTGTGTGGCCGTGGGACTGAGCCGGGCCACCAGCGCCGAGGCCGCCGGTGAGAACGCCGAGGCGGCCGCGCCCTGGCCGAGGCGGGCGGCCCACAGCCAGGCCGGGCTGCCGGCCACGGCGTATGCGGCGGAGGCGAGCGCGAAGGCGACGAGGCCGCCGAGGATCACCGGGCGGGCCCCGATGCGGTCGGCGAGGCTGCCGAAGACCGGCTTGAGCAGCACCTCCGCCCCGTCGTACAGAGCGAGGAGTCCACCGAGCACGAGCAGGGAGGTGATCGCGTCGTGGGAGAAGCCGCCCAGGTTCGCGGCGATGCCGTGGGCGCCGAAGGCGGTGGTGAACCCGGCCGCGTACAGCGGCCACATCCGCGCCGGGACGGACGTGCCGCCGGAACGGGGGCCGGCCGGCGCGGTGGGTGTGCCGGTCATGCCTCGCCTCCGTCCGGGCCGGGTCCGGCCTGGTGCAGGGCGGTGAAGACCTGTTCGGTGTAGTCCTCGAAGTGTTCGGCGCAGTCCTTGAGTCGTCGCTCCGCCTCGTCCGCACCGGTGGAGCCGAAGACGTCCCGTGCCTTGATGTCACGGTGCCAGCGGCGCAGTCGCTCCAGGCTCTGCTCTTCCTCTTCCAGTTCGGCCAGGGTGAACTTGCGCTGCCGGATCTCCTTGTCCAGTTCCGCCAGGTACTTGTCGCAGTCGGACAGGAACTCGCGCCAGTCGTCCTCACGGGCCGCGCAGAACATCGCCACGAACCGTTCGGCGTCTCCTGGGCTCCGGCCGGCCGCGGTCAGAACGACGGCCTCACCGTCGGCGCGTTCGGTCAGCTGCACCGCGCGGGTCACCCCGTCGGCGAAGACGGGCACGTCGGGGGCCGCCCACACCCCCTGGCCCAGCGAGAGCGCGCCGATCTTGCGCAGTTCCCGCCACACCGCCACCCGGTGCCGGGACGGCTGCGCGGGGATCTTCAGGACCAGCATCAGCCAGGAGGTGTTCACGCTCTGATTCACATCGCAAAAAGTAACAGTCGTTACATGGGACTTCGAGAGGCCCGTTACCCGAGCATGCGGCCCGGGCGGAGCACCGGACGGGCCACCGGCACCGGACGCAATCCGGCGGAGCCCCTGGCCCGTATGAACTGCGGGCGGAAATTCTTCGTCCTTTCTAGCGCTCAGCAGGAGTCCCCGTGAACTCCACCCACGCCAGAGACGTCCCTGCGTTGACAGGCGCGGCAGCGTCTTGTGCCCTGGGCAACACGGTGTTGCACACGCTGCTGATCCCAGATCATCTTGAAGAGAAGTTCTACATCGGCGTCCTGTTCGCCACGGGCAGCGCTGTCATGCTCGTGGTCGCAGCGGGTCTTGTGCTCATGAAGCGGCCCTTGGCGGCCTGGCTCACCGGTGCGCTCGTCAGCCTCGGCATGATCATCGGCTTTGCACTCTCACGCACCATCGGCCTGCCGTTCGGCTACTACGAAGCCGGCTGGGAAGCGCCGTACGGTCCCCTGTCCCTGCTTGTCGAGGGCCTCTTCGTGACGATGTCCCTTGTGTGGCTCGGCGCCGGAGGGGCGCAGGGCGTCGCGGTCCGCCTGCCGTCCGGAGCGAACCGCGAACGGGTCCCGGCCGGTCGCGGCGGAGGAACACACAGATCTCCGGGCGCATGAGACATGGCGACGACGGCCTGGCGGCCCGCACCGCCGGGCCGCCCGGCGACACCGGCATCGCGCCTGAAGGACCTCAGTGCGCATGTCCCGGCCCATCTTCGGCAGGCGCCCCCTCCATGGCCTTCCCGGCGGCCTCCGCCGCGCCGCCCACATGGACCGTGAAGGCCGCGGTCCGGACCTTTCCCTCGTGCTTGAAGTCGAGGAACAGCCGGTAGTCGCCGGGGCTGGGAGCCGTCACCGTGAAGGAGATCTCCGGGCCGGGCGCGGTCCTGCCGTCCCCCGGTTCTCCGTTCGGATGGACGTGCAGGTAGGCGAGGTCGCCGGAGCGCAGGGCGACGAGGTGGCCGTACGCCCCCAGGTAGGGCTGGAGGTCCCGCACCGGCTTGCCGTCCCTGGTCACCGTGAGTTTCAGTTCGCCCGCCCTGCCGGGGGTCAGTTCGCCGTTCAGCTGCAGGTCGTAACCCTCCACTTCCGTCGTGGAGTTGAACCTGGGCAGCGGGTCCGGTGCGTAGTTGCCGGACACGGCGAGGTCGGCGCCGAGGGTGAGGGACCGGCCACCTCGCGGCGTGAAGTCGGCGAACACCCGGTAGGCGCCGGCCTTGGGCAGATCGACAGGGATGGACCAGGTTCCGTCGGCGGCCCGGCTCGGGTGCAGATGGCGGTAGACGGTCAGGTCGCGTGAGGCGAGGATCAGGTGGAGTTCCTTGCCGTGCTCGCGCTGGTAGGCGGTGACCCTGCGGCCCGTGCCGTCCTGGACCACGGCGAAGCGAAGCTCGCCCTTCGTGCCGGCCGCCAGGCGGGGGGTGCTCAGGTCGAGCGTGTATCCGGCCCTGGAGACTTCCAGACCTCCGGGCGGCGTGGCTTCGTGACCGCCGGCATGTCCCCCGTGCTCCGCCGCTTCCTGACCGCCGCGCCCGGCGTGAGCGCCGCCCTTCCCTTCGGGCGAGACGGCATCGACGGCGTTCCCCACGCCGTGGGCCGTACCGAAGGTCGCGGCGAGTGCGGTGGCGAAGACGCCGATCTTCAGGCCGGTGCGCATGACTGACTCCTCGTCTCATGGCCGCTCGTCGTCTGGGCGGCCCGGGGTGTCAAGGTACCCCCCGGGGGTATGCAGTCAAGAGGGATCCGCGCTTGCGTTCCATACGGGTGGGGGGTATACATGAAGCCACCCTGGGTACCCCCCAGGGGTATATGCGAGTTACGGATCTCGGAGGTTCCCTTGTCGGACTGCTGCACCACTGACGGAAGCTGCCACTCCGCGGCGAAGACCAGGACGACCTACAAGGTCGGCGGCGTGGGCAGTGCCCACTGCCAGGGCGTCGTCGCCAAGGCGGTCGGCGACGTGGACGAGGTCACCGCGGTCGAGGTCGAGATCGGAACCGGCCTGGTCACCGTGACGACCGCCACGGACCTCGGCGACACCCTCGACGCCCTGGTCGCCGAGGCCGTCGACGAGGCCGGCTACGACTTCGCCGGCCGCGTCACCCCCGCCGCCCCCGCCTGATCCGAACCCGGGCGGGGCCGTCCCTCTGTCCGCGGCCCCGCCCCCTCCCCTCGCGCATTTCGCGTCCGTGAGCTCCGAGGAGCAGACATGACCACCACCACGCCCGGCGCCGCCGAGGTCGAACTCGCCATCGGCGGCATGACCTGCGCCTCGTGCGCCGCCCGGATCGAGAAGAAGCTCAACCGCATGGACGGGGTCGAGGCCACCGTCAACTACGCCACCGAGAAGGCGAAAGTCACCTACCGCGAGGACGTCACGGTCGCGGAGCTGATCGCGACCGTCGAGGCCACCGGCTACACCGCGCAGCGGCCCGAGCCGCCCCACGCCTCCGGCTCCGGGACCCCCGGGACCGCGACCGGTGAGACAGGTCGAGCCGAGAACGACGAACTGCGGCCGCTGCGGCAGCGGCTCACCGCCGCCGTCGCACTGGCCGTTCCCGTCATCGCGATGGCCATGGTCCCGGCGCTGCAGTTCGACTACTGGCAGTGGCTCTCGCTGACGCTGGCGGCGCCCGTGGTGACGTACGCGGCATGGCCCTTCCACAAGGCCGCCTGGACGAACGCCCGGCACGGCGCCGCCACCATGGACACGCTGATCTCCGTGGGCACCTCCGCCGCGTTCCTGTGGTCGCTGTGGGCGCTGTTCTTCGGCACGGCCGGCATGCCCGGCATGACACACCCCTTCGAGTTCACCATCGCCCGCACGGACGGCGCCGGGAACATCTACCTGGAGGCCGCGGCCGGCGTCACCGCCTTCATCCTGGCCGGGCGGTACTTCGAGGCACGCTCCAAGAGGAAGGCCGGCGCGGCGCTGAAGGCCCTCCTGGAGCTGGGTGCCAAGGACGTCACCGTCCTGCGCGGCGGACGCGAGGAGCTCATCCCCGTCGCGGAGCTGAAGGTGGGCGACCGCTTCCTGGTCCGGCCCGGCGAGAAGATCGCCACCGACGGCACGGTGCTCGAGGGTTCGTCCGCCGTGGACGCCTCCATGCTCACCGGCGAATCGGTCCCCGTCGAGGTCGGTGCCGGGGACGGTGTCACCGGCGCCACCCTCAACGCCGGGGGCCGCCTGGTCGTCGAGGCCACCCGCGTCGGTGCCGACACCCAACTCGCCCGCATGGCCAGGCTGGTCGAGGACGCGCAGAACGGCAAGGCGGCCGCCCAGCGGCTCGCGGACAGGATCTCCGCGGTCTTCGTGCCGGTCGTGATCGCCCTGGCCCTGGGCACCCTGGGCTTCTGGCTGGGCAATGGCGCCGGCCTCAGCTCCGCCTTCACCGCAGCGGTCGCCGTGCTCATCATCGCCTGCCCCTGCGCCCTGGGCCTGGCCACACCGACCGCCCTCATGGTCGGCACGGGGCGCGGCGCCCAGCTCGGCATCCTCATCAAGGGCCCCGAGGTCCTGGAGGTGACGCGCAAGGTCGACACCATCGTCCTGGACAAGACCGGAACCGTCACCACGGGCCGGATGACCCTGCTCGCCGTGCACACCGCCGCGGGCAGCACCGAGGACGACGTCCTGCGTCTGGCGGGAGCCTTGGAGCACTCCTCGGAACACCCCATCGCACAGGCGGTCGCCTCCGGTGCCGCCGCCCGGATCGGCACGCTGCCCACACCCGAGGACTTCGCGAACCTCGCCGGCCTCGGTGTGCAGGGCGTCGTCGAGGGGCACGCCGTCCTCGTCGGACGCGAGCAGCTGCTGACCGAGTGGGCCATCACCCTGCCCGTCGAGCTGCAACGGGCCAAGGCGGCGGCCGAGGCGGCCGGGCGCACGGCGATCTCCGTCGCCTGGGACGGAGAGGCACGAGCGGTCCTGGAGGTCGCCGACGCCTTCAAGGAGACCAGCCCCGAGGCGATCGCGCGACTGCGCGCCCTGGGCCTCACGCCGATCCTGCTGACCGGCGACCACCGGGCCGTCGCCGAGTCGGTCGCCGATCAGGTCGGTATCGCTCCCGAGCATGTGATCGCCGAGGTCATGCCGCAGGACAAGGTGGACGTCGTCAAGCGCCTGCAGAGCGAGGGGCGCTCCGTCGCGATGGTCGGCGACGGCGTCAACGATGCCGCCGCCCTTGCCCAGGCGGACCTCGGTCTGGCGATGGGAACGGGGACGGACGCCGCCATCGAGGCGGGCGATCTCACGCTGGTGCGGGGGGACCTGAGAGTCGCGGCGGACGCCATCCGCCTGTCCCGCAAGACACTGGGCACGATCCGGTCCAACCTCTTCTGGGCCTTCGCCTACAACGTTGCCGCTCTCCCCCTCGCCGCCGCCGGCCTGCTCAACCCGATGATCGCGGGCGCGGCCATGGCCTTCTCGTCCGTCTTCGTCGTCGGCAACAGCCTGCGGCTGCGCGGCTTCCAGCCGACCGACCGCTGACCGGGGCTGGGGCTGCGGCTGCGGCTGGGGCTGCGGCTGCAGCTGCGGCGCAGGGTCATGAGGGCGGCTCCCGTATCGACGCCCTTGCCCCGGGCCGCGGCCTCCGAGGCCACGTCGTCGGACTCGTACGGGCCTGAGTGCTCGGCTCCCGGGCCCGGGCGGACCAACCGCCCGGACCCGGCGGCGTCTTCTCGACGTGGTGGCGTGGCTGGATGTGGTGCGGTGGTTCGATGTGATGCGGTCGCTCAACGCGGTGCGGTGGCCGCGGCCACGAACATCGGGAGCGCCAGGAAGAGCCGGTCGGACGCGGCCCGGGCACGCTGCTCGGCGATCCAGTGGTCCGTCCGCACCCGGGGAACGGCGCCGGCGGAGCAGGCTCCCTCGGAAACGATGGGGCTCCTCGCACCCACGCGCGACACCGCCGGCCGCCGCCGCTACGGCGCCGCCGATCTGACCCGCGTCGCGATCATCCTGCGCGCCAAGGAAGCCGGGCTGTCCCTTGACCGCATCCGTTCTCTGGCAGCCACAACAGTTCCCGTGCGGCGACGAGCCGTCCTGCGCGAAGAGGCCGATGCACTGCGGTCCCGCATCAGGGCCGCACAGGCGTCCCTCGATCTCATCGAGTGCGCACTCGACTGCGGTCACTCTGACTTCACGCAGTGCGAACATTTCCGGCGGACGGTCGCCGAACGCCTCGGCCCGTGAAGCCTGCGCAGAACGAATGGCCTCCCCACGGGGCGCCATGGGTCCCGTAGGCGGCGCCGGTATGGGGGCATGCGTTCCCATTCGGTATGCAGGTGTGCACCACATCGGTCCTACGACCGACCGGCCCTGCACCGGTCACCGCACGCCACCGCTGAGGCGATCAACAGCACCGTAACAGCACCGCCACCCGATGCCAGGCCGATCGCCGACCGGACCGCGCCGTCGAGCCCGGTCAGGCGGAGGCCTCCCGAGCATCCATGAGCCGCTGAATCGCAGCCAGGATTCCCTCCACCGCACCGGGCTCGGCTGCCAGAGCGGTCAATGGGACCGACGGCCATCCCTTGTAACCCTTCTCCCGTTGCACCTCCAGCTTCCTCTCCAACTCGGGGACGGTCGGCAGTGACTCCGCGAACGCCGCCGCTCGGTCGAGGCCGAGGTGGTGGGTGATCGACCCAAAGCTCAACGCGAGTTCTTCCTTTGCCGGGTTGTCGTACAGGGACAGCGTCCAGATCGGCACCTGTCGTCCGGCGACGGTGTAGTGGACGGACATGCTCGGATACTGAGCGGTTCCGCCCTCCAGCCGGCCCTTGGCTGCAGCGTGGTCGAGAAGGGCCGCCGCGATCCGCCTCGGTTCCGGTGCGAGGCGGGTCCGCAGCACCGCGTCCATGTCGGCACGTGTGGTCCTCTGAGCGGTGCGGCGGCCCGACGGGGACTTCGCTGCCGTGGCGACCTCGCCGTGGATGCGCGGAACAAGGACGCGGAGGTCTCCGTCGCCCCGGTACTGGGTCAGTTCGACCGCGTACACGTCGGTCTGCCGCATCTGTCGGTTGAGGAACTCGACGATCGCCCTCAGTTCCAGTGGGATCCGGTCCGCGACGAACAGCAGCCGCATATGGCCGGAGGCCAACCGTTCCTCGACCGTCGTCCAGAATTCTTCCGGGGAGCGGTCGCCGAGCAACTCCGCGTACGCCTCCTCCAGCGACTGGCCGTCCTTGGCGCAGGTCTCCTCGAAGGAGCGCTGAAGCAGCGCTCCGGGCCAGTAGCGTGCTCCGTTCGCCGCGTAGTCGAGCATCTGCCCCACCACCTCGCGCCGGATGCGCGTATCGCTCGCCCGCTTGACCTCCACCAGCGTCGGCACCCCGTCGGCGTCGACGAAGAGATGGTCCAGCCAGTAGGCCGGGCCGCTCTCCGCGCTCGTCGCAACACCCATCTCCCGCGCCACCAGCACCAGCCGCAAGGGCCGTCCATCGGCCAGCGAGCCGAAGTCCAGCACCCGAGGATGGCGCGCGAGGAGTTCCTGGAACTCCGCCTCGGTCTCGAACGCGGCCGGCTCCAGAGCCTGCAGATCGCTCCGGAGGACGAATACCGACTGATCAGTCACCGGTTACCCCACCCCTGTGGTCTCGCGTCCGTGGTCGATCATTGATTCCACGTCGCCGCCATCCCGTGAGGAAGGCGGCAAGAGCCTGATCCTAGAGTCGACTCCCGCTACGGACAGACGCATCCGGCAAAGCGCGCAGGCGGTTCATCGTCGCCAACGTCGCACAGCGCGCCGGTGCGGAGCGCCCTCTCGGTACGGTCTACTCGCCGAGTGGCAGAGCATCAAAACTCACCTCGATGATCTGACACGAAACATCGCCTGTACGAGCTGCCGCTCGTTGCTCCCTCCATGACAGCCAGGACCCATCAGGCGTTTGACGGCTCGTGATCCAGGTGGACAAGCCCTTCGATCGAGCTCAGACGGTTTTGCAGGACCGGATCGGGGGCTCGGGTGGTGGCCAGCAGGAGGACCTCGGTTACCGGGTGCTCGGGTGCATAGAGGTCGTCTTCTTCGTCGTCACCGGGAATCACGTGGGCTGGATCTCGATCTGCACGACGTGGCCCTTGGCGAGACGGTAGACGCCTCGGTAGTCACTCTCGCGCTCAGTGAAGACCAGCGCGAGGCGGTCGCTGACGGGCCGGGCCAGCTCGCCGGCGGTGTGGGTGCTGGTGCCGTAGGCGTGGTGGTCGGTCATGGTGCACCAGACCCTACGTCGCGAGGATGGACGGGCGCTCGACCGATTGGCCGCGTTCGAAGCGCGCTCCGGCGCGGGCAAGAGCGACAAGGTAGCGGGCGTTCACCGCACGTCACATGACGCCCGGCATACCGGGGTTCCGGCGTGGGCCAGAAACCCCGGCGGTGGAGTGCGGCGAGCAGCTCGGCCGGGAGTGTGGCCTCACGTGGTCGCGTTGTCCGGCCGTTGCGTGGAGCGGCGAGCCCGGTTCGCCTCACGGACAAGCGCCCAGGTGTCCGCCACCGGGCCTATGTGCCGGAGCTTGTCGGGGTTGAGGACGGTGCGGATCGCCTGGATCCGCCCGTCGAGGATGTCGAGCACCCAGGCGCTGACGACCTTGCCGTCGCGGTCACGGAGAATCGCGCCCGACTGGCCGTTCACCTCGTGCGGCTCCACGACGCCGCCGACCTCGACGAACAGCGGGGCGAACGCGGCGACCAGTCGGGCCACGTCGTCGACGCCGAAGGCGCCGTTGCCCCACAGCGGGGCCTTGCCTCCGTTGTCGCCCATCATCTGCACGTCGGCGGCCAGCAGCTCACGCAGCCCGTCGACGTCGCCTTCGCGGAAGGCGTCGAAGAACCGCTCGGCGAGTTCCTCGCGTTCCCTCCGGTCGGCCTCGAAGCGGGGCCTGCCCGCGTCCATGTGGCGGCGCGCCCGCACGGCGAGCTGGCGGCACGCCGCCTCGGAACGGCCCACGGCCGGGGCGATGTCCGGGAAGCCGAACGCGAACACCTCCCGCAGCACGAAAACCGCGCGTTCCAGCGGGGTCAGCCGTTCCAGCAGCAGCAAGGCCGCCATGGACAGCGAGTCGGCCAGCTCCGCCGCGCGCTCCGGGTTCTCGTACGAGTCGGTGAGCACCGGCTCGGGGAACCATGTCCCGACGTACTCCTCGCGTCGGACCCGGGCCGAGCGCAGCGCGTCGATCGAGATGCGGGTGACCACGGCACACAGGAACGCCTTGGTCGAGGCGGGCTGGGCCGGGGATGCTTCGTAGCGCAGCCAGGTGTCCTGGACGGCGTCCTCGGCCTCGGTCACACTGCCGAGGATTCGGTACGCGATCGCGAACAGCAGCGGCCGCAGCTCCTGGAACTCCTCGG
The DNA here is from genome assembly GCF_002154505.1 of Streptomyces carpinensis. GTDB lineage: Bacteria > Actinomycetota > Actinomycetes > Streptomycetales > Streptomycetaceae > Streptomyces > Streptomyces carpinensis. The sequence goes on along the minus strand of NZ_MUBM01000038.1, from coordinate 22,025 downwards.
TCCCGTTCACGCCGGCTCCTTCTCGAAGCCCTGCCGCCAGGAGGGGTAGCGCAGTTCCCGGCCGAGCTGCCGCTTGGCCTCGGCGTTGGAGAATGCGCGCCCCTCGGTCATCATCACAACGGCCGCCTCCCCGGCCGGCAGCCGGGCCGGCCGCACCGGAACCCGCATCGCACCACCGGCTCCCACGACCCTCTCCTCGACGTGGCGGATCGCCTCCATGCCAGGGGCCGCGGACGTCCCCGCCATCGAGTCCAACGGGTCCTCCTCGGTCTTCACCCAGCCGCCCTCGCGGATGCCGTTGCGGTTCGCGTCCCCCTGCGCGACGACGTGGGACACACCGGTCGCGTCGGCGACGGCCGGCAGGTGGTCCGTCCCCTCGGTGCGCAGCCGGTTGGTGGTGGCGAACCAGCGCTCCATGTGTTTCATGTCGGGCTTGCCCGCGATCGCGGTCATCTGATGCACGATCGTGTCCGGTCGCGCCTGGGCCACAGCCTCACCGACCGACGCCGCGTCCAGACCGTCCATGACGACGCCGTCCGCGCCCAGCCCTTGCAGCAGGCCCAGCCTGGCCGCGCTCGTCGTCGCTGTCACCTGATGGCCACGGGCCACGGGCTGCGGCACCAGCCGCAGCCCGAGAACAGCGCTTCCCCCTGCCACGAACACCCGCATGTCCATCGCCTCTCTGAGCTCGGAGCCTTCTCTGCGACCCGAGACGAGACGGCCCCGCCGTCTGTGACATGGGCAGCGAAGAACGGCGAAGGGTCGTCGCGTCGGGCGCGACCAGCGTCCACCGACACGACGAGCAACTGCTTGCCGCCCTGACCAGCGCGCGGCTCGCACGGCTCCGGGTGCAACCGCGCCCCACTGCCTACGTCACGCAGGCGATCGCGTCAGGACCGAGACGTGGTGAGGCCCACTCGCGCCACAGCCCGGCGATGTCGAACAGCACCGCGGCCCGCTCCAAGGAGCACGGACGTCGGGTCGGCCGATGCCAACTCAACGGCATGAGCCGGGATCCGCGGAAATTCCTGATCTCTTTCTCCAGCGGTACGACGGCGCAAGGCACATCACATGCGTCCATGTCACAGCTCGCCCGGGCTGTCTCGTCTCAGAGGTGCAGCCGTCGACGACCGCGAGGGAGTTCACCTTGGTGCCCGCCCGCCTCTCCTCAAGAGCCCGCTCACGCCCAGGTCCGTGTGCCGCATCGCTTCGGCGCACCGCAGGCCCGGTCCTGGACGAGGCGGCCCGCCGGTCAAGCCACGCCGAAACTGACCCCACCCACCCCGCCCATCCCTCAGGGCTGTAACCGCCACTTCGACAGATTGGAAGGACACCATGAGCAAGGTCTGGTTCGTCACCGGTTCGTCCCGCGGCCTGGGCCGCAGCTTCGTGGAGGCCGCACTGTCCCGCGGCGACCATGTGGCCGCGACCGCCCGGAACACCGAACACCTCGGCGAGTTGGTCACCGCCCACGGCGACGCGGTTCTTCCACTCGAGCTGGACGTGACCGACAAGGGCGCCGTTCATGAGAGCGTGAAGCGGGCCCGAGAGCACTTCGGCCGTCTAGACGTCGTCGTGAACAACGCGGGCTACGGCCTGTTCGGCGCTGTCGAGGAGCTGACGGAGCGGGAACTGCGAGACCAGCTGGAGACCAACCTGTTCGGCGCGGTGTGGGTCGTCCAGGCCGCACTCCCTCACCTGCGCGAACAGGGCGGAGGACACATCATCCAGGTCTCCTCGGTCGGCGGCGTCACCGCCATGCCGCTCGGCGGCGGATACCACGCCTCCAAGTGGGCCCTGGAGGGCCTGAGTGAAGCCCTCGCCCAGGAGATCGCCGGAGACGGCATCAAGGTGACCCTGGTGGAGCCCGGCTCCTACGCGACCGAGGCGATCGCCGGCGCCGTCCACGCCGAGGCCGACCCACGCTACGACGGTCTCCGCAAGGCCTTCGCCGCGTTCGCCCAGACGCTCGACCTCGGCGACCCGGCCGCCGCAGGCCGAGCACTCCTCAAGATCGTCGACGCCGACAACCCGCCCCTGCGGGTGTTCTTCGGCACCCAGGGCAACCAGATGCTCCAGCAGGTCTACACCGACCGGCTCACGACCTGGGCGGACTGGCAGGACCTCGCGGTCGAGGCTCACGGACAACACCCCCAGCCCCGGTAGCCCGAGTTGAGGCTCCCCATTCGTACGGCGGTAAGGGAGCACGGCCGGGTAGGCCGCTCGGACGGGTCCGCAGGACGATGGTCCGGATGGCCCGTCGGGTTCCTGCCGCCTCATGGCGCCGACCCGCTCTCAACCGGCAAAAGTCGCAACCGAATTCGACGCCGTAGTTCCGCACACGCCTCAGCCCAGGAAGCTCAGCCGCACCTGACGGTTCGGGTTGCGCTCGTCGGTGTCCGCCGACCTCCGTGGAGGTGACGTCAGCCTGGCTAGGGTGTCGCCGTGATCGACGACTGGAACAGCGACAGAGTCAACCGCTTCCGCGCCGAGGCGGCGTCCCGGGGGCTGCCGGGGGACGAGGTGGAGGAATGGATACGGCTCACCTTGCCGGGCGTGTACTGGACGCAGGGTGGTGACGGACCACTCGCGGCCCGGATGGGCGGTGACCCGCTGCTGCCGTTGGACGCGCCGAATGCGTCCTACCCCTTCGTCGCGTCCGTCGACTGCGCGCTGCTCCCGCCGGGCGCTGCGGGGCTCCCCCTCCCCGCCGACGGCCACCTGCTGTTCTTCGCCGAACCCAGCGTGAGCTTCGCGGGCCTGATGACCGACGCCGTGCGATACGTCCCCGCCGGAACGCCGACAGCCGCCCGTCGCGTCGACAGCTGGCACGAGCCGTTCGCGTCGCATGGCATGCGCACGATGTGGCACCACCTGTCCCAGCCCGACCCCGAGAGCTTCGCCGAGGCCAGGTGGGACGACCCCGACGACGAGCAGTACGAACTCGCCGACGAACTGGAGAGCGCCTGGACTCACGTGGGAGGCTCCTGGCCCACGTGGACCTTCGCGCTCCGCGGCAACCCGGTCGTCGTCAACGACGACCCGATGTCCCTGGCACGGGACAGCACGCCGGAAGCAGGGGACGCCGACGACTGGATGCTGCTGGCCACCTGGCGTTGCGGCGAGGCCGTGAAGGAACTGGACATGGGCGTCATCAGCTGGCTGATCCGCCGCCAGGACCTGGCGTCCCTGCGCTTCGACCGCGTCTACGGCCACGTCGACATGTGACACTCGTCCCTGCATCGCGAGGGGGACTGAACATCTGCTGCGCCGTATGCCGGGCGTCTCGCAGAAGACGCTGTCGGTCACCTTGCAGAACCTGGCGCGGGACGGCCTGGTCGCCCGCCGGGTGGAGCCGACCGTGCCGCCCGCGGAGCACTACCCGGCTCACTGCCCTCGGCCTCTGCCTGGAGGAGCCCTTCGCCGCGTCGCGCATGGGCCGAGGAGAACATGCCGCGGATCGATGAGATGCGCCGGCGTCAGGCGGCCGACGGGCGACGACACTGAGGCAGGCTGCGCGGGCGGTCGGTGGTGGTCCTGCTCGGCCGGAAGCAGGGCGCTCAGCCGCTGCCGATGCGCCTGCCGGGCGAGTTACCTCGCCCGCCGCATCGCCGCTGCCGCGGGCCCGGCGTGTTGCGCCGCCTCCGGGCCGGTTCCCCTCGCACGGACGGCTGCGTCGCCTGCGGGCAGTCGACCCCGCTACTTGATACCCGTCGTGGCGACCCCCTGCACGATCTGCCGCTGGAAGACCAGGAACACCGCGATCAGCGGGAGGAATCCCAGGACGGAGGAGGCCATCACCTCGGCGTACTGGATGTTGCTGTTGCTGACCAGGGACGACAGGCCTACCGGGATGGTCTGGGACTTGGTCTGGTTGAGGACGAGAAGCGGCCAGAGGAAGGAGTTCCAGGTGGTGATGAAGGTCAGGATGGCGACCGTGGACAAGGCGGGGCGGCAGATGGGCATGCAGACCCTCGCGTAGACCCGCCACCAGCCGGCCCCGTCGATGCGGGCGGCCTCGATCAGCGCCACGGGTATGCCGCGGAAGAACGACTGGAAGACGAAGACCGAGATCGGTGCGGCGATGGACGGCAGGATCAGCGCCCAGAAGGTGCCGAGCAGGTGGAACGACCGGTACTCGATGAACTGCGGCAGCACGAGCGCTTCGCTCGGCAGCATCAACCCCGCCGCGACCAGGGCCATCACCACGGCCCGGCCCCGGTAACGCAGGAACGCCAGAGCGAAGCCCGCCATCGAGCAGAAGCCCACGGTGAAGATCACGGCGAGGGCCGAGATGACCAGGCTGTTGAGGTACCAGGTGCCGATCGGGTGGTTGTCCCACGCGTAGGAGTAGGCGTGCAGGGACCAGCCGCCGGCGAACGGCGACGTCGGGTTCTGCGTGATCGATCCGTCGGAGCGCAGGGAGGTCGCGATCGCCCAGGCGAAGGGCACCAGCCAGATGAGGGCGAACAGGGTCAGGCAGACGGCACAGAGACGGTTGAAGAGCTTCGCGCCGTCGACCGCGGGCGCGCCCTTCGTCGTGGTGGGCCGCGGCTGGGTGATGGTGGTCATGAATCCTCCGCTCAGGCCGCGGCGCTGGTCGCGCGACGGCGCCGCAGCCCGTACCAGGCCGCCGATATCGCGACGATGATGACGAAATAGACCATGGTGGCGGCAGCGCCGTACCCGCCCCGGTACGAGGTGAAGCCGGTGTCGTAGATGTACTCGATGACCGGGCGGGTGGACTGGTCCGGGCCGCCGGCGAGGAGGAGATAGATCTGGTCGAAGACCTTGAGCGAGGCGAGGATCTGGAGGATCAGCACCAGGCTGGTGGTCCGGCCGAGCATCGGTACCGTGATGTGGCGGATCTGCTGCCAGGGTCCCGCCCCGTCGATGGCCGCCGCCTCGTAGACGTCCGGCGGGACGTCCTGGATCGCGGCGGTGTAGAGGACGAAGTTGAAGCCGAAGGTCCACCACAGTGTCATCAGCGTCACCGCGGTCCAGCCGCCCGAGGTGCTGCCGATGAAGTCGGGCACCGGCAGTCCGACGCTGCCGAGGATCTTGGGGATCAGCCCGATCTGCGGGGTGTACATCCACAGGAAGATCAGCGCGACGACGGACGACGGCACGACGTACGGCGCGAAGAACGCCACGCGGTAGAAGACCCGGCCGCGCCGCACGCGGGAGGCGAGGATGGCGGCGGCCAGTGCGAGGACGACCAGCGGGGGTGTGGTCAGCAGGGTGAAGAGCACCGAGTGCCACATGGCCTCCCAGAACAGCGGGTCGGTGACCACCTCGGAGTAGTTCGACAGGCCGACCCAGTCGCCCAGACCGCTCTTGACGGTGGTGGTGTTGAAGAAGCTCAGCACCACGCCGACGAGCAGGGGACCGACCAGGAACAGCAGGTAGATCACGAGGAAGGGGGCGGTCAGCAGCGCACCGGCCCGGCGTTCGGAGTGGGGCGGCCGGTCCGCGGGCAGGGCCGCTGCGGACGCCGTGGGTGCCGGTCGCGTCGAGACGACGGTCGTCATGGTGACTGCCTCCTACTTCATCCTGACCGGCGGCCGGGCCGTGGTGTACCGCTTGAGGTCGGAGCGCAGGCTCGACACCGCGCCCTTGGGCGAGAGCCGGCCGGCGATGGCCTCGATGATCGTCCCGCCCACGACACTCTGGAAGTCCGAGCCCGCTCCGGTGTACCAGGCCTCGGGGTCGTACTGGGCGTCGAAGGCGGCCTGTACGTAGTTGCGCTGCGGCGACTGGTCGAGGAACGCCTTGCTGCGCTGGGTCGGCAGCCAGGCGGGAATGTGCCCGCCCTCGGCCCATACGGCGCTGTTGTCGAGCAGGCTCTTGATGAACAGCGCCGCGTTGCCGGTGCGGGTCTGCGAGCGCCTGTCGTTCCGCGGGACGACCAGGGCGTGCGAGTCGGCGTACGCCACCGGTTTCGATCCCAGCAGCGCCGGGAACGGTACGACGTTGAAGTGGAGGCCCTTGACCTGCCGGTACGCCGGAATCTGCCACTCGCCGTCGAAGAGGAATCCGGCCTTGCCCGTGCTGAACAGCGCGTTCGCGCCGGAACCGTTCAGGTTGCCCGGCATCAGGCCACCGGCGGTGAGGCTCTGCATGAAGGCGATCGTCTCCTGCAGCGCCTCACTGTCGATGTCGATCCTGGTACCTGAGTCCGTGACGACCGGACCGGCCAGAGCTGAATAGATCATGCTGAAGTAACGCCACGCCGTCGACGGGTCGGCGGTGATCGACATCACCGCTCCGTATTGGGCACCGCCCGCTGTCTTCATCGCCTTCACAGCGGCCAGGAAATCCTCCTTGCCCTTGAGCGGAGTGAGGCCGTCGCCGGCGGCGTTGAGGAGGCCGGCCCTGCGGGCCAGGTCGACGTTGTAGTAGAGGACGAAGGGGTGCGTGTCCAGGGGCACCGCGTACACCGTCCCGTCGATGGTGGCCTTGTGCCAGGCCGCGGGGGTGAACTTGTCCTCGGTGACGCCCAGTCGGCCGACACCGGTCTGCTCGATCGGCTCCAGCAGACCCGACGCGGCGAGCAGCGGGAGCCGCGACAGGTGAACGATGCCGACGTCCGGGGGCGTGCCGCTCGCGGTGGCCAGTGCCAGCTTGGTGTAGTAGGGGTTGCCCCAGGCGAGGATGGTCGCTTCGACCGAAGTCTTCGGGTGGGTCTTCCGGAACCTGTCCTCCATCAGCACCATGTTGGCGCCGTCACCACCGGTGAACAGGTTCCAGAAGATGACGTCCGCGGTGTTCGGCTGAGAGCCCGTCAGGCCGGACGCGAGCGGGGAGGAGCATGCCGCGAGCCCTCCGGTCAGCGCAAGTCCGCCACCGAGGGCCAGGAGCCGCCGGCGCGCCATCGCTCCACTCATAGGGGTTGCACCTCGTTGATTCGATGTGGCCTCGATGGCGCAGACCCTGACACACGATTTACAACGATGCAATAGATGGTTGACAAGAAGTCACGTCATCCCAGGCCCGCAGCTGCCGGGTGCGGCCTGAACTCCGGCTCCCACGGCCCGGACCCGTGGCCGTCGGCCCCCTGCCGATACCCCGGCGACCCGACGTGAGCCGCCTCGTCGGCCGCCGCCCATGACGTTCTTGAGCATCCGGTCACCGGCCGGCTCACCCCGCCCACAGGGGGCAGCCGGAGGAGCGGGCCTTCTGCGGCGCCCTCACGTCGGCTGCCACCCTGCGACCTCCGGCTCGGCACGGCCGACTTCGACCTGCCTGGGCGCTGCATGTGCCGCTCCAGCAGGGCGAGCGTGCGCTCGGCAACCTCGGATCGCGTCACGCCTGCGGCGCCGTCCCGCTCCCCCGCCACGCCTTGCATCGATGTAAATGATCACCGATGATGGCAGAGCTTCGATCGTGGAAACGCCGTGGCCGGATATTCCGGGCAGGCAGAAGGAGGAGCCGTGAGGGTGAGCGAGCAGGATGGGACGTATCCGAGGCCGATCCTGCAGCGGGAGCGGTGGCACAGCCTCGACGGTGTCTGGGAGTTCGGGTACGACGACGCCGACGAGGGCGAGCGCGCGGCGTGGTTCACCGAGGGGGTGACGGGCGCGTTCGACCGGGAGATCACGGTTCCGTTGCCGCCCGAGGCCCCTGCCTCCGGCATCGGCGAGACCGCGCCGCACGCGGTGGTGTGGTACCGCCGCCGCATACCCCACGAGGTCCTCGCGGTCGGCGACGGCCAGCGGGCGCTCGTGCACTTCGGAGCCGTCGACCACCGGGCGAAGGTGTGGCTGGACGGCAGGCAGGTGGCCGAGCACGTGGGCGGTCAGACCCCCTTCACCGCCGATGTGACCCATGCGCTGCGGCCCGGCGCCGACGAACACCTGCTCGTCGTTCGAGCCGAGGACCGGCCGGCCGACCTCGCGCAACCGCGTGGCAAGCAGGACTGGCAGGACCGGCCGCACGAAGTCTGGTACGAGCGGACCACCGGCATCTGGCAGACCGTGTGGACCGAGACGGTGACCGCCCAGCACGTCACCGACCTTGCCTGGATCCCGGACCCGTCTCGCGGCGTGGTCGCCGAGATCACCCTGGCCTCGGTGCCGACCGCGCCGGTGACCGTGCAGATCGTGCTCAGCCATGACGGCGAGGTGCTGGCCGAGAGCACCAGCACGGTGCGCACCCCGCGCAACCGGATCGACCTCGTCGTCCCCGCGCTGCGCAACGGCATCGACCGCGAGGAGCTGCTGTGGAGCCCCGAACGGCCGACCCTGCTCGACGCGCGGGTGACCGTGCGCGACGCCGGGACGTCCGCCGTGCTCGACACGGTGGACAGCTACGTCGGCCTGCGCAGCGCGGGCGTCGGCCGCGGCGCCTTCCTGCTGAACGACCGCCCCTACTACGTGCGTTCGGTGCTCAACCAGGGCTATCGTCCCGACACTCTGATCGCGAACGCGGGGACCGCGGAGCTGCGCCGCGAGGTCGAGCTGATCAAGGCGATGGGCTTCAACGCCGTCCGCGTCCACCAGAAGGCCGAGGATCCGCGCTTCCTGTACTGGGCCGACCGGCTCGGCCTCCTGGTGTGGGGCGAGACCGGGGCCGCGTACGAGTTCGGCACCGAGGCCGTGGAGCTGCTCACCCGTGAGTGGCTGGACATGGTGCGGCGCGACCGCAGCCACCCGTCGATCGTCACCTGGGTGCCGATGAACGAGAGCTGGGGCGCCTCGGTCATCCCGCACGACCCCGCGCAGCGGCACTACTCCATCGCCCTGGCCAACCTCACCCGGGCCCTCGACCCGACCCGGCCGGTGATGTCCAACGAGGGCTGGGAGCACACCGACAGCGACATCCTCGGCGTGCACGACTACTCCTCCGACCCCCAGGAGCTCACCCGGCGCTACGGCGACGCCGCCGCGTTCGACAGGCTGCTCGCCGGTCCCGGCCCGCAGGGGCGCGTGCTGTCGGTCGGCTCACAGCAGACGGAGCGGTACGCCACCGGTGCCGCCCCTTTGATGATCACCGAGTTCGGAGGCCTCTCGGTACGCGCGGACGACGGTGACTTCTCCTACACGCGGACCGGCTCCGAGGCCCAGTACGCGGCCCTGCTGAGCGACATCTTCGGCGTGCTGCACGCGAGCCCGATCGTCGCGGGCTTCTGTTACACGCAGTTCATGGACACCGCCCAGGAAACCAACGGCCTGCTGTACTCGGACGGTTCCCCGAAGCTGCCGATGGAGACGATCCGCCGCATCGTCACCGGCGAGCGGTCTGATCACGACGAGAAGCCGGAGCCGCCGTCGGTGACCTGACCGTTCGGCACCTTTGCGGACACCGGCCGCCGCGTCCCGCGTTCCCTGCGCCTCGGCGCGGGGCCGGGGGCGCGTCGGTGTCCGTCTCCCGGGCCCCGCCGCGCTCGCCGAGCCGTGGGCGACGCCTCCGCGCGACCGAAGCGGCGCCGGGTGCACCTCTCACATCGGCCGCCCCGGGCCACACAGAGCCCGCATTTCCGCGCCCGCGCGGCAAGTGGAAGAGCCGTGGGGACGGCGGATGCCGCACGTCGGTGTGCCCCTCGGGCAGCTTGTTACATCGATATAGCATGGCACGGGATGGTCCTGGGCACCGCTCGAAACCGTTTCGTGATCGCCGATAGGGTCTCACCGGAGCGGAAGGGAGGGCAGCGTGGCGACCAGGCCGAGGATCAAGGACGTTGCCGAGTACGCCGGCGTCTCGCCCAAGACCGTCTCCAACGTGATCAACGACTTCGAGCACGTCTCGGAGCACACCCGGGCCGCCGTCCGGGAAGCCATCGAGGCACTCGGCTACCGGGTCAACCTCGCCGGCCGGCAACTGCGCCAGGGCCGCACCGGCATGATCGCGCTGGCGGTCCCGGAGCTGGACGTCGCCTACTTCTCCGAGCTGGCCAAGCACGTCATGGCCGCGGCGGACCGGCGCGGCCGCACCGTGCTCCTGCACCAGACCGGTGGCGTGCGCGAGCGTGAGCTGTCCGCTCTGCACGGATTCGACGCCCAGTTCACCGACGGGATCATCCTCAGCCCGCTGTCGCTGACGCCGCGCGACCTCGCCACACGGGACACACGACTGCCCGTCGTGCTCCTCGGGGAACGTCAGGCACCGGGCGCGGTGGACCACGTGGGCATCGACAACGTCGCCGCCGCCCGTGAGGCCACCGAGCACCTGCTCGCCCGGGGACGGCGCACCATCGCGATCGTCGGAGGCGCGGTCCGGGGCCGGCAGGGCACCGACCGGCTGCGCACCAAGGGCTACCGGTCGGCGCTGCGGGCCGCCCGGATCCCTTTCGCACCCGGTCTGGTCGTACCGGTCGAGCACTACCACTGGCAGGACGGCGCCCGCGCGGCAGCCGCCCTGCTCGACCGGCGGCCCCGCCCGGACGCCCTGCTGTGCCTGAACGACCACCTCGCCCTCGGCGCACTGCGCGCCCTGCACGAGGCCGGCCTGCGCGCTCCGGACGACCTCGACGTGGTCGGGTTCGACGACATCGAGGCCTCCCGCTTCAGCGTGCCGAGCCTCACCACGATCGCTCCCGACAAGGAATCCATCGCGGACGTAGCGGTGTCCCTGCTGATCGACCGGATCGACCGGCCCGGCGCAGAGCACGCCATCGACCGCCTCGTCGGCCACCGGTTGGCCGTGCGGGAGAGTTCCGGAGAGCGTGCCTGACCGGCGGCGGTGCACGGTCCGGCCGTCCAGGCACGATCACGGCACCGGCACGATGCGAACGCCAGGGCGTGCACGGACCCGCCACCGAGCGCCCGCCGTGGGTGCGGCACGGGTGTGCGCGACCGCTGCGACCGAGGCGGTCACACCGGCCGCGCACCCGGCGCCTGATCACGTGCCCGGCATCCGGTTCCCCGCTTCCGCTCCCGGCTTCCCTGAGCCTTCCGCAGGCACAGCCGTCAGTTCACGTAGACCTCTGCCCGGTCGATGCTGACGAACGAGGCCTGGGACTGCGCGTCGTGCTCGCCGGTCACCCGCACCCGCAGTGTGTGTTGTCCGTACGGCAACCGCGGGCTGAGGAACTGGAGCGTCTCCCCGGTGCGGATCGCGCCGTAGTAGTCCAGGCGTTGCTCCGGGCCGCCGTCGACACTGACGGCCGCGTAGCCGTTTCCGGTGTCCCGGACGGACAGCAGCGCGATGCGGGTGCCGGTGAAGCTGAACGTGGCGGTGTTCCCCGCTCGGTCGCTCCAGTGGTCGTCGCCCCAGAAGCACTGGACGGCACAACCGGTGCCGGAGTTCCAGTCACCGGTGTAGGTGACGGATCCGCCGCCGTTGGACCGGCCGTCGTCGTTGATCCAGTACGTACCCGGTCCCGGGTCCCCGGACGGTAGGTCCTGTGTGGCGCCCATCGCGAGCGGGCGGCCGAGGTCGGGACTTCCGTCGGGGTTCCAGCCGATGCGCTGCGCGCGCGTCGTGCGATCGCCGTAGGTGTAGGCCGAGGTGGTCTTCGCGTGGTAGACGATCCAGTCCTCGGTGCCGTCCGGTGACCTGAAGAAGGCGTGGTGGCCGGCGCCGAAGACGCCGTGGTCGTCGGCGCGTGAGAAGACCGGTCCCTGGTGCTGCGTCCAGTTGCCCGGCACCAGCGGGTCGGCGCCGTTCGGCAGCGACATCATCCAGAGCTGGTAGTCCGGCTTTCCCGTGTCGCAGGTCGAGTACGTCATCCAGGTGCGTCCGTTGCGGTAGAGGAACTCCGGTCCCTCCCGCACCTCCGGGCAGCCGCCCGCCCCGTCGATGGCCACCGCGTCGCCGGAGACGGTGTACGGGTTCGACAGCGGCGCGATGTTCAGGCCGTTGTGCTGGTACTGGTTGATGCCGCTGTAGGCCAGGTAGAGGCGGCCGTTGTGCTTCAGGATGCCCGGGTCGATGGCGAAGTCGTCGGTGTGGTTGGGCGGCACCAGCTTGGCCTTGAAGTGGTACGGGCCCGCCGGGTCGTTGCCCGCGGACTCCGCGACGTAGATGCGGTGGTGGTCGTCGGTGCCGTCATCGGCGGTGTAGTACAGGTACCAGCGGCTGCCGAAGCGATAGAACTCCGGTGCCCAGATGTCCCGGTTGCGTGTGCTGTCGCCGTCCGTCCAGACCGTGATGGGGTCGGCGGTGAGCAGGGTGCTCAGGGAGGGCGAACGCCACATGCGGATGCTGTTGCCCTGGGTGGTGGTCAGGTAGTAGTTCCCGTTCCAGTACGTCATGAACGGGTCGGGGCCGGTGTTGAGCGGACTGCGGAACGCGCCCCCGGCGACGGTGGCCATCCGCTGGGCCGCCGACGCCGTGGCGGGCCCGGCGGCGGACACTCCGGCAAGGACCGCCCCCAGGGCGGTCAGTACGGCGAGCAGACGCAGCAGACGTGTCGGTCTGCGCCCTGGTACGCGCATGGAGGACTCCTTCGGCAGTGCCGCCCTCTCGTGCTGCGGGGCGGTCCGAGGCGGGGTGTTGGGCCGGTCACGCGGTGCGGACTTCGATGCGCGGATGAGGAAACGGAGTCTCGACTGTCTTTTTCTATCGATGTAAACAATGCGACACCGTAGGACCGGAGTGACGGAACGTCAAGAGCGGAAAACTCCATGCGCCGTGTACGCGGCAGCCTTCCTCCACCAACAGCTTCCGGAAGGGCCGCTTACCCGGGGACGCCGGGCGCCGTCCTGCGCGAGCAAGCCTCCCGTCTCGGCTCTCGAGCAAGTCGGTCGCATACTTCGCGGAGTTCAGGCGGCGATTTTGCGAACACCTGGGCGAAATCCCACTCCTCGCCCCCGTGATGACCACGGTACGCCGTCCTTCCCGTCACAGGTGCTCGCCGAGAAACCTCCTGGGCTCGTCCAGGTGGTCACGCAGGAGCGTGACCACTTTCTCCGGCTCCCCCTGACGGACCAGCCGTTCGGCCGCAGCCACCACGCCGTCCAACGTCCCGGTCTGAAGAGGGACCTCACCCGGCACACTGCCGGAACGCGGTACCGCGCCGGCCTCTTCCGCGCGACCGGAGAGCTTCAGAATGTTGGAGCGGGCCAAGGCATGTTCCTCGGGGTGACCGCCGTGCCGGGCGAAGTAGTCGTCGACGTAGGCGAGGGCTTCTTCCTCCTGGCCGGCCTCGACGAAGATGCGGCAGAGAAGACGGATGATCCAGTCGGCGTCTCCGCCGGCCGTCTCGGCGACGTGGCGTAGGGCCTCGATCGCCTCGTCGTGGCGGCCGTGACGTGCGAGGACCTCGGCCAGTTGGAAGCCCGCATGGGGGTTGCCCGCGTTGCCGTGCTGCCGCAACAGGTCAACCGCCTCTTCGATCCTGCCCCGCTCCTCGAGGAAGCCTGCGAGCGCGGTCAGGGCATACTCCTCGCCGGCCTCGGAGAGGAGGGCACGTAGCTCCGCCTCGAGTCCGTGCCGGGCCAGAAGACTGGCCAGTTGCTCGGCGTGCCCGGCCGACAGGATGCCGTCGACAAGTACGTGCGCCCTGAGCAGGGCGGCCGCCTCGTCAACGCGTCCCTGGCGTTCCAGGAGTGTGGCGTGCAGAGGCACGGTGTCCCAGGCGTCGGAACTCCAGGCTTTGAAGGGGACTGTCGGTCCGACGTCGACGGCAGGGAGCAGCGCGGCGATCTCGTCGTCCCGGTCGTAGCCCGCAGTGAGCTCCACCAGTACTGCGGCGAGGGACCTGTCGGCGGTCCGGGGCCCGAGCAGTGCGACGACCTGGTCGATGCGACCCTGCCCGGCAAGCAGGCGCGCGAGGTCGCGCACGGCCTCCCGGTGCCCCGTGTCAGCGTGGGGGCGCAGCAGTTGGACTGCTTCGTCGACCCGCTTCCACTCGGCAAGCAACCGGCCGGCAGCTCGGACAGCCGGCCACCATCCCGTCGAGACGAATGGCTCCAGAAGCGCCAACGCCTCCGCCTGCCGGTCCGGGCCGCCTTCATCGACAGCGGCCTCGGCAAGCTGATGGGCACAGAACCAATCACCGCCTGCCGCGGCCTGGTGGAGTATTCCCGCATAGCCATGCTCGTGGAGAGCGGCGACCACGGTGGGTGGTATCCAGCCGTCGTAGGTGCGGTAGTGGTGGTCGAGATCGACTGCGTCCATGATCACAAACACTAGCGGCCAGGAAGCAGCCGAGATCGTGCCCACAACGGCTCTCGGCACCGTACGTCCATCGCCCCGCCACCGTCATCCCTGGTACGTCCCGAAATCGTCCCTACCGCCGAACTTCCTTACCACTGGTGACGGGCTCCAGCACTCGGCCGTCGAGTCCGGCCGCTGCACGGATCTCCCCTGCGACATACGTCTTCATCGGGCCGCGGTAGCAACTGCGTTCGTCTCCGGCTCCGGCAGGTTGTGGAAGCGTCGACCTCGGAACGAGGCTCCTGCGTCCGAACGGGGTCACGGCACGCAAGCAGCCACACCGCTCATGCGCTGTCGCAGTCCAGGGCCGCCATCGCCTTGGGGAAATAAGCACGCAGGAGTTGTGTCAGGTCCTTTCTGCGCTGGGAGCTGTCCTCGGGATGCTCCTGCTCGAGTTGGATCAGCGTGGCGATGCGCTTCCTGTCCCCTGCGCCGGTGCAGTCGGCGACCGCCATGGCACCCCGGTCCGCGACGCGCGCCGCGTCGCCGACGTCGACCGGTGAAGGGTGGCCGAGCCTCTGCAGACCGCGGTCCTGCACCTTCGGGGCGCTCTCCGTTCGCGGGTGCGGGTGCGGAAAATCGGCGGCCGGGCCTCCGTGAGCGATCTCGGTCAGGCCAGGAGGCTCAGCCGAACCTGACGGTTGACATTGTCCTTGTTCGTGTCCACCAAACTCTGTTGAGGCAACCACACGCCAACCGAGTCGCGAACACGCACGCACCGGCGGTGCAGTGGTCATCCCGAGTCGGGGCAACCGCGGCAGCCGGCAGCGCCGGTGAGGTGCGCGAGCGTCAGCAACCAAGCCTTGGGACGGCTCTGGTTCCTGGTTCCCAAGTAGCGCGACCGCCCCCTTTGTCATCGAACCGCCGCAGACCACAGGCGGGTGGGGAGTCGAGTCGGCCGGCGCCGCGTCCCGTCATGTGGGCCGGGAGCGTCATATGGGCCGGGAGCGCACCGTCGAGGTGCTCACCAGGCCGACTTCCTGCCAGTCGCCCACCTGCTGTTCGATCAGCAGGCGTACCGCAGAGCTGTCCGCCTCCCAGGCCTGCGCGAGCGTGGTGGCGGCGTCCCGCACGCTTCCGAAGTTCCGGCGCAGCACGATCCACATGGCGGTGGCGGCGGGTGTGTAGAAATAGGGTGCGCCGTCGGGCGACACCAAGCACAACACCCCGTCGTCCGCGACAGCGACGGTCACCCCGGTTTCGATCACCACGTCCACTTCACGATCCCTTTCCAGCCTTCCGCTCCGGTAGCACACGTACGCGCCTTAGTCGCGCCGGCCCGCGTGCAGTGCCGTGGCCAGCTGGGCACGGGTGGCGACGCCGAGCTTGGGGAAGATGCGATAGAGGTGCGAGCCGACGGTGCGGTGGGACAGGAACAGACGTTCAGCGATCTGGCGGTTGGTCAGGCCTCCGGCGGCGAGCGTGGCGATCTGCAGCTCCTGGGCCGTCAGCTCGTCGTGGATGCCATGTTCCCGGCGGGCGCTGCTCTCGCCCGCGGCGCGCAGCTCGCCCCGGGCCGCCTCGGCCCAGGGTGCGGCACCGAGCAGGTCGAAGGTGTCCCGCGCGGCGCGCAGCGGATCACGGGAGTCCTGAGCACGGCGCCGGCGACGCAGCCTCCGCCCGAGGTGCAGCTGCAGTCGGGCGCGGTACAGCGGCCACGAACCCACCGGTCCGCTGAGCGCCGCCTGGTAGAGGGCCTCGGCCTGCGGGCCGTCCGCCAGCACGGCGGCGACGTAATGGGCGGCCATCTGAAGGACGGGGGAGGCGGAGCGGTCCGCGAGTTCGGGCAGCGGCTTCAGAAGGTGCCGGGCCTGCTCGACACGGTCGGCGGCGACGGCCGCGTCCACGAGATCGGGGGCGGCCCACCACTGCATGACGGGGTGATGAGCGGCTTGGGCGGGGTCGTACAACCGCTCCAGCATGCGGTACGCCTGGTCCGCCTCGCCGTCCAGGAGCACCGCCAGGGCGTCGCTCTGCTGTGCGCCCAGCAGCAGGTAGCGCATGCTCGCGGCCAAGGGGTGGCCCATCACGCGGGCCGCCGTCTCCCGGGCCCGCGCGATGTCGCCGCGCAGAGCGGCCAAGGCGGCGATGTTCGCTTGCGCGGACAGCGTGTAGAACTCCTCGCCCGTCTCGCGCGCGAGGGAGCCCGCCTCCTCCGACTCGGCGTACGCCTTGTCCCATTCGCCCAGCCAGATCCGTTCCCAGCCGCCGCTCACCAGGATCTGGGGCAACTGCCCCAGCCGGCCCTGGCGTCGGCAGATCTCCGCGGCGGTGTCCATGTAGACGGCGCTGCGCCGGAAGTCGCCGAGGACCAGTGAGGTGGTGCCCAGCAGCCGCATGGTGTCCGCGTTCGTCCAGTCGGGGGTGAGCCGCGACAGCGTCCGGAGAACGGCTCGGCTGTGGTGATCGGGATCCGCGTACGCCCGGACGGCCAGTGCGCGTGGATCGTCCTCCGGCAGCCCCAGGGCCCGCAGCCCGTCCACGATGCCTGTGCGAGCGTGCGCGCCGGCCTGCTGGAAGAAGCACCGCTTGGCCGCCCGCCACAGGAGGGTGAGGGCGGGCTCGACGTGACCGCTCGTGTGCAGACGGGCGGCCGCGGCGGTGAGTTCGCGCACCCGGGCCTCGGCGTCGTCGTAGCGGGAGAAGTCGATGACCTCGAGGATGCTGGTCAGGCGTGCGCTGTCGACCGGACCGAGGGCGGAGACGTCGGCGCGCTCCAGGAGCCCGGCCGCTTCATGGCGGGCGCCGATCTCACCGGTGAGTTCCGCCGCGTGCAGGACGAGTGAGGTGCGCCGGTCCTCGGCCTCGGTGAGATCGGCCGCCTTGCGCAGCGCGGCGACCGCGGCCATCACCGTGCCGCGCCGCTCGCAGCGCAGGGCGTACCGTTCCAGTTCCGCGGCGAGGCTCTCGCTGGTGCCCAGCACCGCCGAGGCCCTGTGCCACAGCTGCCGGTCCGGGAAGGCCGCCAGCTGCGCGGCCAGCGCGGTGTGCGCGTCGATCCGTTCGGACAGCGACGCGTGGGCGTAGACGGCCGAGCGCATCAGCGGATGCCGGAACCGCAGGCCCGGGCCCGCGATCTCCGTCAGTCCGTCGTCGATCGCCTCCTGCAGGTCCTGCGGTGTGACCTCGGCACCGTGGACCGCGGTGGCCGCGGCCAGAAGCCGTTGCGTGTCGCAGGTGACGTCCGCGGCCAGCGTGATCAGCAGGGCCCTGGTCGAGGGGGCGAAATGGTCGAGACGGGCGGCGAAGGCGGCCTTGAGCCTGGTGTTGAGGGGCACGGCCGCCCCCAGGGCGGCGGTGGCACCGTTCAAGGCGCGGGGCAGCTCTTTGAGGGCGAGCGGATTGCCCGCGGCCTCCGCGAGGACGCGGGTGCGTACCGGAGTGGTGAGAGCCGGTGCGACGCCGTCGAGCAGAGCCTCGGCGTCGGTGGTGCTCAGTGGCCGCAGGTCCAGTTCCGGCAGGTGGGGACGGCGCCGCGGGTCGAAACGGGCGCCGGTACGGGTGGTGGCCAGCATGAGCACAGGCTCGGAGGCGATGCGGCGGGCCATGAACGCGAGGGCGTCGATGGAAGGGGTGTCCACCCAGTGCATGTCCTCCAGCAGGATGACGACCGGGTGGTCGGCCGCGGCCTCGACGACCAGTTCGAGCGCCGCCAGCGCCACGGTGTAGACGTCCGCCGTGCCGTCCTCCTGTCCGAAGGCGCAGCGCAGAGCCCGGCGCTGCGGGGCGGGCAGACCGGACACGCGGTCCAGCAGCGGGTGAAGTGCCTGGTGCAGGGCGGCGTAGGCCAGCTCCAGCTCGTGCTCCACCCCGTCCGCCGACAGGAGCGTGAGCCCACGCCTCGTGACCTCGCGTCGCACCACGTCCAGCAGAGCGGACTTCCCGAGCCCGGCCTCGGCTCGGATCTCGAGACCGGCGCCGCGGCCCGAGACCGTGTCGTCCAGCATGCGCAGCAGCTGCGCGACCTCTCGGTCCCGGCCGATGAGTGGAGATGATGTCGAAGGAGGAAGAGTCGTCACGACTGCATGGTCCGCCGTAGGACGGCGACGGCAATCAGTCATATGACTACATGGGGAAGACACGTCGGCGAGCCGGGCGGCACCAGTTCCTTCCACCGGTCCCTTCAAGCGGTCCCTTCAGTCGGTCCCTTCAACCGGGCCGGTCAGCCGTGACCGGGACGTCGGCGGGAATCCACCAGCCGGGTAGGGGAAACGGCTCGGATTCCCCCGGCGGAACGTGAGTCGGACGACCGATGACCGGCACGGCACCTGCCGCGATCCTGATGCCGGCGCAGCCACCACGTGGGGTGGACGCACCGCATTTCCTCGCCCGCCGACCAGAGACCGGAAGTTGGACCATGACCACCTGGACCGTTGAGCGCTTCGGCGCCGTCGCCGTACTGACCTTCACCAGGGCGCCGGAGAACTTCATGGACTTCGGCTCCCTGCGGGAACTCGGCGACCTCCTCGAGGGTTTCGCCCGGAACACCGGACAGGTCAGCGTGGTCATGCTGGCCGGCGGGCTGGACGGCAAGTTCATCGATCACGCCGAACTCTCCGATCTGGCCCGCGCGGGGGCCGGTGAGGCCAGTCAGGAGGAGCTCGGGTCCTGGTCGCGTGCGCTGAACCTGCTCGAAAGCATTCCCCAGCCGACCATCGCGGCCGTGGACGGACTCGCCTCGGGCGGAGGCAACGAGCTGGCGCTGGCGTGCACCCTTCGCATCGCCTCCACGCGTGCGCTGTTCCAGCAGCCGGAGATCACCGGCGGCTTCATTCCCGGTGGTGGAGGCAGCGTGCGGCTGCCTCGGCTGATCGGTCCGAGCCATGCGGCCGAAGTGATCCTCACCGGCAGGACCTTCTCCGCCGACGAGGCCTTCCGGATCAACTGGGTCAACACCGTCCTGCCGGCCGAGAACTTCCGGCAGGAGGCGCTGCGCTGGGCCGAAACGATCGCCAAGCACTCCGGGCCCGCTCTGTTCGCCGCCAAGGAGTCGGTCGTGACCGGGTCGAAGCTGCCGTTCCACGAGGCCCTCCGCACCGAGCGGCGCCTGTTCTCCGGTCTCATCGCCTCTCTCGTGCCGGGCGCCCCGGCGGGGCCCGCCGCTTCGTAGCGGCAGGAGGGCACCTTGATCACATGCCGCGGCAGGAATGCACCTTGATCACATGCCGTCGAACCGAGCGGTCCGCCGCCCCGAACGCGGGTCCGCCGCCCCGAACGCGCGGAGCGGACCCGGCACCGGGTCGTGCGCCGCCTCGCCGGCCGTGGTCGCGTGGTCACCGGGCAGCCGCCGTCCCGTACCGGCCGACGGATCCGTTCCCGCGCCGACGGTGGGGACCCGCACCACGTGGCCGAGGAGCCGACCCCGGTCGTGGTCATTGAACTCTTCGTACCGCCGCGACCTCGCCAAAGAGTGAGGAAACGTCACGGACGGCGTAAGTCGGTCGACTGATGCCTGGCCGAACCGCCGGTGACATGCTCCGAATCAATCGGCCCCCAAGTGACCGTTGCCCGCACCGCGACGGTGCGGCCAAGGAAAGGAATGCCACCATGACCCACGCCTCCACGGCCTCGACACCGATCGGCCTGATCCTCATCGACACGGTCAACGAGATCTTCTCCGAGCAAGGGAAGGGCTACTCCGGTTTCAAGGCGGAGTTCGAGCGGATCGGCACCCTGGCCAACCTGCGGCGCCTTCTCGCCGGCTTCCGGGAGAAGGACTTCCCGGCGTTCTTCTCACCGATGTCCTACACCGACGAGGAGTACGCGAACTGGCGGCACAAGTCCGGCATCCACCACATGATGTTCGACACCCGCATGTTCGAGGCGGGTAGTTGGGGCGCCGAGTTCCATCCCGATCTCACGCCCGGTCCGAACGACGTGACCATCGCCCCGCACAAGAACCTCGATGTCTTCGCGACGACCGACCTCGACACCCAGTTGAAGCGACGCGGTATCGAACACGTCGCCGTGGCGGGCATGATCGGCACGATGTGCGTCGAGTCGACGGCACGCAGCGCCATGGAGCGCGGGTACCGAGTGACACTGGTTTCCGATGCCACGGCCCCCGACGGCGGACCGGACTCCTACGAACAGATGCTGAAGCGCTACGAGTTGATCGCGCACGATGTGCTGACCACCGACGCACTCCTGGCGACGGAACCGTTCCGCACCCGCTGAACCGGCTCTGCCTCGCCGCGCCCGGCGCCCCGAGAGGAGCCCCGGGCGCGGCGCGCGGCCCCGGGGGCAGTCGCGCCTGTTGCCGCTCCCGCACCGCAGCGGCGCGTCAACTGCGGTCCCGTGCCGCGCCGGTGACCGCCTGGCGACCGTCTCCCTGAAGTCCCCGATCCTCCATGACCACCTGGTCATCGAGTCCGAACGCGCACACATCTCTCAAGAACGCGCACACTTATCTCTCAAGATCGAGGCGGCATGTCTGACATCGAAACGGCCCGCGGACAGACCAACCACCCCGTGATCATCGTCGGTGGTGGCCCCGTCGGCCTGTGGACGGCACACGAACTGGCTCTCGCGGGCGTCCCCGTACTGGTGCTGGAAGGTTCCGCGGAGCGCAGTCCGCACTCCAAAGCGCTCGGCCTGCATCCCCGCACGGTGGAAGTGCTGGCCATGCGCGGCCGCCACGAGGAGATCCTGGCCGGGGGCCGCCGCATACCGAACTGGCACTTCGGCATGCTGGACTCCCGCCTGGACTTCCGGGCCCTGCCCACGCCGTTCCCCTTCCTGCTGGCCTTCCCGCAGTCGTCCCTCGAAGTGCTGCTGGAGCGGTACGCGGTGGAA
Source organism: Streptomyces carpinensis (assembly GCF_002154505.1). Taxonomy (GTDB): domain Bacteria; phylum Actinomycetota; class Actinomycetes; order Streptomycetales; family Streptomycetaceae; genus Streptomyces; species Streptomyces carpinensis. The sequence continues at coordinate 1,130 of NZ_MUBM01000038.1, read as the reverse complement.
CTGGGCGCGGAGATCCGGCACGGACACGAGGTCGTCTCCCTCGTCCAGGACGAGGCGGCCGTCACTCTGGGCGTGCGTGGCCCCGACGGCGTCTACGAAGTGACCGCCGAGTACGTGGTGGGTGCCGACGGCACCCGCAGCACCGTGCGCAAGGAGGCCGGCATCGCTTTCCCCGGTGCCGGGACGACGGCCTATGGGTACCTCGGGGAGGTGGTGCTCGACAACCCTCCGGGCCCCGGATTCGCCGCCCTGAACGAGGCGGGCCGTCTGCTGGTCGTGCCGCTCCCCGACGGCAGGTACCGCGTCACCGGTTACGACCCGCTCAACCAGCACCGCGATCCGCTGACGCTGGAGGAACTGCGGGACGCCGCACGGCGCATCGCGGGCACCGACTTCGGCATGCGCGACCCCTCCTGGCTGACGCGGTTCGGCAACGCGACCCGCGTGGCCGCCGCCTACCGAGCCGGCCGGGTGCTCCTGGCCGGAGACGCGGCACACAGCCACTTCCCGGCCGGCGGGGTCGGTCTCAACGTCGGGCTCCAGGACGCCATGAACCTCGGCTGGAAGCTCGCCNNCACCTGCTCGACACCTACCACCTCGAACGACACCTGGTGGGTGCGGAACTGGCCGAGCACACACTGGCGCAGAGCGCCCTGATCACCGGCGTGACACCCGACGTGACCGCGCTGCGGTCCCTGCTCAGTGACTCCATCGCGAACGACCCCCGCTTCTCCCGCATGCTGGCAGGCAAGCTCTCGGGAATCGACACCTTCTACGACCCGGGGGACCCGGCCGCCCACCCCCTGACCGGCACCCGAGCCCACGACCCCGAAGGGCAGGGCGTCCTGCCGTTGCTGCACGACGGCCGAGCCGTCCTGCTGGCCATGGGCGACACCTCGATCAGCGGGCCGGCCGCCGAGCGGGCCGCGGCGGCCGGTGTCGGCGTGCACTCCAGCCGGCTGGCGGTCACCGGCGGACCCGCCTGGGCCGGCGTCACCGCGGCATTGCTGCGGCCCGACGGACACGTATGGTGGGCGACCGGACTTCCCGCCGGAACCGAGGAGTTCATCGCGCGGACGGTCAAGGCACTGGAGAATCTGCCGGCCCGATTCTGAACCGGGGGGGTGGGG
>NZ_MUBM01000379.1 GCF_002154505.1 Streptomyces carpinensis | reverse complement strand
AGTCCCCACACACCGCCGAGGTCCTCGGCGGGCGGCATGGCCCGACGCCCGCCCGTGCACACCGCGTGCTCCCCCTCGCCCTCCCGGGCGGGGCACACCGCCTCCACCCTGATCCGGTGCAGCCAGCCGTCGCCGAAGTCGTACGTGTAGTCCATGCGGTCGCCGGTGCCCGGCAGGACGTCCGCGAGGGCGGCCTCCTCCTCGTCGAAGACCGGGATGTCGAGGTCCTCCGGAGGGGCGTATCGCCCGCCGGAGCGGCCCTCGAAGACGTGCAGGTGCATGCCCTCCCAGCCGAACGCCACCTGGACCACGTCGTGCAGCGACCCAAGGGTGATGTCCGAAGGCACCACCAGCCGCCGCCACACCGGAGGTTTCATCCCCACCAGATCGACCTTGAGCTGGTGAACGGAAGCAGTGCGCTCCCCGGGGCTGCGTCGGGCGGTCATGGCTGAGGGCTTCCCACTCGTCGGAGGCATAAGCACCAGGGCACATGACGCGCCCGTCACTGTACGCCGAACGGCTGACCCCGCAATTCTTGCAGTCCTGAGCCACAGGCCCGGCCGCCAGGCGGAATTCCCAGCCCGGCCAGAAATCGGGCGGCGATGCCCCCCGTCGGAGCTTGGCGGCCATGTCGGACACGGACGGCTCGGCCCAGGCGTACCACTGGGCCCGCTCGCGCTGCCCTGCGGCGTCGGCCGGGTGGTGGCCGTGCAGCGCGTACCACGGTGATCGTGTAGCAGTACACGGCGAAAGGGACGGTGCGTTCCACCGCGTGGCGGGTGCGGCTTCGGGCCTGGCCGGCCCCGAGCAGGTCGCGTGCCTTGGCGAAGGTGACCTCGATCGACCACCGCCACGCGTACCGGGTGACCAGGTGATCGTCGATCAACCAGGCCGACGGCCGCAGCAGCCGGTCGGTGTGGGCCGCCACGCGCCGCATCACCTCGCGGTAGTCGCAGGTGGACTGGGCGATGAAATGCGCCAGGTGCTGCCTGGGGATGCCCAGGTGCTCCGCCATCGGTTCCACTGACTTGCGCTCGCCGTCCAGCATCAGCCCGGGCAGGTACTGCCGACCGTAACCACGCTGACCTGCGGAGGCCAGGTACGCGAAAACATCGCCGTGAACTCCGTGCGACTGCCTGACGGGTCCATTGCACACTGTCCTCCCCGAAGACATGGTCACGCAGCTACTTCGCGAACCGATCGAGGACCATGACCAAGCTCTGGATGACAGGATTGACGGGACTGTCCCGTCCGCAACGCGGATCGCATGATTCCAGAAGTACGGAGAACATCCCCATGAATCGCACTGACCTGGTGGCTGCCCTCGCTGACCGTGCCGAGGTGACCCGCAAGGACGCCGACGCCGTTCTGACCGCCCTTGCGGAGACCGTGGGCGAGGTCGTCGCCAAGGGCGATGAGAAGGTCACCATCCCCGGCTTCCTGACAGTCGAGCGCACCCGCCGCGCCGCTCGCACCGCTCGCAATCCGCAGACGGGCGACCCGATCCAGATTGCCGCCGGCTACAGCGTGAAGGTCTCGGCGGGCAGCAAGCTCAAGGAAGCCGCCAAGGGCAGGTAGGCCTCATTCCCGGCGGGCAGCGGCCCGCCGCCGGATGACAGTTCAGCCCCGCTGAGCGCACAACGGCACGCTGTGACCGCGCGGAAGCCGGATAGTTGTGCCGCCCACGGGGTAGAACGGACGCCGGGTGCTCTCCGGCGACGGACGGCCCCGCCCACAGACCAGCCGGGACCTCCCGGCGATATCGAAGGACAAGCAGCATGGCCAGCGGCACCGTGAAGTGGTTCAACGCCGAGAAGGGCTTCGGCTTCATCTCCCAGGACGGCGGCGGACCGGACGTCTTCGCGCACTACTCCAACATCTCCGGCAACGGATTCCGCGAGCTCCTCGAAGGCGAGCAGGTCACGTTCGACGTGACCCAGGGCCAGAAGGGCCCCCAGGCCGAGAACATCGTCCGCCGCGGCTGACACCTGAAAATGCGCACCGCCCCGCGAGGACTACTGTGCAGAGTGGGCTTACCGACGCGGGGTGGAGCAGCTCGGTAACTCGCTGGGCTCATAACCCAGAGGTCGCAGGTTCAAATCCTGCCGCTACGAGAAGAGGAGGGACCCGGCATCAGCCGGGTCCCTCCTCATATCCGCATGGCCCGGACTGCACCGCCGAACATGTTCAGCAACCGAGCAGCAGCGGCCGGAGTCACCGCAGCGGAACGACGGTGGCCGGGGCGAGGCGGCGCAGCTCGGTCGCTGCGGCGGTCGCCGACGCGGAGCTCCAGCCCGGCGATGGCCACCGATGACGCTCGGGGAATTGGGAGCGGGTGAGAAGTGCCCGCGATGCCACCCCGATCGCGCCGGAGTGAGGGCCTGAGCCGCACTTCGCCGACCCTCACAGCGTCGATCACCCGTTCTGGCGGTAAATATCCCTCGCCGGGGCCGAGGACCGGCTCTCACAGCCCCGTACAAAGTTCCACAAGATCTGAGGACCGCGCAGATGCCTGAGTACGACATCGAGTTCGGCAAGTATGGCACCCGCGGTATCAAAGCCACGAAGCCGTCGCGCCGCCGGGCTGGGCTCCCTCGTCGGCTACATCGCCACCCCCGTCACCGGCCCGGCGAGGTCTGATAGCACGTCTGCACTACCTCACCCGCACCGGCCACGCCCGACAGGCTGCGCGCGAGGCCGGCGGCCTCAGCGCACCCCCGCCGGGCGGAACTGGATGCTGATCCGCGGTTCCGTCGCCCGGGCGCTCTTGGGTACGCAGTGCTCCCAGGTGCGCTGGCAGGAGCCGCCCATGACGATCAGGTCGCCGTGCCCGAGCGGGCGGCGGACCGTGCCACCGCCACCCCCTGCCGGACGAAGCAGCAGGTCGCGGGGTGCGCCCACGGAGAGGATCGCGACCATGGTGTCCTCGCGCGCGCCCCGCCCGATCCGGTCGCCGTGCCAGGCGACGCTGTCCCGGCCGTCGCGGTAGTAGCACAGCCCGGCCGTGGTGAACGGCTCACCGAGTTCGTCGCGGTAGTGCGCGGACAGCGTGTCGCGCGCCTCGGCGAGCACCGGGTGGGGGAGCGGGTCGTCCGCGCCGTAGAAGGCGAGCAGGCGCGGTACGGCCACGACGTTGTCGTACATCTTGCGGCGCTCCGCGCGCCAGGGGACCTCGGCGGCCAGCTGCTCGAACAGGTCGTCGGCGCCGGCGAGCCACCCGGGCAGCACGTCGATCCAGGCGCCGAGGCCGAGCTCGGTGCGGCGCAGCCCGTCCAGCGGGCCGAGCCCGAGCTCGTCGGCCTGGTCGAAGAGGGAGCCCTGGAGGTGGTGCGCGGTCATGACTCCAGCGTACAACTCAATCGAAAATCTGTTCCTATTTACTTTTCCGGTCCTGTTCCTGTCGGTCGCTCCCCGGTGGGCTCGTTTCGTCGGTCATTCCAGGGTGGCGACCCCTGTTCGATACATAGATGTATCGGATACAGTCGCGTATCAATTCGGAGGTCGGACTCGTCGCGAACGAGGCTCGGACATGGCGGCGCCCCCCGTCCGGCCGGGGCGGTCGCCTGCCGCCCGTATGCACGGAACCCCCGTACCCACGGAACTGAGGAAAGGGATCGGACGCCATGGACGCGGACGTCATCGTCGTCGGAGCCGGCCTCGCGGGCCTGGTCGCCGCGCACGAGCTGACCAGCCGGGGCCGCAGGGTCGCCCTCGTCGACCAGGAGAACGCCGCCAACCTCGGCGGGCAGGCGTACTGGTCCTTCGGCGGGCTGTTCCTCGTCGACTCACCGGAGCAGCGGCGCCTCGGCGTGACGGACTCCTTCGAGCTGGCCTGGAACGACTGGCAGGGCAGCGCACAGTTCGACCGGCTGGACGACGAGGACTCCTGGGCGGTTCGCTGGGCGCGCGCCTACGTCGAGTTCGCGGCGGGAGAGAAGCGGTCCTGGCTCCAGGGGCACGGCATCACCCTGCTGCCCACGGTGGGCTGGGCCGAGCGCGGCGACCTCAGGGCCGAGGGCCACGGCAACTCCGTACCGCGCTTCCACATCGCCTGGGGCACCGGCACGGGCGTCGTGGAACCCTTCGCCGACCACGCCCGGCAGGCGGCCCGGGACGGGCTGCTGACCTTCCACCACCGGCACCGGGTGGACGAACTCGTCGTCGAGGGCGGCGCGGCGCGCGGGGTGCGCGGCACGGTGCTCGCCGAGGACGACTCGCCCCGGGGCGTCGCCTCCAACCGGGACTCCGTCGGCGCCTTCGAGCTCACCGCGCAGGCCGTGATCGTCACGACCGGCGGCATCGGCGCCAACCACGACATCGTCCGCCGCCACTGGCCGCAGCGGCTCGGCACGCCCCCCACCGACATGGTCACCGGCGTCCCGGCGTACGTCGACGGCCGGATGCTCGACATCAGCGCGGCGGCCGGCGCACGTCTGGTCAACCGCGACCGCATGTGGCACTACACCGAGGGCGTGCGGAACTGGAACCCGATCTGGCCCGGCCACGGCATCCGGATCCTGCCCGGACCGTCCTCCATCTGGCTCGACGCCCTCGGCCGCCGGCTGCCCGTCCCGTGCCTGCCCGGCTACGACACCCTGAGCACCCTCCGCCACCTGCGCACCGGCGAGGACATCGCCGGCCACGACCACTCCTGGTTCGTACTGACCCGGAAGATCGTCGAGAAGGAGTTCGCCCTGTCGGGCTCCGAACAGAACCCCGACATCACCGCCAAGGACCGCAAGGCCGTGTTGCGCGACCGGCTCCTCGGCAAGGGCGCGCCCGGACCGGTGCGGGACTTCCTGCGGCACGGCGCGGACTTCGTGGTCGCCGACACCCTCGAACAACTCGTCGAAAAGATGAACAAGCTGACCGACCAGCCGCTCCTGGACGCCGCCGAGGTGCGGCGCCAGGTGGAGGCCCGCGACCTGCAGATGGCCAACCCCTACAGCAAGGACGCCCAGGTCCAGGGCATTCGCAACGCCCGCCGCTACATCGGCGACCGCCTCGGACGGGTGGCCGTTCCGCACCGCATCCTCGACCCGGAGGCCGGGCCCCTCATCGGCGTCAAGCTGCACATCCTGACCCGCAAGACCCTCGGTGGCATCCAGACCGACCTCGACTCCCGCGCCCTCGGCACCGACGGACAGCCCATCGACGGTCTCTACGCGGCCGGCGAGGTCGCCGGCTTCGGCGGCGGCGGCGTCCACGGCTACAACGCCCTGGAGGGCACGTTCCTCGGCGGGTGCCTGTTCTCGGGACGCGCGGCGGGACGAGCGGCGGCCGAGCAGACGGCCTGAGCGAGGGGGCGAAGCCAGGGGTGGAGCCAGGGGCCCGACGGGAGCGGCGGGGCGGCCTGTGCGGCGGGCCCGCGGACGACGGCCGGGCGGACGGCCTGTGCGGTGGGCCGGAATGCGGTGCGGAGCGGCTCAACCGCCTTGCGAAAGGCGTGACTTGACCCGAACGAGGGCGACGGGGCCGGCGGTCGGGGCCTAGTGTGAGGGCTTTGATCACCGCCGCCCCCCGGAGCACCCGAGAGCCCGAAGGAGAGCAAGTGACGCCACCCCGAAAGCAGCCCGCCCGACGAGGCGCCGTCCTCAGACGCGGCATAGTGGCCGGCACCGTCCCCATAGCCGTCACCGCGCTGCTCGCGGCCGCCGACCCAGCCGGGGCCGGGACGACCGGCGCCGCCGGCGCGGGCGACCCCTACTTCCCGCTCGCCGGCAACGGCGGCTACCACGTCTCCCACTACGACCTGACGCTGCGTTACGACCCGGGCAGCCGGCACCTGGACGGCACGGCGGTCCTCGCCGCCCGCGCCACCCAGCGGCTGACCGGGTTCGACCTCGACCTCAAGGGCCTGAAGGTCACCGGGGTCACCGTCGACCACGCGAAGGCCGCCTTCCGCCGCGACGGCCAGGAACTCGTCGTCACCCCGAGAACCGCCCTGCGCGCGGGCCGGCCGTTCCGTGTCACCGTCACCTACGGCGGCACCCCCGGGCCGGTCACCGACCCCGACGGCTCCCTCGACGGCTGGATCCCCACCGACGACGGTGCCTTCGTCGCCGGGGAGCCCCAGGGCGCCATGACCTGGTTCCCGGCGAACAACCATCCCCGGGACAAGTCGTCGTACGACTTCACCATCACCGTTCCCCGAGGACACACAGCGGTGGCCAACGGCCTGTACCTCGGCAGCCGCACCGCGCACGGCCGCACCACCTTCCGCTGGCGCCAGCGCGAGCCGATGGCCGCCTACCTCGCCACCGCCACGGTGGGGAAGTTCAAGGTCGAGCAGTACACCACGCGTGACGGCCTCAAGGTCTACAACGCCGTCGACCCGCGCGAGACGAACGCGGCCGCGCCCGTGCTGAAGAAGCTGCCCTCGGTGCTGGAGTGGGAGAGCAGGCTGTTCGGGCCGTACCCCTTCAGGGCCGCGGGGGCCGTCGTCGACCACGCCCGAGACGTGGGTTACGCACTGGAGACCCAGAGCAGGCCCCTGTACGACTCGGCGCCGGACCTCGGCACCCTCGTCCACGAGAGCGCCCACCAGTGGTTCGGCGACTCCGTCTCCCTCACCCGCTGGAAGGACATCTGGCTCAACGAGGGCTTCGCGACCTACGCCGAGTGGCTCTACGCCGAGCAGCACGGCGGCCAGAGCGCCCAGAAGGAGTTCGACGCGCTCTACGCCCGACCGGCGGGGGACGAGCTGTGGGCGTTCCCGGCCGGCGACCCCGGCAGCGGCCGGAACATCTTCGCCACGCCCGTCTACGCCCGGGGCGCCATGACCCTGCACGAGCTGCGCCGGGCCGTCGGCGACCCGGCGTTCTTCCGCATCCTGCGCGCCTGGGCGTCCGGTCACCGCGACGGGCACGGCACCACCGCGCAGTTCACCGCCCTGGCGAAGCGGATCTCGGGAAGAGACCTCGACGGGCTGTTCCACACCTGGCTGTTCACGAAGGGCAAGCCCAGCACTCCCTGACAGGCCGATGAGTTCCGCACGGGCGTCGGCCCCGGTCGACGCCTGATGTGGGCGCTCAGGATGCGTTCAGGTATTCGGTGGCACGGTCCGGCCCATGACCTACGAAGCCTCCGAGATGTCCGTGATACCGGCGGCCGGGAGCACCGTTCCTCGCCACGGCCGCCGGCTGCGCTGGAACAAGGTGCCGGAAGTCACCGTCTACTTCTGGATCATCAAGGTGTTGTGCACGACGGTCGGAGAGACGGCGGCTGACCTGCTGAACGAGAAGGCCGGTCTCGGTCTGACGGGTGTGTCGTTGCTGATGAGCGCCCTGCTGGCGGTGGTGCTGGTGGTGCAGTTCCGCACCCGTGCCTACAGCGCGGGCGTCTACTGGCTCGCCGTGGCGCTGATCACCGTCGTCGGCACGTTGATCAGCGACAACCTGACCGACAACATGGGCGTGCCGCTGGAGACGAGTACCACGGTGTTCGCCGTCGTGCTCGCGGTCGTGTTCGTCCTCTGGTACCGGCGCGAGCGCACCCTGTCCATCCACCACATCGACACCGCGGGCCGTGAGTCCTTCTACTGGCTGGCCGTGCTCTTCACCTTCGCCCTGGGCACCGCCGCCGGTGACCTCGTCTCCGAGCGGCTGGCTCTCGGCTACTGGCTCTCCGCCGCGCTGTTCGCCCTCACGATCGCCGCGGTCGCCGTGGCCCACTTCGCGCTCGGCCTGAACGCCGTGTGGAGCTTCTGGATCGCCTACGTCCTGACCCGTCCGCTGGGCGCATCGATCGGCGACTACCTCTCCCAGCCGAGCGGAGACGGCGGTCTCGGACTGGGCACTGTCGTGACCAGTGCGCTGTTCCTGATGGTCATCCTCGGCCTGGTGGTGTATCTGGTGGCGACGCGCAGCGACGTGCTCGACCCGGAGCCGGAGCCGGAGCTGTAGGCGGGCCGGACGTCCGGCGGACGGTCGCCTGAAAAGCCGCATTGCAGAGCATTCAGGTTGTTTTCAGGGTATTTCTGTCATCGTGGGAGTCTCGGCCCTTACTTGCGGCTGACTCATCGAAACGAGGCGCTCGTCCCCCTGAGGGGGCGGGCGCCTCGCCGGCGACGGACAGGAGCATTCGACGGTGGAACAACCCGAAGTCCTCACCGACCTCGACGTCCCGAGCACGCACCGTCCGTCGGCCGGTACGGCCACGTCGGTGATGAAGAAACTGCCCGAGGTCACCCTCACGTTCTGGATCATGAAGATCGCGGCGACCACTCTGGGCGAGACCGCCGGCGACCTCTTCGCGCAGACCCTGAAGATGGGTTACTTCCTCACCACGGTCGCCCTTTTTCTGATCTTCGTGGTGACGCTGGTCGTCCAGCTCGGGTCGAGCCGCTACAACCCGTTCTTCTACTGGACCGTGATCCTGTCGACCAGCATGGCCGGCACCACGATGTCCGACTTCATGAACCGTGACGCCAGCGCCAAGTACCTCTCGGACGGTGCCACGGCGCTGGGCTGGGGACCGCAGGGGCTCGGGCTCGGATACCCGGCCGGCGCGGCGATCCTCGTCTCGATCCTGCTGGTCGTCTTCGCGCTCTGGAAGCTCTCCGGGATGACGTTCCAGATCCGCGACATCGTCACTTTCCGGGGCGAAGCACTGTTCTGGTCGGCCATCCTCGTCTCGAACACGCTCGGGACCTCCCTGGGCGACTTCCTCTCCGACAGCTCCGGCCTCGGCTACGCCGGCAGCGCACTGCTCGTGACGGGTCTGCTGGCCGTCCTCGCCGCGCTGATGAAGGTGCCGGCGGTGCCGAACGTGGCGCTGTTCTGGATCGCGTTCGTCCTGACCCGCCCGCTCGGGGCCACGGCGGGCGACTTCCTCACCAAACCGGTCGCCAAGGGCGGGCTGAACCTGGGGACGGTGGGTTCGTCGGCGGTGTTGCTCGCGGTCCTGTTCGGGCTGATGGCCTACGCCCAGGTGTGCGAGCGCAGGAACACCGCCTCGCTCGCCGGGGGGCCGGAACCGGTCAGCCGGCCGGCAGACTGACGGTGAACCGCGCCCCGGGCGTGTGCCCGGGGTCGTGGGACACCTCGCCGCCGACGGCGCGGGCCAGCCGCCTGGCGAGCGGAAGCCCGAGGCCGGCGCCGTCGTGTCCGTCGGTGCAGTCGGCGCGCCGTCCGGGACGGAAGAGTTCGGGTGTGAAGTCGGCCGGCACGCCGGGGCCGTCGTCGACGACGTCGATGCACACGTCACCCAGTACCGGCCGCGCGGTGACGGTCACGCGCGCGTGCGCGTACCGGGCGGCGTTGGCCAGCAGCGGACTGACGATCCGTTCGAGCAGGGCAGGCGCCACCCCCGCCTTCAGTTCCGGTTCGGCTGCCTCGACGACGGTTTTCACCTGCTGCGGAATGTCGACCTGCTCGATCAGGCGCCGCAGGACGGGCACGACCTCGGCGGTGCCGGGGGACGTCGACGGGAACGTGGCGTTCTCGCGTGCCTCGTACAGGAGCGTGTCGCAGATCGTGCGCATGGACTGCGCCGCCTCGGCGATCACCTCGTAGGTCGCCTCCGTCTCGGCGGCCGAACGCGGCCGGGACCGCCACCAGTCGAGCTCGATGACGATACGGCTGAGCGGGGTGCGCAGTTCGTGGGACAGTTCCCCGGTCAACTGGCGCTCGTGGCGCAGCAGGGCTCGTATCCGGTCCAGCAGCGCGTCGAGCGAGGCGCCCAGGCGGGCCAACTCGGCTGGGTGCTCCGCGCTGCCCAGGCGTTCGTCGGAGGCGACGGCGCTCCACTGGGTGGCCTGGTCGGTCATCGCGCGCACGGGACGCAGTGCTCTGCCGACGGCCAGGCGCGTGAGTGCGTAGGTGCAGCCGAGCATGACGGCGTCCAGCACCAAAGACCCCACGAGCAGCGTGTTCGCCGAACTCCGGTAGGGGGTGAGGTCCAGGGCGGCGACCACGGTGGCGGAGACATGGCGGCCAAAGACGTTCTGGGAGCACAGCCGGACGTCCCGGCGGCCGTCGGCACGGACGGTCGTGCAGGCATGCACCTGCTCCGACGCGAGTCGTACGGCGGCTTGCGCCAGGGGGCTGCGGGCCGTGGTGGAGGGCGGCTGTTCGAGCAGCCGTGTCCCGGCGTAGATCCATACGTTCGTGTCGAGGAGCCGGTCGTTGGCGGTCTCCACGATGCGGACCCGGGGGCCGCTGGTGTCGACGGTCGTGGCGACGGCGGCCGTCCGGGCTCGCAGTTCGTCGTCCGCCTGGTGCTGCAGGTGCCGGCCCGTCACGGCGTTGAACGCCACGGTCAGGACGGTCATGAGCAGTGCCGCGGTGGTCAGGGCCACGAGCGAGAGCCGGCCGCGCAGGGTGCGCGGCGCCAGGTGGCGTACGAGTTTCCCGTTCACGAGAGCCGGTGCCCGATCCCGCGAGCCGTACCGACGGTGAGGCCGCTGCCCGCGGTGCGCAGCTTGCGGCGCAACCGGGTCAGGTACTGGTCCAGGGTGTTGTCACTGACCTGGGCGCCCTCGGGCCAGGCCGCCCGGACCAGCTCGCGACGGCGAACGAGTCCGCCGTCCGCGGCGGCCAGGGCGGCCAGCAGCCGGAACTCGGTCGGGGACATGGCGACGGGAACACCGTGCACGGTCACGCTGTGTCCGGCCGCGTCCAGCACCAGCTCCCCGGCCCCGGCCGAGGCCGTCGACGCCGGTGCGGCACGCCTGAGCGCCGCTCGCAGCCGGGCGGTGAGCTCGGCGAGGTGGAACGGCTTGCCCAGGTAGTCGTCGCCTCCGGCGGAGAACCCGGACAGCCGGTCGCTGAGCCGGTGCCGGGCGGACAGGAAGACGACGGGGGCGAGGAACCCGTTCGCTCGCATCGCCTGACACACGTCCCGTCCATCGGCGTCGGGCAGCCCGACGTCGAGGACGGCCGCGGCGATGTCGGCCGTGGCCAGCCGCAGGGCGGTGGCACCGTCGGCGGCGCAGACGGGGTCGAAGTCCTCGTCGGACAGGCCACGCCGCAGCACGTCACGCAGGGCGTGGTCGTCCTCGATGATCAGGATCTTGTGGCGCATGGTCCTCCGACGGCCGGGACCCCGTTCCCTGTGGGCTGCCCCAGCACGCACGACGACTGACTACAGTCATGTAGACGATTTACAGCACTCTAGACGAACGGAGCAGCAGACCTCGTTCCCACATGCCCACTCTCTTTCAGAGACCATGCTGTCGGCGGAGCTCGGCATCGACGCCTTCTCCCTGCCCGGCGGCGGGTCCCGAGGCCGGGTGGCGCTCCCCGGCCGGCTTCCGGCCACGAGCGGCAACCGGGTGCACACACGTACGCCGGCCGCGACCGGCCGGTCTCCTCGACGAGGCAGGCGGGGCGTGGTGCCGGTACGCGGGGGCGGCCGTGTCCGACGGTGATTCACTGGCCCGATGAACGCGTTCGACGAGTACCTCACGGACTGGCGGTTCGGCGAGGACTGGCGGCCAGTGGCCGAGCACCTGGCGGCCCGCGTCACGAGCTGGTCCAGTGGGGCGCCGGCACCCGAAGACTTCTGCGTGGACTTCCCCACCGACGTCCTGTGGACCGAGGGCCTGCTGGTGTGGACGAGCCTGGTGGACCCCGTGCGCGACGTGATCAGCACGTGCCTGGGCGGCCAGATCGACCGTACGGGTCTGCGCTGCGGCCTTCTGAACCCCCACAACCCGGGAGACCATCTCGAATGCCGGTTCGTCCTGCCCGGCGAGGGAAGGCCCCTTCCCGAACTGGCGGATGAGCTTCTGGAGTGGGTGGCCGCCGAGGCCGCCCGTCTCTCGACCAGCCCACCGCGGCTCCCGCGCGCGCCGAGATCCGTGCGATTGGATGCCTGACCGCTTCCCGCCCCCGGCTGTCTCTTGCTTTCTGCCGCCCGAGCGGCTGTTCATGATCCCCGCCCCTGGCTAGCCTGGCGTCTCTTCGCTGCTTGGTACTGCCGAGAGGACCGCCGGTGACGGGTGGGTGGGCGCATGATCTGCTGCTGGGTGGGATCGTGCTGCTCGGTGCAAGCGTGCAGTGGCTCACCGGGATGGGGTTCGCACTCGTGGCCGTTCCCGCCCTCGTGCTGCTCCTCGGCCCGGGCGAAGGCGTGGTGCTCGCCAACTGCGCCGCCGGGGCCATCAGTGTCGTCGGACTCGTCGCCGGATGGCGGAGGGTGCGGCTGAAGGCCATGGTTCCATTGTGCGTCGCGGCCGTGTGCACCGTGCCGGCCGGGACCTGGGTCGCACGGCGGCTGCCCGAGCCAGTGTTGATGGTCTATATGGGGGCGCTCGTGACCGTCGCGGTCGCGCTCGTGATGTTCGGGACGCGCGTTGCCGTCCTCAGCGGCGGCGCGGGTGCGGTCACTGCAGGTGCCGCTGGTGGGTTCATGAACTCCGCGGCGGGTGTGGGGGGACCGCCGATGTCCCTCTACGCCGTCAACGCGGGCTGGTCCGTACGGGAGTTCGTGCCCAACGCACAGTTCTACGGGGTGGTGGTCAACGCCGTCTCGGTGGCGTCCAACGGGATGCCGAGGCTCAGCACACCCGACTGGAGCCTGGTCGTGGGAGCGATGGCCGCGGGTGCCCTGATCGGCAGGCAGCTCTCCGGGCGCGTACCCGAGAAACACGGACGTCTGCTCGTACTCCTGCTCGCCCTGGCGGGAGGCGCCACCACGCTGGTGAAGGGGCTCTGGGGGCTGTGACCGACACCAGTCGACCAGCCCTCGAAACGAGGCCCTCGCGATCCGATCCCGGGCGCGGGGTCGTGCGTACCCTCCCGCAGGCACCTCCCGCGGGCGGCTGGGACAGCGGCAGCCTTTAGGGTGAGCGGATGCTCGAAGCTGATGTGAAGGACGGGCGGGCGGGGCTGCCCGCGTACGCGATCGAGGTAGGAACCGAGCCCCTGGCCCGGCCGACGCGCAACTCGGTGGGCGGCTGGCCCTTCCTCGACGAGGGCCAGGAGTGGCCGGAGTGCTTCTGCGGCGAGCGGATGGCGCTGTTCTTCCAGCTCGACATCCCGACGGACCTGGAGCCGTTCGCCGGAGACCACCTGCTGGTCTTTCACTGCCGCGCGCACAACGACGCGTCGGAACCGGAGTTCACCGACGACCGGCTCGTGCCCCGGTACTGGGATGCTCCGCAGACGCCCTACCCCCGTCCGTTCTGGCGTGTGATGCTCCAGCGCCACGCGACGCTGCCCGCAGCGCAGCCCGAACCGTCCCTGCACGCGCTGCCGCTGACCCTGCGGCCCTTCGAGGACAGCCCTGACGCACGAGGACTCGGAGCCCAGGCGTTCAAAGTGGGCGGTACGCCGTCCTGGGCACAGGACCCCGAGTTCTACCGGTGCGCCTGCGGCGCCGACCTGGTGTACCTCTGCCAGGTGCCGGAGGGCATGGAGTTCGCCGTCCGTCCCGGCCAACCGGAGCAGTCCTACAGCCTCCGCGCCGACACCTACTGGCTCTTCCTCGGCAACGAGGTCTACCTGCTGGCCTGCCCGGCCCACTGCGACCCGGCCGCCGTCTGGCCGGTGAACCAGAACTGAGCGTGGGCACCGCCGACCGGTCCGGCGGCCGAGCGTGCCGGCCTGCGCCGGTTAGTCATCCACGGGGCCGTGCTCGGTGCCGTGCCTGCATGGCTCCACCGCGCTGGTGGCATGTTCGCTGCATTGCACGCGTCACTGAAGCTCTGACCGCGGAGGACTTGCTGCTCCGGTCAGGCCGAGGCTTTGCGGGGGCGTCCGCCCCATCGCCCTCGATGTGTGCGACCGGGTTCAGGCCCGCTCGGGGATGGTGGTGGTCGTGGCGGGCGGAGTGTGTGCGACAGGGTGAGTGCGGCGTTCCGGGCGCCAGGTCGTGACGAGGGCGGCGGCCAGGAGCAGTTCGGCGATGTCGCCGCCGTAGTACATGATCTCGGCGCCCTGCTGGACCTGGCCGATGGGGGCGTGGATGTCGATGAAGAATCCGCCGTACATGGCCTGGGCGATGAGGGCGTGGGCGGCGATCGCGATGCCGAGGTAGACCAGCCGGGCCCGCACGCCGGGCCGGTTGGGTGCGGGGTCGGGGCCGGCGATGGCGTGGGCGAACAGGCAGCCCGATGCGAGGAAGTGCGCGTGCATGAGCCAGTGCCCCAGGGGGTGGCTCATGGCGGTGTCGTACAGGGGCGTGAAGTACAGCCCCGCCAGGGTGCCGGTGCTCAGGGCGAGCGCCACCGCGGGATGCGCCGCCACCCGGGCCGGTGGGCTGTGCAGCACCGCGGTCACCCGGCGGGCCTGGGCGGGCGGCAGCGCGCGCAGCGACAGGGTGACCGGCGCGGCCAGCACGAGGGCGAGCGGCGCGTACATGCCCAGCAACATGTGCTGGGCCATGTGTCCGCGGAAGTCGGAGTGGGCCGCGGGCGCCAGTGGCGGCAGCAGTGCGAGGGCGAGCAGGGCCAGCCCGGTGAGGAACGACGCCGACCGTCCGGCGTTCCAGCCCTGTGCGGGGTTGCGGCGCCGGGCCCGGTGAGCGGCTAACAGATAGCCGCCGGCCACGGCGATCAGGACCAGCAGGGTCAGCGCCGCCTCGGGCAGGACGCCACCGCCGTGGCCGTGATGCCGCATGCCGCCCATCAGGCGAGGCCTCCGGCCCGTCCGGCGCTGTGCGAGGCCTCGGGGTCGAAGGGCCGGCCACTGCGCTGGAGCAGATAGCCGCCGATCAGGAACAGGCCGCCCAGGACGAGGAAGCCGGCGTCCCACCACGCCTGGTAGGGGCCGCCGCGAACGTGGTGGATGCCCAGGATCTGGTGG
Source organism: Streptomyces carpinensis (assembly GCF_002154505.1). GTDB lineage: Bacteria > Actinomycetota > Actinomycetes > Streptomycetales > Streptomycetaceae > Streptomyces > Streptomyces carpinensis. Next base: position 3,054 of record NZ_MUBM01000379.1, on the reverse strand, counting down.
TCCAGCAGTCCTTCGACCAGGTTGAACAGGCCCCAGCCGGTCAGGATCCAGCCCCACAGCACCCGCGAGGTCCACACCGCCCGCCGGTTGTGCGTGACCCGTGAGTACAGGACAGCCAGACCCAGCAGTACGAAGACCCAGCACACGGCGTGGAAGACGCCGTCCCACACGGTGTTCATCTCCAGTCCGGAGACAGTGCGGGGGTCGTAGTACTTCACCCCGATGCGGTCGTGGTCGGTGCTGGTCAGCATGTGGTGCCACTGCAGCAGTTGGTGCAGCAGGATGCCGTCGACGAACCCGCCGAGGCCCACTCCGAGGAGGATCCCGGGCAACCGCAGACTGTTCGGCAGCGCCGCGGTGGGCGCCCGGACCGTGTCCGCCGTGGTGGCCATCGGCTGGTCTCCGTCCTGTCGACAGTGCGCGTCGGGCCTTCCGGACACGGTTTCCCGCCCGGCGCACCCCGATCACCCGTTCCGCGCAACTTCAGCCACATCGCCCAGGCTCGGGCGATCCGTCTCGACCGACGACAACGCCGCTGGGGGCGCCGCCCACGCCCTTGAGGCAGTGGGGATGGCGTGCCAGGCCCCGCGAGCCCGGCGTGATCCAAACGAGAGATCCTGGCTACGCCTGGACCGGTCGAAGGAGGAACTGGCCGACCAGCGAGCCGCGACCGACCTCGGCCGGACCGCGGCCGACTTCGAAGAGGACGTGCCGGTCGCCGGCGCCTCCGTCTACAGCCGGATGATGACCGTGCCCGGGGGAGTCCTTGTTTCCGCCCGGACACGGACTTCGGGGAGGGAACCGTCCGCCTGCGGACGGCCGACGAGGCCCGGCCTCTCCTCGACAAGGTGTACGACCGGGTCCGCACCGCAGCGATGGGCTGGCCGGACCGCCGGCCGGAGCACCGGACCGTCCGCCTCGCCGCCCCCCCCATCGGCGTGGCGGGGCCACCTTGCTGTGGTTCGCCGTGCACCGGGACGGCGACGGCAGGGCCCCGGGCTACGCGCTGGCGGCACCACCCTGGCCGGCCTCGCCGCGGTGGGTCTCGTCGAGGAGCTGCGGCCCGGTGCGCTCTCCCTCGCTTCGGCAGCCTTCCGCGGCGAGCGTGAGCCCTGGTATCCCGGCGGCTGGGCCTTCCCGTTGTACTGAACAGCCGCCGGGCTCTGCTGGACGAACGCCCCGCTCTCCTGCGAAGCCGCCCGGCTCTGCTGAACAGCCGCCCGGATGCCGCAGCAGCCGAGGGCGGCCCCTCTTCCTAGACCTTCCGGGCCAGCCCGGCGGCGATGAGGTGCTCCCAGACGGTGAGCTCCCGTTCGCCGTTGCCGTTCCACGGGTTGTCGACCACCTCGGGACGCCACAGGGACGCGGGGACGATCCCGGGGTCGAGGATCTCCAGACCGTCCAGCAGGGATTCGATCTCCTTGTCGGTGCGCCACCGGCCGCGGCCGAAAGTCTGCTGGAGGACTTTCTCGGCCTCCGCCGTCTCCGGGTTGTTGCCGGAGCGGAAGTGGCTGACGAAGAAGTAGCTCCCGGACGGCACCTGGTCGCGCCAGTAGCGGACGATCGCGGCAGGGTCCTCCTCGTCGTTGACGTGGTGGAGGATGGCGCTGAACATGACGGCGACGGGGCGGTCGAAGTCGATCAGTTCACGAGTGTCCGGATGGTTGCGGATGGCCTCGGGGTTGCGTACATCGGCCGCGACGACACGGGTCCGATCGTTCTCCTCCAGCAGTGCACGGCCGTGGATCAGCACCTGGGGGTCGATGTCGACGTACACGACCCGGGACTCCGGAGCGTGCCGTTGTGCGACCTGGTGGACGTTGTCGGCGGTCGGAAGACCACTGCCAAGGTCGATGAACTGCCGTACGTCGGTGGTCGTCGCGATCTCCCCAACCGCCCGGGTCAGGGCTGCGCGGTTGGCGAAGGCGATGGCTACCGAACCAGGGAGGTCACGTTTGAACACCTCGCCGATCTCCCGGTCCACGGCGTAGTTGTCCTTGCCGCCGAGCAAGAAGTCGTAGACGCGGGCGATGCTGGGCCTGGTGGGGTCGATAGAGGAGCCTTCATCCGTCATGGCGACCATCCTCCCCTGCGTCGTGGCCTGCTGACCAGCACTTCGGAATCCCCAAGCGCACCAATTTCAACGTCTCGCCGGCGCTTTGCAGTCGGGTCCGCGCCGAGCGCTCTTCGATCACCGCCCGCCGAGTCGGTGTCCGGTCTCCGGAGCGCTCGTCGCCGTGTCCTGTCCCGCCCCGTCCGCGACTGGTGGTCGGCTGCTCCCGTCAGGGCGAGGGCAGTTCACCGGCCGGGACCGAGGACGACGGGGTGTTCGCCGGGCGGTCCTGTGCCGGCGCGGGCGCCGAGCCCGCGGGGGTCAACCTGCCGCGTCGCCCGGCGTTCGCGATGACGCTGGTGAGCGCGCCCGCGAGCAGCCCCCAGAAGGCGGACCCGATGCCCAGCAGCGTGACGCCGGACGCGGTGGCGAGGAAGGTGACGACCGCGGCCTCCCGCGAGGTCTTGTCGGAAAGGGCCGTGGCCAGGGAGTTCTCGATCGTGGCCAGCAGCCCGACGCCCGCTGTGGCGAGCACCAGGGCTTGCGGCATGGCGGTGAGCAGCGAGGCGACCGTGGCACCGAACACACCGACGCAGAGATAGAAGATCCCGGCCCACACGGCGGCGACGTAGCGCTTGTTCCGGTCCGGATGCGCCTCCTCGCCGGTGCAGATCGCGGCGGTGATGGCGGCGAGGTTCAGCCCGAACGCGCCGAACGGGGCGAGCAGGACGTTGATCGCTCCGGTCCACGTCATCAGCGGCGACACCGGCACGTCGTAGCCCGAGCTGCGGAGCACGGCGACTCCGGGCAGGTTCTGCGAGGCCATCGTGACCACGAACAGCGGCACACCGACGCTGACGAGGACCTTCCAGTCGAAGTCCGGCGCGACGAAGACCGGCGAGGCGAGCGAGATCCGCAGCCTGTCGAGGCGCCACCCGCCGGTGAGGACCGTGGCCAGGACGCCACCGGCGAGGGCCACCAGCACCGCGTACCGCGGTACG
>NZ_MUBM01000378.1 GCF_002154505.1 Streptomyces carpinensis | reverse complement strand
CGGGCCGGGGTGGTGGGTCCCAGCCCGCCGCACACGGACATACTGCCCGGAGTTGCCATGGCTGGACCGGGTTGAGACCGCAAGTACGCGGCGGGCTGCGGACGCACCACCACGGCCCGCTCCGGTCGTCTCCGCGGCTCTCCCGCCGTGGGACGGGGCCGGGTGTCCGCCGCGGTGCCTGGGGCCCGTCGGTCCCCGGTGGATGTCCGCCGTGGCGTGGTTACAGGCGGTCCAGCACCTGGGCCAGCAGGGAGCCCATGCGGGTTGCCGAGTCGCGGCCGGCCTGGAGGACCTCCTCGTGGTTGAGGGGCTCGCCGGTCATGCCGGCGGCGAGGTTGGTCACCAGGGAGATGCCGAGGACCTCTGCGCCCGCCTCGCGGGCGGCGATCGCCTCGAGGACCGTGGACATGCCCACCAGGTCCGCGCCGATCACGCGGGCCATGCGGATCTCGGCCGGCGTCTCGTAGTGCGGGCCGGGGAACTGGGCGTAGACGCCCTCCTCCAGGGTGGGGTCGACCTCCTTGCACAGGGCGCGCAGGCGGGGGGAGTAGAGGTCGGTCAGGTCGACGAAGTTGGCGCCGACGATCGGGGAGGTGGCGGTCAGGTTGATGTGGTCGCTGATCAGGACCGGCTGGCCGGGACGCATGCCTTCGCGCAGACCGCCGCAGCCGTTGGTCAGCACGACCGTCTTGCAGCCCGCGGCGACGGCGGTGCGGACGCCGTGGGCGACGGCGGCCACACCGCGACCCTCGTAGTAGTGGGTGCGGCCGAGGAACACCAGGGCGCGCTTGTTCCCGATCGTGTACGAGCGGATCCTGCCACCGTGGCCCTCGACCGCCGGCGGCGGGAAGCCGGGCAGCTCGGTGACCTGGAGATCGGCGTCGGGCGTGCCCAGCGCGTCGACGGCCGGAGCCCAGCCGGAGCCCATCACGAGGGCGACGTCGTGGGTCTCCGCGCCCGTGAGTTCCCGCAGGCGGGTGGCGGCGGCGTCGGCGGCGGCGTAGGGGTCGCCCTGGAGGTCGTCCGGAAGAAGAGATGCGTTCACGCGACGAGAGTAGCCCGTATTGGCCTACGCGCGTAGATGCGGGGCTCACGGGAATGCGATCGTTGTCTTGTCGTTTCCGACGAGGGGCTGCGAGGGGCCGCCCGGCGTCCGCCGCGGCCGTTTCCGGCGGGCCGTCTCAGCAGGGCCGTTTCCGCAGCTCCATCACGTAGTCGTGCGGTGCGCCGGCCGACTCCGCCGCGTCCGCGATCTCGCCCAGGTACCGCGCGGAGGGCAGGCCGCCCTCGTAGGCGTTGAGGACGTAGGCCCAGGCCGCCTCCTGGCCGTCGAGGGTGTGGACGCGCACGCGCATGCGGCGGTAGACGTCCAGGCCGACGCCCTCCCAGCGGTCCAGGGACTCCTCGTCCATCGGGGCGATGTCGTAGAGCGCGACGAAGACCTGCGAGATCGGGTCCTCGACGAGGGTCGCCAGCGCTCCCTCCCAGCCCATGTGCTCGCCGCCGAAGGTGAGCCGCCAGCCGTTCAGCCAGCCCGTGGCGCGCAGCGGCGAGTGCGGGGCGCGACGGGACATCAGCCGCGCGTCGAGATTGGCGGCGTAGGCGGCATAGAGCGACATGGGTCGAAGCGTACGGCAGGGACGCGAGGGACTCGTTCGCATGGCGGGTGCGTCCCGGAGGGGTCGCCTCATCCGTCCCACAGGTAACAGAACGGGCCCGGCGGTGCCCCCGGGCAGTCGCACCTTGAGCCGTGCGGGACAATGGAGTACGTGACTCGGATCGTGATCATCGGTGGCGGACCCGGCGGATACGAAGCGGCGCTGGTGGCCGCGCAGCTCGGCGCGGAGGTGACCGTCGTCGACTGCGACGGTCTGGGCGGGGCGTCGGTCCTTACCGACTGCGTGCCGTCGAAGACCCTTATCGCTACGGCCGAGGTGATGACCACCTTCGACTCCTCGTACGAAGAGCTGGGGATCATCGTCGCCGACGACACCCCGCCCCTGGAGCAGGCCGCCCGGGTGGTGGGTGTCGACCTGGGCAAGGTCAACCGGCGTGTGAAGCGGCTGGCGCTCGCACAGTCGCACGACATCACCGCCTCCGTGACGCGCGCCGGCGCCCGGGTCATGCGCGGGCGGGGACGGCTGGAGGGCATGCAGGCCCTCGACGGGTCGCGCAAGGTCGTCGTCACCGCGGCGGACGGGAGCGAGGAGACGCTCACCGCCGACGCCGTGCTCATCGCCACCGGCGGCCACCCGCGCGAGCTGCCGGACGCCCAGCCCGACGGTGAGCGCATCCTCAACTGGACCCAGGTCTACGACCTCACCGAGCTGCCCGAGGAGCTCATCGTGGTCGGGTCCGGCGTGACCGGTGCCGAGTTCGCCGGGGCGTACCAGGCGCTGGGGTCCAAGGTCACGCTCGTGTCGTCCCGCGACCGCGTGCTGCCGGGCGAGGACCCGGACGCGGCGGCCGTGCTGGAGGACGTCTTCCGGCGTCGCGGCATGAACGTCATGGCCCGCTCGCGCGCCGCCGCGGCCAAGCGGGTCGGCGACCGCGTGGAGGTGACCCTGGCGGACGGCCGGGTCATCACCGGCACGCACTGTCTGATGGCCGTCGGCGCCATCCCCAACACCGCCGGGATGGGTCTGGAGGAGGCCGGTGTCAGGCTGCGCGAGTCCGGTCACATCTGGACCGACAAGGTGTCGCGGACGACGGCTCCGGGCGTGTACGCGGCCGGTGACGTGACCGGGGTCTTCGCGCTGGCGTCCGTGGCGGCGATGCAGGGACGTATCGCCATGTACCACTTCCTCGGCGACGCGGTGGCCCCGCTGAACCTGAAGACGGTCTCCTCCAACGTCTTCACCGACCCCGAGATCGCCACGGTCGGCTACAGCCAGGCCGACGTCGACGCCGGCAAGATCGACGCCCGCTGCGTGAAGCTGCCGCTGCTGCGCAACCCGCGCGCCAAGATGCAGGGCATCCGGGACGGATTCGTCAAGATCTTCTGCCGTCCGGGCACGGGCATCGTGGTCGGCGGTGTGGTCGTCGCGCCGCGCGCCTCGGAACTCATCCACCCCATCTCGATCGCCGTCGACAACAATCTGACGGTCGAACAGATCGCGAACGCGTTCACCGTGTACCCCTCCCTTTCGGGGTCGATCGCCGAGGTGGCCCGGCAGCTGCACACGCGCAAGGCGTCGGCCGAGGCCTGACGTCCGGATCCGACTCCCCGCTGCTCACGGGGAGTTGTCGGACATGCGTATGGCATAGGCGGCGCAACTAGGCTCTATACCACTTCCTGTGCCAGCGTGCGAACAACTTCTGTTATTCGGCGCAAACTGCTGAAAGCAGACGGTCGCTGGGGTTACTGTCAGTTTCGTGTTCGCTGCTGAACGTCGCCAACTGATCCTCGAAATGGTGCGAGCAAACGGTGCCGTGTCGCTCCGTGAGCTCGCCCGCGTCGTCCAGACCTCCGAAGTGACCGTACGGCGGGACGTGCGCGCACTGGAGGCAGAAGGACTCCTCGACCGCCGGCACGGTGGTGCGGTACTGCCGGGCGGGTTCACCCGCGAGTCCGGCTTCCCGCAGAAGTCGCATCTCGCGACCGCCGAGAAGACGGCCATCGCCGACCTCGCCGCGGGTCTCGTCGAAGAGAGCGAGGCCATCGTCGTCGGGGCCGGTACGACCACTCAGGAGCTGGCGCGTCGGCTGGCCCGGGTCCCGGGCCTGACCGTCGTCACCAACTCCCTCCTGGTCGCCCAGGCGCTCGCCCACGCCAACCGCGTCGAGGTCGTGATGACCGGTGGCACGCTCCGCGGCTCCAACTACGCCCTCGTCGGGTCGGGAGCCGAGCAGTCGCTCCACGGCCTGCGTGTGTCGAAGGCCTTCCTCTCCGGGAGCGGCCTGACGGCGGAGCGGGGCCTGTCCACGTCCAACATGCTGTCGGCCTCCGTCGACCGTGCTCTGGTCCATGCCGCCGCGGAGGTCGTGGTCCTGGCCGACCACACCAAGCTCGGCGCGGACACGATGTTCCAGACGGTCCCGACCGACCTCATCACCCGCCTGGTGACGGACGAGCCCCCGGTCCACGACGACCGCGCGGCCACCGAGCTCCAGGCACTCGCGGACCAGGGCGTCCAGATCGCCGTGGCCGGCGCGACGGGAAACCCGGTCGCTGACCAGCCCCCGCCCCGCGGCGACC
>NZ_MUBM01000377.1 GCF_002154505.1 Streptomyces carpinensis | reverse complement strand
CGGTGAACTCGGGCGGGCAGAAGGCGGTCGCCAGCGACGAGTACTCGATCTTGGAGCGGGCGCGCTCCACTCCGTCGGCGAGGATCTGGCCATGATCGAAGGCGAGCGGGGCCAACGGCTCGCCGTCGCGGTCGTAAGCGCCCTGCTGCAGCAGTTCCTCCACGGGCGCCCAGCGGGCGTTGCTGGCGTCGCCGCCCGCCCGCGGCGCGGGCAGATCGGGAGCGAGGGCGAGGTGGGCGACGCTGACGACCCGCATGCGCGGGTCGCGCTTCGGGTCGCCATAGGTCGCGAGCTGCTCCAGGTGCGCGCCATGGTCCTCGACGGGAGTGGACGGGTCGTGCACCTGCAGTCCGGCCTCCTCGGCCAGTTCGCGCGCCGCTGCCTGCGCCAGGTCCTCGTCCGCCCTCACGAACCCGCCGGGGAGCGCCCAGCGTCCCTGGAACGGAGGCTCTCCCCTGCGCACCGCCAGCGCGCACAGGGCATGCCGGCGCACGGTCAGCACGACCAGGTCCACGGTGACGGCGAAGGGCGGAAAGGCTGACGGGTCGTAGGGCATGCCGCGATCATAGTCGTCTGCCTGACGATAAACACTCCCTTCGTCGGCCGCATCGATGGCTGATCCACTGTCCTCCGCCGTGCGTCCCACGCTCCGCCGCCCGCCTCCGTCCGCAGACACGTCGTCCGAGGTCACACTCCCAGTCGCAGTCCGTCGGCAGCCTCCTCGACCAGGGCGAGTCCGAGTCTGCTGACCCGTACGGAGAAGGGGCCCCGGCGACCCGCAGTCCCGTGAATCCGATCTCGCCGAGGGGCGCGGTGCGCACCGGGCGGAGTGTGACCGTCCGGGCCGGGACGTCCGGGCGGATGCCCGCGAGCGTGGTCAGCAACAGGACAGCGGCGGCCGCTGCCGTGGCCGAGGGACGGCAGGCGGCGGGGTGGAGCACGGGACTGCCGAGGTCGGGGCGCTGCTCCCCGGCGAACATCTCGGGCAGCGGTACCCGAAGGCCTCGGCCGCCGCCAGCAGGCCGCACAACAGCGAACCGGCCTCATTCTCCTAGCCTGCGGCGGCCAGGCCTGCGACGGCGACGGCGGTCTCCGCCACCCGTACGGCTCCGGCACGGTGACCGAAGGGGCTGTATCCCGCCTCCCTCGCGGCGAGACCGCGCAGCCCCCAGCCCGAATCCATGCGTCACGTGTGCGTTCCACGACGACGTCCGGGTCGCGGCCCGCGCCGGGAGAGGCCCGCAGGGTACCCACGAAGCGCGCGCGGTCGACCGCGGTCATCAGGGCCTGGGCGACCAGCGGCTCGCGCCCCGCGACCCGGACCTGACAGCGGGAGAGCAGGCGCCGGCCGGCACGGCAGACCCCTTCCAGTCCCCGACCGCTCAGCTGTCCCCGGGCGGTGGAGATCGCCGGCCCGGGCAGGGCCACACAGATCATGGCGTCGTGGGTCGAGGGCAGGTCCAGGGGCCCTCGCCGAGCGGACGGTGGCACGGTGTGGGGCGCTCTGTGCGTCGGTGGCGGGCGGCGTTCGCCCCCGTCAGCCCGGGGAAAACACGCAGGGTTACCCCCTCGCCCTGCATCCGATCCCCCGGCTGTCGGTAAGAACCCGCCGAGGACCGTACGGTCGCCGGCGGTGCAGGGCTAAGTCGGCTGGTGCGTGGGCGGCTTCCTCCGCGCTCTGTGGGCGCCCGGCGTGTTCGGTGCCTGGCGTGGGCTCCGGAGGATCAGGAGACGTGGCGGCGGAGTGTCCTGATCGAGCGTTCCGCCACTCAGGTGAACGGCGCCGGCCTCGTCCGGTCACGCCCGTGGCCGGGGAAGGCGACCGAACAGCGGCCGGGCGGATGCCGCGGGCCACCCGCCGGGTCAACCGGGAGCCCCTGGCCGGGTGATCACGCGTTGTCCTCGGTGCCCGCGAGGTGTTCACGCGTCGCGCTCGCGGGTGTCGCTCCGCGGGTCGGCGGCCGTGCGGCAGACGCCTCGACGGCGTGTGCCGCCCTTCGCCGTGACGCGCGGGCGGATGCGGCCCTGGTCCCTGGAGGAGCCCGGGTGCGGCGCGGCGGTCCGGGACGTCGCGGGGCGCGGGCTGTCGGTCCGGGAGGTCGCCGGACGCCCACCGTCCGAGCTCGGGCGTGCCAGGCCCGGTTCCTGCGCGCAGGACCGACGCGGTGGACGGGTCATCGCCTTCGGCGCCGAGGAGCGACTGCCACCGGTGCCGATCCCGGTGTGCGGCGCCCGGTGCTCGGCGACGCCTTCGGCAGTGCGTCCGTTCTCCACGGTGACGGCCTCCCGCGCGTCGCCCGTCATCCCACTGTCTTCCATGTCCTCCACGTCGTCCGCGTCGTCCGCGCCGATCAAGTCCTCCACGTCATCCGCCGTCTGTCGTGTGCTCCCCGCGTCGGCCCCTCCGGCGGCCGACCGCGCACGCCCGTCGCGCTCCGTGCGCTCCGTGCGCAGGCAGCGGCGGACCGATTCCGGGTCGAGGCCCTCGTTGCAGGCCTGGTGCAGAAGGCGGGCGAAGAGGTAGTCGGGGTCCGCCCCCAGAGCCATGGCGAACGCCTCCCGTGCCTCGATGCCGTCCCCGAGGGACCAGGCGACCCAGCCCGCGAGGGTCAGCGGCGCCGCAGCGTGTTCCCCGAACGGGCCGACGCAGCGGCGAGCCAGGGCTCGCCACAGCCTCAGTGCCGGCGCCGCCTCGTCCCCTTCCATCCACTCGGCCGCCCGGTCGCGCGTGGTGCGGTCCTGCAGGCCGAGGATCAGCGAGGCGGCTTCCTCGTCCTGGAGCAGTCGGTCGTCACCGAGGTCGGCCGCGGCGGTCCCAGAGGTGACGGGGGCGTCGGCGAACCGCCGCATGACGCGCTGGGCGAGCTCCAGGGTCTCCTCGGCCACCGCGGCACGGCTGGCCTCGTCGAGGATCCTGGGCACCATGGCCCGGCCGGCCGCGTCCAAGGCGATCTCCTGTGCCCGGGCGGCCGAGGTCTCTCCGGGCAGGAGCCTGGCCCGCAACTCCTTCAGGCTGCCTCGCACTTGGATGCCCGCGTAGGCGGCCGCGGCGGCCAGCACGGAGGTGCCGGGCAGCCCCATGGACAGGCCCTCGTCAGGACAGCACCCGTCGTTCGGGCAGCAGTAGGACCAGAAGCGGCCGCCGGAGATGCACAGCGCCTCGATCACCGGAACGTCGAGGCGGCCGCACTCCGTGCGGAGTTTCTGGGCCAGCGGCCGCAGCCGTCGCATGACCTCGCGCCCCGACTCGCCCGCCGCGGGCTCCTGGCAGAGGAAGGCGACCAGCTGCTCGGGTTTGGCGCCCCGGCGTTCGCTGCCTGTGATCAGGCCGTGTGCCATCTGGCGGGCCGCGGACGGCCAGTCGTCGCTGTTGAGCGGGATGCCGAGCCTGGCGCGGCCGCCGAACCGGCCGCGACCGCCCCGGTCGTGCAGCGCGACCAGGACGATGCTGTCCTCGGGCCGGTAGCCGAGCAGATACGGCAGGGCGTCCGCGAGCTCGGCCGGGGTGCGCAGGGTGACTTGGTGCTCGGGGTCGGGGCCTTCGTACGCGATGTCGCCGTTTTCGAATGGTCCGGTCGTTTCGCTGTGATTCGTCATGCGCCGACGATCTCGCGGAATCCCGATTTCCGCTTGAACCTGTGGATAAGTCCGGCCAGGGACACGTCAACCGAGCGGAGGAAGGGCCGTTCGGCCTTCCTCGGCCGGGTCGGCCGGAGGGTCGCCGGTCGGCGGCCGCACCGGAGACCAGTCCGGGTCGCGCCGTCGATCAGCCCCGTTCACACCGTCCATCGGGCCCGGTCGCACAGTCGCCCCGCCCGGCCACGCCGCCTGCCCGCCTGCCCGCCTGCCCCACGGCACCATCACACTGCTCGATCACGCCACGGGCCCGCCCGGTCACAGCACCGGCACCATCTGCCCGCCCCGTCCCGATTGTCAGTGCCGTCCTGTTGTATGGAGGGCATGGAGCACACGAGCAACGCGGAACTCCGGGCGGCGGCCGACACGGTTCTCGCCCGCCTCGTCGGCGATGGCACGGGCGCGGCCCGGCTGCGCGAGGACCAGTGGCGGGCGATCGAGGCGCTGGTCGCAGAGCGGCGCCGGGCCCTCGTCGTCCAGCGCACCGGCTGGGGCAAGTCCGCGGTCTACTTCGTGGCCACCTCCCTGCTCCGGGCCCGCGGAAGCGGCCCCACCGTCATCGTCTCCCCACTGCTCGCGCTGATGCGCAACCAGGTGGAGGCGGCGGCCCGAGCCGGCATCCACGCCCGCACGATCAACTCGGCGAACACCGAGGAGTGGGACACGGTGCAGGCCGAGATCGCCGAGGGAACGGTCGACGTCCTGCTGGTCAGCCCGGAGCGGCTCAACAACCCCGACTTCCGCGACGAGGTCCTGCCGAAGCTCGCCGCGGCGACGGGGCTTCTCGTCGTCGACGAGGCCCACTGCATCTCCGACTGGGGCCACGACTTCCGCCCGGACTACCGGCGACTGCGCACCATGCTCAGTGACCTTCCCCCCGGTGTCCCCGTCCTCGCGACCACCGCCACCGCCAACGCACGCGTGACCGCGGACGTGGCCGAACAGCTGGGGACCGGTGACGCCACGGACGCCCTGGTGCTGCGCGGTCCGCTGGACCGGGAGAGCCTCAGCCTGAGCGTGCTGCCCCTGCCCGACGCCGCGCACCGGATGGCCTGGCTGGCCGACCACCTCGACGACCTGCCCGGGTCCGGGATCATCTACACGCTCACCGTGGCCGCCGCCGAGGAGGTCACCGCCTTCCTGCGGCACCGCGGGCACACCGTCGCCTCGTACACCGGCAGGACGGAGAACGCGGACCGCCAGCAGGCCGAGGACGACCTGCTGGCGAACAAGGTCAAGGCGTTGGTCGCCACGTCGGCGCTCGGCATGGGCTTCGACAAACCCGATCTGGGATTCGTCGTGCACCTGGGGTCGCCCTCGTCCCCGATCGCCTACTACCAGCAGGTGGGCCGGGCCGGCCGCGGCGTCGAGCACGCGGAGGTGCTCCTCCTGCCGGGCAAGGAGGACGAGGCCATCTGGGAGTACTTCGCCTCGCTCGCCTTCCCCTCCGAAGACCTGGTGCGCCGGACCCTCGACGTGCTGTCCCGCGCGGAGGGGCCGCTGTCGCTGCCCGCCCTGGAACCCCTGGTCGAGCTGCGCCGGTCCCGCCTGGAGACCATGCTCAAGGTGCTCGACGTGGACGGCGCGGTCAGGCGGGTCGAGGGCGGCTGGGTCTCCACCGGCAGGCCGTGGACGTACGACACGGAGCGGTACGCCTGGGTCGCGCGGCAGCGGACGGCCGAACAGCAGTCGATGCGCGAGTACGCGGCGACGACGGGATGCCGCATGGAGTTCCTTCAGCGCCGGCTCGACGACGAGAGCGCCAGGCCGTGCGGCCGCTGTGACAACTGCGCCGGTGCCCGGTTCGCCGCGGACACCTCCACGGCGGCGCTGGACGCCGCGCGTGTGGATCTCGGCCGGGCCGGGGTGGAGGTGGAACCGCGTCGCATGTGGCCGACGGGTCTCCCGGCGATCGGCGTCGGCCTGAAGGGTCGTATCCCGGTCTCCGAACAGGCCGCGACGGGACGCGCCTTGGGGCGCCTGTCCGACATCGGATGGGGCAACCGGCTGCGGCCGATGCTCGCACCGCATGCCCCCGACGGCCCTGTGCCGGAGGACGTGGCGCGGGCCGTGGTGGGTGTGCTGGCCGACTGGGCGAAAGGGCCCGGCGGCTGGGCCGCGGGAGCCGCCGACGCGCAGCCGCGCCCGGTCGGTGTCGTCACCATGGCCTCGCGCACCCGGCCCAGGCTGATCCAATCCCTGGGCGCGCACATCGCGGAGATCGGCCGATTGCCGCTGCTGGGCACCGTGGACTACACCGAGGACGCGCACCGGTTGTCACGGAGCAACAGCGCCCAGCGTCTCAAGGCCCTCGACGGCGCGCTGGCCGTGTCGCCCGCGCTGGCCTCATCGCTCGGCGAGAACCCGGGGCCGGTGCTCCTGGTGGACGACTACACCGAGACCGGCTGGACCCTCGCGGTGGCCGCCCGCCTGCTGCGGAAGGCCGGTGCGCAGGGTGTGATGCCGCTGGTCCTCGCCGTCCAAGGCTGAGTACCGTCCTCGCCGTTCGGGGCCGAGTACCGAGCGTGTCGGGCCGACTGCCCACGCGTCGCGCGACAACACACTGGGTAGGGATATATGGCACGGGCCACCCGAAAACGGTCGGTGGCCCCAATTGCTCGTTGCCGCATCCAAGTTCGACAGGAAGAATTGAAGTCCGCTCCCCGCACGGTTCGGCCGTGATCCGGTAGGGCTCTGCTGCGGTGTGCGCTCCCCCGATTCCGACCCCGCCCGTGTGTGGGCGCGTAGCCGAAGGGAGGAACGTGACCTTCGGATTCGCTCCGTCATCGGCGGCATCGTTGCCGACGTCCGCCGCCTCCGCCCATCGCGTGCTCGAACCGGCGGAGTGGGCCGCCGCGGGCATCCCCCTGCTGCGCAATCCGCGGGAAGTCGTCAGCGGACTGCACGCCCGGCACCATCCCAGACCGGCCACCGCCGTGGTCGCGGTCCTCGACCCGGACGAGCGGCTGCGCGCCAGCGCCTCGTTCGTCCGCCGCCCGGCGCCCGCCGACGGCTGGATGTTCCGCAACGCACTGCTCGCCCAGCTGCGCCGGGTCATCCCGCACGACCTGCGGCGTAGAACTCCGGTGCGTACCGCCGTGCTGCTCTACTGCCGCGACGGCGACGCTCGCTGGACGGAGGAGGACGGCGCGTGGATGTGGGGCCTGCGTGACGCCTGCACCCTGCACGGTCTGCGCTGCGGGGCGTACATCACACTGACCCGGGACGGCTGGCAGGTGCTCGGCGAGGGCCGCGGCGGTCGCCGCCCGAACGCGTTCTCGACACCGGAACCCTTCGGCAGTGCCGAAACACCGCCCGCACCGCCTCGGACGGGGGGCGCGGCGTCCGAAGTGCTGCGCCGCGTGGCGGCCCGCTGAGGCACGCCGCAACCCGCCGGCCCTGACGGTCTCAGGGCTGCCACGGCTGCTTGTCGGCGCCCACGTGGTACGGCACTCCGCCGTGCCCGAGCGTTACGGCACCCCACCGTGCCAGAGCCCGAGCCACGGCCGCCGGGGCCGCTGGAGGGACCTGGCCGCTGCCGCCGACGGCACGGGGCATGCCGGGAGGCGCCCCGCAGTGTCTTTACGGCCTCACTCGTCCGCATCCGCCCAGGCTTTACACCGCCGCACACGCCAGCCTCACTCGTCCGCACACGCCGAAGTGCTCGTCCGCACGCGCCGAAGCAGCCGTCGCGCGGTGTCCCCGCTGCGACGGCTGCTTCGGCGCGT
>NZ_MUBM01000376.1:191-2151 GCF_002154505.1 Streptomyces carpinensis | reverse complement strand
GCGGTGGGCGGTTCGGGGGCGCGGGTGCGCAGCTCGCTGGGGGAGAGTGCGTACACCTCGCGGACGGTGTCGTTGAAGGCGCGGATCGAGGAGAATCCGGCGGCGAAGGCGATCTCCGCCATCGGCAGGGCGGTGGTCTCGATCAGCAGCCGGGCGGTCTGGGCGCGCTGGGCGCGGGCGAGCGCGAGGGGGCCGGCGCCGAGTTCCGCGAGGAGCTGACGCTCGACCTGGCGGCTGCTGTAGCCGAGGCGGGCGGCGAGTCCGGGCACGCCCTCGCGGTCGACGACCCCGTCGGCGATCAGCCGCATGGCGCGGGCCACGAGGTCGGCGCGCTGGTTCCACTCCGGCGAGCCGGGGCTCGTGTCGGGCCGGCAGCGCTTGCAGGCCCGGAACCCGGCCTGCTGGCAGGCGGCGGCGCTCGGGTGGAAGGTCATGTTCTCCGGCTTGGGCGGCACCGCCGGGCAGCTGGGCCGGCAGTAGATGCCGGTCGTCAGGACGGCCGTGAAGAACCATCCGTCGAACCGTGCGTCCTTGGACTGGACGGCGCGTACGCAGCGCTCCCGATCGGTGTGCATCCCGTTCTGCATGCGTCCAGCATCGGGCACGGGACGCGCCGGGGCTGGCGGGAATCCGACATCGACGTGGGGTGTGCTGGAGAAGTGCGGATCACCTCGCGCCGGTGGGCCCGGCACCGCGACGGATCCTCAGTCGACCTGCGCGGCGAACGCCTCGTAGGCCCGTTCGTCGAAGAGGACGAACCTCACCTCCTCGACGTCGGTGTCCGTCTCCCGCACCGCCTGTACGGCGATGCGTGCGGCGTCGTCGAGCGGCCAGCCGTAGGCGCCGGTGGAGACAGCCGGGAACGCGACCGTGCGGGCCCCGAGCTCGTCGGCGACGCGCAGGCACTCGCGGTAGCAGGAGGCCAGGAGCGACGGGTCGCCGCCGGGTGCCCGGTACACCGGGCCGACCGTGTGGATCACCCAGCGGGCGGCCAGCTCGCCCGCCGTCGTGGCGACGGCCCGGCCGGTGGGCAGGCCTCTGCCGTAGCGCGAGGCACGCAGGGCGCGGCACTCCTCGAGGATCGCGGGACCGCCGCGGCGGTGGATCGCGCCGTCGACGCCTCCGCCGCCCAGCAGCGAGGAGTTGGCGGCGTTGACGATGGCGTCGGCGTTCTGCCGGGTGATGTCGCCCTGGGCGAGGGTGATGGTGGGGGTCATCGCTGCCGCAGCCTCCTCCAGACGGCCTTCGCCGCGTTGTGCCCCGACATGCCGTGCACGCCGGGACCCGGCGGTGTGGCCGACGAGCAGATGAAGACGGCCGGGTGGGGAGTGTGGTACGGGAACAGGGACAGTTTGGGCCGCAGCATGATCTGGAGGCCGGACACCGCGCCGGAGGCGATGTCGCCGCCGACGTAGTTGGCGTTGCGGGCGGCCACCTCGGCGGGGCCGGCGGTGGCGCGGGCCAGGACGCGGTCGCGGAAGCCGGGGGCGAAGCGCTCCAGCTGGCGTTCTATGGCGTCCGTGAGGTCGCCCTCCCAGCTGTTCGGCACATGGCCGTACGCCCAGAAGACGTGCTTGCCCTCCGGGGCGCGGGTCGGGTCGGCCACGCTGGGCTGCACGGTGATGAGGAACGGTCTGTCGGGGGCGCGGCCCTCGCGGGACGCGGCGCGCAGGGCCGTGCCGATCTCGGCCTGGCTCGCGCCGATCTGCACCGTGCCCGCCACGCGGGCCTCGGGGGCGGTCCACGGGACCGGGCCGTCCAGGGCGTAGTCGATCTTGAAGACGCCGGGGCCGTACCGGTACCCGTCGTAGTAGCGGCCCAGGCCGGCGATGCGGGCGAGCGCGGTCGGCGAGGTGTCGAAGACGTACGCCCGTGCGGGCGGCAGGTCGTCCAGGCGCTTGACCTCGTAGTCGGTGTGCACGGCGCCGCC
The DNA here is from genome assembly GCF_002154505.1 of Streptomyces carpinensis. Lineage (GTDB taxonomy): Bacteria > Actinomycetota > Actinomycetes > Streptomycetales > Streptomycetaceae > Streptomyces > Streptomyces carpinensis. The sequence continues at coordinate 221 of NZ_MUBM01000376.1, read as the reverse complement.
GAGGTCCTTGAGGTAGGCGGCGAGGGCGTC
>NZ_MUBM01000376.1:0-132 GCF_002154505.1 Streptomyces carpinensis | reverse complement strand
AGGGGAGCCATGACGTGGGCGACGAGGCCGGCGAAGAGGGTCCTGGCCCGGTCGTCGCGGAAGCGGCGCATGAGCCATGTCGAGGGCGGCAGCCCGGCGAGGCCGAAGCGGGCCAGGGTGACGGGGTCGCGC
>NZ_MUBM01000375.1 GCF_002154505.1 Streptomyces carpinensis | reverse complement strand
TTCAGTTCGGTGGCGGCGCTGGGGGTGCTCACGGGCGGTCCAGAGGCTCGGTCAGGGGCGCTGGGCCCGGGGTTCGTTCATCGCGATGTACTTCCGAGTCCAGGGTAGTAGACCGCGGTCAGGCGTGTGAAGCTATTACGCAACTGTCTCGGATGCCAATACCGTATGCCGCTGCCGGGCGGTGCCGGACGCCGGCACCGGTCAGTCCGCGGGGATCGCCGCCCGGAACACCTCCAGCGCCTCCGCGTCCGTCGCCCGGGCGTGGAGGAAGTAGTCGGACCAGGCCTCGACGTCCTCGTAGGCGCAGTCCGCGACCAGCCGCTCGGCCGCCGCCCGGACGTCGTACGGCGTGACCCTCAGGTCGGTGCCCGGCCCGAGGAGGCACCAGTGGGCGCCGGGACGGCCGTAGGGCATGCCGACGCTGCCCGGGTTGACGACCAGGCGGCCGTGTGCGAGGCGGACGTAGGGCATGTGGGTGTGGCCGCAGACGACCGTGCGGACGTCGGGGTCGACGCCGGCGAGGACCTCAGCCCAGCGGGCGGGACGGGAGTCGACCAGAACCACCTCCTCGTCGTCGCGGGGCGTGGCGTGACAGAACAGCACCTTCCCCAGGCCGCGGACGGTGAGGGTGAGCGTGCGCGGCAGGCCGGCGAGGAAGTCGACCTGGTCGGCGCGGAGCGCGGCGGCCGCGAACGGGCCGATCGGGTCGGGGATCTCCGTCCGCTCGCCCCGGCGGAACTCGACCAGTTCCCGGTCCGCGTTGCCCGCCACCCACAGCATCCTCTCGCCCTGGGCCCGCAGCAGGTCCAGGACCTCCGCGGGTTGCGGGCCGGCCGTGATGTCACCGGTGAGCACGACGCGCTCGGCGGCGGCCACCTCCGGTTCCGCGAGCACCGCTTCCAGGGCGGGCAGGACTCCGTGGATGTCGGAGAGGACGGCGATCCGGTTCAGCTCCTCGGTCAGCTCCATGCGGCCATCGTCGGCGCACGGTCTCCGATCACGTGCCTGTGTTCGCCCCGCGCGTACCGGGCCGCTCTCGGCCCCCCTCCTCGGCCCGCGCGTCCAGCGCCTGCGCCAGCACCTCCGCCAGATGCCGTCCCCGTATGCCCGCCAGCTGCTCCAGCTGGGTACGGCAGGAGAAGCCGTCCGCCAGGATCTCGGTCGCCGCCCCGGCCCTCCGTACCGACGGCAGCAGCTGCTCCTCGGCGCAGGCGGTGGACACCTCCCAGTGGCCCCGCTCGAAGCCGAAGTTGCCGGCGAGGCCGCAGCAGCCGCCGGACAGGTCGCCGGTCAGGCCCGCCGCCTCGCGCAGCCGGCGGTCGGCGCCGTCGCCGAGGACGGCGTGCTGATGGCAGTGGGTCTGCCCGGCCACCGGGCGGTCCAGGCGGGGTGGGGTCCAGCCCGGGGCGTGGCGCTCGAGGGCCTGCGCGAAGGTCAGTACCCGGTCGGCCAGGCGGCGGGCGCGCGGATCGTCCGGGAGCAGCTCCGGCAGGTCGGTGCGCAGCGCGGCGGCGCAGCTCGGTTCCAGGACGACGACCGGGGCGCCGGTCTCCAGCACCGGTTCCATCAGACGCAGGGTGCGGCGCAGCACCGCGCGGGCCCGGTCCAGCTGGCCGGTGGAGACGTACGTCAGGCCGCAGCACACCCGTCCCCGCCTCGCGCCGCGCAGAACGGACACCGGGTTCAGCGGCCCCGCCCCTCCGCCGCCCACAGGCGGCCTGCGCAGCCGTACGGTCGGCGGCAGCGCCACGCGCAGCCCGGCCGCCTCCAGCACCCGTACGGCGGCCCGCCCCACGGAGGGCGAGAGGTGCTCGGTGAAGGTGTCCGGCCACAGGACGACGACGTCCCCGCCGCCTTCGCGCGCCCGCCGCGGCCGTCGGCGCCACCATCGGGTGAACGGCTCCGCCGCCAGCCGCGGGATCCCCCGTTCGGGTGCGATTCCGCCCAGCCGTTTCGCCATCGCGGCCAGCGGGCGTACGGCGGCCAGCGCGTTGACCACCGGTGCCGTGCGGGTCCGGGCCGCCCAGCGCAGCCACACCGGCAGCCACCCCATGGAGTAGTGGGCGGCGGGGCGGCGGCGCCCCTCGTAGTGGTGGTGCAGGAACTCCGCCTTGTACGTGGCCATGTCGACCTCGACCGGGCAGTCGGAGCGGCAGCCCTTGCAGGACAGGCACAGGTCGAGCGCGTCGCGGACCTCCGTGGACCGCCAGCCGTCGGTCACCAGCTCGCCGGCGAGCATCTCGTGCAGCAGCCGGGCGCGCCCGCGCGTGGAGTGCCGCTCCTCCCCCGTGGCGCGGAAGGAGGGGCACATCACCGCCGCCCCGGACACCTGCGTCGTACGGCACTTCGCGACCCCCACGCACCGGCGCACCGCCGCCGAGAAGTCACCGCCGTCGGCCGCGTAGCCGAAGGCCACGGGCACGGGTTCGCGCGGCAGCACGGAGAAGCGGAGGCCCGCGTCCAGCGGGGCCGGGCGGACCAGCATCCCGGGGTTGAGCAGGTCGTCCGGGTCCCAGAGGCCCTTGGCCCGCTCGAACAGGGCCACCATCTGCTCGCCGTACATCTTCGGCAGCAGTTCGGCCCTGGCCTGCCCGTCCCCGTGCTCCCCGGACAGCGAACCGCCGTGCGCCACCACCAGCTCGGCGAGCTCTTCGGAGAACCGCCGGAAACGCCCGACGCCGGCCGGCGTCAGCAGGTCGAAGTCGATCCGGACGTGGATGCAGCCGTCCCCGAAGTGCCCGTACGGCGTGCCGCGCAGCCCGTGGGAGGACAACAGCGTCCGGAACTCCCGCAGATACGCGCCCAGCCGGGCCGGCGGCACCGCGCAGTCCTCCCAGCCCGGCCACGCCTCGCTGCCGTCCGGCATCCGGGTCGCCGTTCCGCTCGCGTCCTCCCGCACCCGCCACAGCGCGCGCTGCCCGGCCGCGTCGGTGACGACCAGCGCGTCCACGGCATCGGCCGCGCCCGCGATCGCCTCCGCACGCGCGCGTGCCTCGGCCGCCGTGCGACCGCCCGTCTCCACGAACAGCCAGGCGCCGCCCCGGGGCAGCCCGGCCGCCGCGGCCGGCACCAGATCCCGCGCCATCCCCTCCACCGTGAGCGGCCCGTACGGCAGCAGACCCGCGGCGGCCTCGGCGGCGGCGCCCTCGTCGGCGTACCCCAGCACGGCCAGCGCCCGCGCGGGGGGCGCCGCCACCAGCCGGACGACGGCCTCGGTCAGCACGCCGAGCGTGCCCTCCGAACCGCAGAACGACCGTGCCACGTCCGCGCCCTTCTCCGGCAGCAACGCGTCCAGCGCGTACCCGGAGATGCGCCGGGGAAGCTCCGGGAAGCCCGTCCGCAGCCGCGCGAGCTCCCCCTCCGCCAGCTCCCGCAGCCCGTCCGGCGCCCCGGCCCACTCCTGGCCGAGCCGCAGCCGCCGCCCGCGCGCGGTGACCACCGACAGCTCCCGCACGCTGTCCGCGGTGGTCCCCCACGCCACCGAGTGCGAGCCGCAGGAGTTGTTGCCGATCATCCCGCCGAGAGTGCACCGGCTGTGCGTGGAGGGGTCGGGCCCGAAGCGCAGCCCGTGCGGCGCGGCGGCCTCCTGGAGCCGGTCGAGAACCAGCCCTGGCTGTACGACGGCCGTACGCGCCTCGGGATCGATCTCCAGCACCCGGTTCATGTGCCGGGTGAAGTCCAGCACCACGCCCGTCCCGGTCGCCTGCCCCGCGATCGACGTCCCGCCGCCCCGCGCCACCACCGGCACCCCGCGCTCCCGGCACACCGCGAGCACCGCCGCCACGTCGTCGGCGTCCCGCGGGGCCACCACCCCCAGCGGGACCCGCCGGTAGTTGGAGGCGTCCATGGTGACCAGCGCCCGGGAGGTGACGTCGAAGGCCACGTCACCCCGGACGTCCCGGCGCAGCTCCGCCGCGAGCTCCGAGAGCCCGAGCCCGGCGGATCCGCCTTCCCGCCCGACTGCTTCCTGCCCGACTTCCCAGTGGTGATCGGTCATGGCTCCAGGATGCACCCGGCCGCTGACAGCCCGTCCACGGACGGTGGCGACGGTCCTTGCGGCGACGCGCCGACGGCGCCCGCGGCCTCGTAGGTCCCCACAGGTCCACCGGACGGCGGAAGTCGTCTCATCCGACACGTCTCACCGGACGGACACGTTTCCGTCCGGTTTCGCCGAAGAGATACCCTCCGGCTCGTGGCTGAGATCCAGATTCCCTCTGACATCAAGCCCGCGGACGGACGTTTCGGCGCGGGTCCCTCCAAGGTGCGGACGGAGGCGCTGGACGCCCTCGCCGCCACCGGCACGTCCCTCCTCGGCACCTCCCACCGCCAGGCCCCCGTCAAGAACCTGGTCGGCAAGGTGCGCGAGGGCATCAGCGAGCTGTTCCAGCTCCCCGACGGCTACGAGGTCGTGCTCGGCAACGGCGGTTCCACCGCCTTCTGGGACATCGCGACCCACGGCCTGATCGAGCACAAGTCCCAGCACCTGAGCTTCGGCGAGTTCAGCTCGAAGTTCGCCAAGGCCGCCAAGCTCGCCCCCTGGCTGGACGAGCCCACGATCGTATCCGCCGACCCGGGCACGCACCCGGAGCCGAAGGCCGAGGCGGGCGTCGACGTCTACGCCTTCACGCACAACGAGACCTCGACCGGCGTGGCCATGCCCATCAAGCGGGTCACGGGCGCCGACGAGGGCTCGCTGGTCCTGGTGGACGCCACCAGCGGCGCCGGCGGCCTGCCGGTCGACATCGCCGAGACCGACGTCTACTACTTCGCCCCGCAGAAGTCCTTCGCCTCCGACGGAGGACTGTGGATCGGCGTGTTCTCGCCGGCCGCCCTCGAGCGCGCCGAGCGCGTCCACGCGTCCGGCCGTCACGTCCCGGAGTTCTTCAGCCTGCCCACGGCGATCGACAACTCCCGCAAGAACCAGACGTACAACACCCCGGCCCTGGCCACCCTCTTCCTGCTCAACGAGCAGCTGGAGTGGATCAACGGCCAGGGCGGCCTGGACTGGGCCGTGCGCCGCACCGCGACCTCCGCGCGCACGCTGTACGGCTGGGCGGAGGACGTGAAGTTCGCGACCCCGTTCGTGACCGACCCGGCCAAGCGCTCGCAGGTCATCGGCACGATCGACTTCGCCGACGACATCGACGCCGCCGCCGTCGCCAAGGTGCTGCGCGCCAACGGCATCGTCGACACCGAGCCCTACCGCAAGCTGGGCCGCAACCAGCTCCGCGTCGCGATGTTCCCGGCGATCGACCCGGCGGACGTCGAGGCGCTGACGAAGTGCGTCGACTACGTGATCGAGAAGCTGTAACCGCCGCACACGGTTCGTACGACGACGAAGGGCGCCCGGCGGACACCGGGCGCCCTCGTTCGTCACGCCGCCGAACAGCTCACGCTCGGCGCGCTCCCGCCTCCGGGTGCCCCGCCGAAGCCGAAGCTCGTCGAACCGCCCGCCGGGATCGACCCGTTGTGGTCGGCGTTCGTCGCCGTGACGCTCGACCCGCTCTGGGTGTAGGTGGCGTTCCACATGTTGGTGACCTTCTGGGAGCCGCTCCAGGTCCAGGTCACCTTCCAGGACTTGAGGGCGGTCGTGCCCGTGTTGGTCACCGTCACCTGGGCGTTGAAGCCGCTGCCCCAGTCGCTGCTGACGGCGTACACCGCGCTGCAGGCGGGCGTGGTGCCGCCACCGCCGCCGCCACCGCCCCCGTCGTCGCCGCCGCTCGCCGGGAATCCCGGCGCCTTGATGCCCGCCAGGTAGCCGTCCTTCACGGTGTCCACGGTCTGCCAGTCGTCCTTCAGGATGCCGCCGGTGTCACCGGAGTCGGGGTTCCATGACCAGAAGGTCCACTGGAAGGCGTCGGCGCCGTACGCCGACGTCGGGCGCAGGTAACTCACCAGCGCCGACAGCCACTTCTGGTCCACCGCCGACTGCAGCGTGGTACCGAACTCGCCCACCCACACCGGGGCGATGTCCTGCTTGAAGACATAGCCCCAGTACTTGTCCCACACGCCCGGCATGTTGGCGGGGAAGGCCGGGTCGGTGAACCAGCTCTGCTGGGCGACGCTGGTGGCGTAGTCGTGCGCGGAGTACACGACGCGGTCGGCGACGTCGAGGCGTACCGGATACTGGCCGACCCCCATCAGGTTGCCGCCCCACCAGCCGGAGACGCCGTTGTAGGTCTGCACGCCCTCGACGAAGATCAGCAGGTCCGGGTTGACGGACAGGACGGCGTTGCCGGCGCGCTCGGCGGCCAGGCGCCAGTCGGTCGACGGGTCGCCGCAGCCCCAGCAGGCGGGGTCGTGCGGCTCGTTGTGCAGGTCGATGCCGATGACCGTGTCCTGGCCCCGGTAGCGGGTGGCCAGCGCCTTCAGGTCGCTGATCCACGTCGACTCGGGGACGGCGGAGGTGTACCAGAGGGCCGACTGGCCGCCGGAGTCCGGACGGTGGCGGTCCAGGATGACCTTCAGGCCGTCGTGACCCGCGTACGCCACGATCCTGTCCATGACCTGAAGGGAGTTCAGCCCCTGGAGGTCGGCGTTCTTGCCGCCGGAGAAGTCGATGCTGTCGGGCATCGTGCCGGCCTTGAAGATGTCGTCGCTGTAGGGCAGCCGGATGGTGTTGTAGCCCAGCGTCCGCATCTGGTCGATCATGCTCTTGTAGTCGCGTGACCAGAGGCCGTGGACGACGTGGTTGCCGGTCTCGAAGCCGAACCAGTTGATGCCGGCGATCCGGACGGGCCGGCCGGCCGCGCCCAGGATCTGGCGTCCGCCGGTGTGCCAGTAGCCGGCGCCGGCACTCCCGGCCGCCGCGCCGGCCGCGTGGGCGGTCGCCGGCAGGCCGAGGCCCAGGCCCACGCCCAGCGGCAACAGGAGCGCCGCGGCAGCGGTGCACAGCGCTCTTCGTAAGCTGCGGAACATGTCGCTGCTTCCTCTCGGAGGCGCGGGCCCGGAACGAGTGGGAGCGCTCCCACACCCCGCGTCCCCCATGGAAGCGTCGGTCTCAGGAACCCGTCAAGACCGCCGACGCAACAACCGCCCCAGCCCGAACACCGCGACCGCCCCCACGATGACCGCCACCGCCCCCGTCTTGAGCTCGCCGGAGACGCCCCCGTCGCCTTGCGACGCCTGCGCGCCCGGACCCCCGCTGCCCGAGGGCGACTTCGACGCCCCGCCGCCGGCGGGCGCGGGCTCCGCCTGTACGGGACTGTCGGCGCCCTCGCTGCCGTACATCAGCTTGGTCCCGTCGGTGCTGTAGGTGACCGACTCGCCCTGCCCCTGAAGCGGCACGTCGAGCCGGCCCTCGCGCTTGATCTTCCCGCCGTTCCAGTCGTAGTGGATCCCGCCGAAGTAGCCGCGCACGACCAGCTGGGTGCCGTCCGGGGAGAAGGCGGCGTCGGTGGCCCACAGGTCGACGGGGGCGATGGGCCTGAAGACGTTGGTCCCGGTGGGCGACAGGTGGGCCGGGCCCTCGAACAGGTGACCGCCGTCCTCCTTCTTGTCGATGATGTACACGCGCCCGGTCTTCGGGTGCACGACCAGCGACTCGGCGTTGCGGGCGCCATCCGCGTACTTCACCACGTACTGCGTGGCCCGGATCGTCTGGTCCTTGAGCACCTTCGGCTCGGGCAGCTTGTAGATCCACACGTACGGCCAGGTGCCGTCGAGGTTGTCGCCGATGTCGCCGACGTAGATCTGGTTGCCGGGGCCGATGGAGATGGCCTCGACGTCGCGGGGCCTGCCGATGCCGCTGAGCGTGACGGTGGCGACGGTCTTCCCGGTCCTGCTGTCCACGGCGTAGATGTACGGGCCGTCGTCGCTGTCGTTGTGCGTCCAGTAGATGCCGGGGTGCAGATGCGAGGCGGCCAGGCCGCTGGACTCCTTGATCCGGGGGTCCTTGATCGTGAAGCCGCCGTCCCCGTCGGCGGCGGACCTGTCGGCGGCGGAGGCGGGCATGGCGAAGGCACCCACGAGCAGGGCCCCCGCGAGAAGGGCGAACGGTCGGCGCATCCCTCAAGCCTGCCATCACGCGCGGCGCTTCACGCGGGGTGGCGGGCCTCACATCGCACGTGGCGCGTCGATCGTCCATCATGAGCGGATGCTCAGGTTCATGCCCGTCGGTGACTCCATGACGATCGGCAGCGCGGGCGAACACACATGGCGTTACCGGCTGTGGCGGCACCTGTGCGTGACGCACGGCGGCCCGTTCACCTTCGTCGGACCGCGCGAGGCGCTGTACGACAAGGCGGCGGACGCGGCGACCTCGTACGCCTACGCCGACCCCGACTTCCCGCGCGCCCACCTGGCCGGCTGGGGGGAGGGCTGGCTGCACATGGCTCCGCTGATCGGAGAGGCCGTGCGCGCGCACCGGGCCGACGTCCTGCTGGTCTCCCTCGGCCTGATCGACCTGGGCTTCTACACGAACGCCGAGCAGACGGCCGAGAACGTACGGGCGTTCGTGGCATGCGCGCGGGAGGCCGCCCCGCGCATACGCATGGCCCTCCTCCCGGTCATACCGAACATCCGGGCCGCGGCGGACGCGTCCTTCGCCGAGCAGGTGGACCGGTTCAACGTCCTGCTGGCCAAGGCGGTCGCCGACCTGGACGAGCCCCGCGCGCCGATCCTGCTCGTCTCACCTCCGGAGTCGTACGACATCCACGCCGACACCTACGACGGCACGCATCCCAACGCGAGGGGGGAGCACCGGATCGCGGGAGCCTTCGCTGGAGCGATGTGGGAGGCGTGGGGAATCGGACACTCGTACGCGGCCGGAACAGGCTGACCGGATTCCGGCGTCTCCCGGTCACCGTGCGTATCGTCGTACCGCGCGGCTGTACCTGTTCGCGGGCAGCCGGGGAGGAGCGCGACCGTGACCGTCCTTGAAGACAGGATCGAGATGGCCGACGCCGACACCGAGCGTCTGGACGAGTGGTTCGAGCGTCTTGAGCGCATGCCCGTCCCCGAGGGATACAGGGTCGAGATCGTCGGGGGCAGCGTCTTCATGACGCCGCAGCGGGACACTCATTGGGACACCATCCGCCGGATCGTGCGCGCGCTGGAAGACAAGTTCGGGAGGGACGTCAAAGCATTCTCGGACGTCCGCGTCGACTTCCCGGGCCACGAGAACGGCTTCTGCCCGGGCATCGCCCTGCTCAAGGACTCGGCGAAGAAGGACGACACGGGCCACTGGCGCTACCAGGAACTCGAGTTCGTCGCCGAGGTCGTCTCCCAGGGGACGGCCCAGAACGACTACGGTCCCAAGAGGACCGCCCACGCGGAGGCCGAGGTCCCCGTCCACGTCATCGCCGACCCCTACCAGGGGCGGTGCCACGTCCACACCGACCCCAAGGACGGCGACTACGCCGAGCCGCCGAAGGTGGACTTCGGCACCGACGTCGACCTGACCGGCACGGTGGTCGACCTCGTCCTCAAGACGGACGGCTTCCCCCGCGACTGGGGTCTTTCGTCTGGGCCCGGTCAACTGCCCTTGCCTTGAGCGCACTCCAGGACGTTGGCTTGGTGACCATGGAGTACACACAGCTCGGACGCACGGGACTCAAGGTCAGCCGGCTGGTCCTCGGCACGATGAACTTCGGTCCGCAGACCGACGAGGCGGACAGCCACACGATCATGGACGCGGCGCTGGACGCCGGGATCAACTTCTTCGACACCGCCAACGTGTACGGCTGGGGCGAGAACAAGGGCCGTACCGAGTCCATCATCGGGAACTGGTTCGCCAAGGGCGGCGACCGCCGCGACAAGGTCGTCCTCGCCACCAAGGTGTACGGCAACATGGCCCTGGACGACTCTCCCGTCTGGCCCAACCACGACAAGCTGTCCGCCCTGAACATCCGCCGGGCCGTCGACGCCAGCCTCAAGCGGCTGAAGACCGACTACATCGACGTCTACCAGTTCCACCACATCGACCGCAGCACTCCCTTCGAGGAGATCTGGCAGGCGATCGACGTGCTCGTCCAGCAGGGCAAGATCCTCTACGTCGGCTCCTCCAACTTCCCCGGCTACAAGATCGCCCAGGCCAACGAGATCGCGGCCCGCCGGAGCGGCACCATCGGCCTGGTCAGCGAGCAGTGCCTGTACAACCTCGCGGAGCGCCGGGCCGAGATGGAGGTCATCCCGGCGGCCCAGGACTACGGCCTCGGGGTCATCCCCTGGTCGCCGCTGCACGGGGGGCTGCTGGGCGGGGTCATCAAGAAGGAGGTCCAGGGCGGGCGCCGCGCCTCCGGGCGGGCCGCCACCACTCTCGCCGACCCCGTCGCCCGCGCGCAGATCCAGTCCTACGAGGATCTGCTCGACAAGCACGGGCTGGAGCCCGGCGAGGTCGCGCTGGCCTGGCTGCTCACCCGGCCCGGCGTGACCGGTCCGATCGTCGGCCCGCGCACCGACGAGCAGCTGCGGTCCGCGCTGCGGGCCGTCGAACTGGAGCTGAGCGAGGAGCTGCTGGCCGAGCTGGACGAGATCTTCCCGGGTCCGGGACCGTCCCCGGAGGCCTTCGCCTGGTGAGACGAGCCGGTCACTGATCGACCGCGGCGGGCCGTGCTCGGCATGCGGGATGTGCTCGGCGTCACCTGCCGAGCACGGCCGCCAGAGCGACGACGACGAACATGAGCACAAGCGCACCGGCCATGATCCGGTTACGGGTCTTCGGGTCCACGTATTCGAGACTAACCGGCCGCGCCGAGTGCCCAGCGGGCGACCGCCTCGTACCGCGGCTGCTCGCCGGGCATGCCCGACTTCGGCAGGTTGCTGCGGACGAGGACGATCTCGTCCACCGTCCAGCTGCGGCTGGCGAACCGCCCGAGCACCTGGACGTGCGGCCGGACGTCCACGACGTCCCGGCCCCGCGCCACCGTCAGGTGGGCCTTGTAGCGGCGGTGCTCTCCCATCTCCACGCCCGCCTTCCGCGCCGCCGCCTCAGCGCGCTCGGCGAGGAAGTCGAGGGTCCGCAGGTCGCCGTCCGCCCCCGTCCAGAGCACCTTCCCGCGCCCGAACTGGCCGCCGCCGCGCAACGCGAGCGGGAAGGGTTCCGTACGGCGCGCGGCCCTGCCCAGCCGGTCCGACAGCTCCGGCAGGAGCTCCTCGCCGACCTCGCCGTAGAAGGCGAGCGTGAAGTGCCACCCCGGGCGTCCGGTCCAGCGCAGCCGGTCCGCGCCGGGCAGCTTCTTCAACTCGGTGATCTCCTGGGCGAGAGTGCCGATGACGTCCTCGGGGGGCATGACGGCGACGAAGAGTCTCATGGGGCCAGTGTCCCGCCGTGGCGTCTCCCGCGACCGGCTCCGGCGCCCTGACGGGCGCCGGAGTGCCGGTCTACGCCGCCGGCGCCAGGTTCTCGCGGACCTCGCGGGGCACGAACCGCAGCCGCGGGTGGCCGTGGTGCCAGCCGACGGCCAGGCGCAGGCCGCCCATACGGGCCAGGACCAGACCGATGGTGACCGCCGCGGTGACCGAGATGGCACCGCCGAGGGCGAAGCCGATCCGGGGGCCGTAGGCGTCGGTGACCCAGCCGACCACGGGCGCGCCCAGCGGCGTGCCGCCCATGAAGACCATCATGAACAGGGCCATCACCCGGCCGCGCATGGCGGGGTCGGTGGACATCTGCACCGCGGTGTTCGCCGTGACGTTGACGGTCAGGCCGAAGATGCCGATGGGGGCCATCAGCAGCGCGAACAGCCAGTAGGACGGGGCCAGGGCGGCCACGACCTCCAGCGCGCCGAAGGCGGCGGCGGCCGCGATCAGCACACGCAGCCGGGCGGTGCCGCGGCGGGCCGCGAGCAGCGCGCCGATCAGGGAGCCGACCGCCATCACGGTGTTGAACAGGCTGTAGCCGCCGGCGCCGGCGTGGAAGACGTGGTCGGCGTAGGCCGACAGCCACACCGGGAAGTTGAAACCGAAGGTACCGATGAAGCCGACCAGGACGATCGGCCAGATCAGGTCGGGGCGCCCGGCGACGTAGCGCAGGCCCTCGCGGAGCTGGCCCTTGCCGCGCGGGGTGCGTTCGACGACGTGCAGCTCGCGGGCGCGCATCAGCAGCAGGCCGGCGATCGGTGCGACGAAGGACAGGCCGTTGGCGAGGAACGCCCAGCCGGTGCCCACACCGGTGATCATGACACCCGCGACGGCGGGGCCGATCAGACGGGCGGACTGGAAGTTCGCCGAGTTCAGGCTGACCGCGTTCTGCAGCTGCTTGGGGCCGACCATCTCCGAGACGAAGGACTGGCGGGCGGGGTTGTCGACGACGGTCGCGAGGCCGACGGCGAAGGCGGCGAGGTAGACGTGCCAGACCTGGACGTGGCCGGTGAGCGTGAGCGCGGCGAGCACCAGGCCGGTGACGGCCATCGCGGACTGGGTGACGAGCAGCGCGGGCCGCTTGGGCAGACGGTCCACGAGGACGCCGCCGTAG
>NZ_MUBM01000374.1 GCF_002154505.1 Streptomyces carpinensis | reverse complement strand
GTCGTGGCCGCGGCCACGACCGGTGTGCCTGCCGAGATCCGGATCTCGAGGCGGGCCTCGGAGAGCGGGTGGTTCTGCCCCCGCACCAGCTCGGCCGTCATCGCCTTGTCCCCCTGTGCCTGTGCCGTTGCCTGTGCCGTGGTGCGCCGTGCCGCTCGCGGGGCGTTCTACAGGTGCGGGAGGACCGTCGGCATGAGGTCCTGGAAGGTGCGGCCGTTGGCCGGGACGCCGAGGGCCGTCATCGTCCAGCCGATCCCCGCGCGGTGCACCTTCGCCATGATCTGCGCGGTGAAGTTGCCGCCGCCGGCCAGGGTGTAGCGCGCGAGCTCCTGGCCGTTGGTCTCGTCGACCAGGCGGCAGAACGCGTTCTGCACCTCCTGGAAGGTCTGGCCGGTGAAGGAGTTCACGGTGAAGACGATCTGGTCGATGTGCACCGGGACGCGCTCCAGGTCGACCAGGATCGCCTCGTCGTCGCCGCCCTGACCGGCGCCGCCGACGAGGTTGTCACCGGTGTGGCGCACGGAGCCGTCGTCGCTCACCAGGTGCCGGAAGAAGACGACGTCGACCGGCTGCTTGTCGGCGAACAGCACCGCGGAGGCGTCGAGGTCGATCTCGCGCGTACGGGAGCCGAACAGGCCGCGGCGGGGCGCCGCCTGCCAGCCGAGACCCATACGGACCGCGGTCAGGCTGCCGCCGTCGTTCTTCTGCAGGCTGATGGCCTGACCCTTGGTCAAGTTGACGGTCACGGCTGATTCCCCTCTCGAACTACTCCCCTGTTGCCGCGCATCGCGCGGTTGATCAGCACCCTACGCAGGGGCGCCGACATCGCCGCACACAGGTCCGCACTTTGTGTCGGTCTTGCAACACAGCGCGTACGCGGGTGCCCGCGCCGGGTTCGGCGCGGGCACCCGCGTGGCGGGGTCAGGCCAGGCCCGCCTCGCGCATCTGGCGCAGTTCCTTCTTCATCTCGGCGACCTCGTCACGCAGCCGGGCCGCCACCTCGAACTGCAGCTCCGCGGCGGCGGCGCGCATCCGCTCCGTCATCTCCTCGATCTGCTCGGCGAGTTGCGCGGCGGGACGGTCGGTGGGCACCGTCTCCTTCGCCTTCCCCTTGGCGGCCTTGGCGGGCTTCGCCGCCTTGGCGGCCTTGACCGTCTGGTCGCCGAGCGACGGCACCGGGGCCTTGGCGCCCTTGCCGTCCTTGGACTTTCGGTAGCCGGTGCCGAGCAGCTGCTCGGTGTCGACCTCCTCGCGGGCGATCTGCGCGACGATGTCGTTGATCTTCTTGCGCAGCGGCTGCGGGTCGATGCCGTTGGCCGTGTTGTACGCGATCTGCTTCTCCCGGCGGCGGTTGGTCTCCTCGATGGCCTTCTCCATCGCCGGGGTGATCTTGTCGGCGTACATATGAACCTGGCCGGAGACGTTGCGCGCCGCGCGGCCGATGGTCTGGATGAGCGAGGTGCCCGAGCGCAGGAAGCCTTCCTTGTCGGCGTCCAGGATCGCCACCAGCGACACCTCGGGCAGGTCGAGGCCCTCGCGCAGCAGGTTGATGCCGACCAGGACGTCGTACTCGCCGGAGCGCAGCTCGCGCAGCAGCTCGACGCGGCGCAGGGTGTCGACGTCGCTGTGCAGATAGCGCACCTGGATGCCCAGTTCCAGGAAGTAGTCCGTGAGGTCCTCGGCCATCTTCTTGGTGAGCGTGGTGACCAGGACGCGCTCGTCCTTCTCCACGCGCGTCCGGATCTCGTGCACCAGGTCGTCGATCTGGCCCTCGGTGGGCTTGACGACGACCTCCGGGTCGACGAGGCCGGTCGGGCGGATGATCTGCTCGACCTGGCCGTCCGAGCGCGACAGCTCGTACTGCCCGGGGGTTGCCGACAGATACACCGTCTGGCCGATGCGCCCCTGGAACTCCTCCCACTTCAGCGGGCGGTTGTCCAGGGCGGAGGGCAGCCGGAAACCGTGCTCCACGAGGGTGCGCTTGCGGGAGGCGTCGCCCTCGTACATCGCGCCGATCTGCGGCACCGTCACATGCGACTCGTCGATGACGAGCAGGAAGTCGTCCGGGAAGTAGTCGAGCAGTGTGTTCGGCGGGGTGCCGGGGGCACGGTCGTCGAAGTGCATCGAGTAGTTCTCCACACCCGAGCAGGTGCCGATCTGGCGGAGCATCTCGATGTCGTAGGTGGTGCGCATCCGCAGCCGCTGGGCCTCCAGCAGCTTGCCCTGCTTCTCCAGCTCGGCCAGGCGCTCCTTGAGCTCCTCCTCGATGCCCCTGATCGCCCGCTCCATGCGCTCGGGGCCGGCGATGTAGTGCGAGGCGGGGAAGACGTACAGCTGCTGGTCGTCGCTGATGATCTCGCCGGTGAGTGGGTGCAGGGTGGACAGCGCCTCGATCTCGTCGCCGAACATCTCGATGCGGACGGCCAGCTCCTCGTAGACCGGGAAGATCTCGACGGTGTCACCGCGCACCCGGAAGGTGCCGCGGGTGAAGGCCATGTCGTTGCGCGTGTACTGGATGTCCACGAAACGGCGCAGCAGCTCGTCCCGGTCGATCTCCTCGCCGACCCTGAGGGGCACCATGCGGTCGACGTACTCCTGCGGAGTACCGAGGCCGTAGATGCAGGAGACGGAGGCGACCACGATGACGTCGCGGCGGGTGAGCAGCGAGTTGGTCGCCGAGTGGCGCAGCCGCTCGACCTCCTCGTTGATCGAGGAGTCCTTCTCGATGTAGGTGTCCGACTGCGGGACGTAGGCCTCGGGCTGGTAGTAGTCGTAGTACGAGACGAAGTACTCGACGGCGTTGTTGGGCAGCAGCTCGCGGAACTCGTTGGCCAGCTGGGCCGCCAGGGTCTTGTTCGGCGCCATCACCAGCGTCGGACGCTGGAGCTTCTCGATCATCCACGCGGTGGTGGCGGACTTGCCGGTGCCGGTGGCGCCGAGCAGGACGACGTCCTTCTCGCCCGCCTCGATGCGCCGGGCGAGGTCGGCGATGGCCTGCGGCTGGTCGCCGCTGGGCTGGTAGGGGCTGACGACCTCGAAGGGCGCCACCGTGCGTTCGATGTGAGAAACGGGCCGCATGTCATCAACCGTACGACCCGCCACTGACAACGGGTCCGGATCAGCGGTTCTGGGGGGCGCGAGCGGTGCGCCGGGCCGGCGTCCGGCGGGCGCGGGCCACCGGGCGGTGGACGGAGTGCGTGACCAGCTCGGGGGCCGGGACGCCCGGCTTGTGCTCGACGGGTGTCCCGGCCGGCCGGCCCATGACCATCAGCGGGTCGAACATCACGACGACACCGGCCAGCAGCAGGAAGGCGAGCGGACCGATCAGCATGGGGGCGAGCAGGGACGCCGGTGACTCCCCCACGGTGCCGTCGCCGGTTCCGTGGACCTGGACGCTGAGGGCGGCCATGCCGGTGTAGTGCATGCCGCTGACGGCGAGGCCCATCACCAGGCTCGCGCCGACGCTCCACATGAAGCCCCTGACCTGACCGGCAGCCCACAGCGCGGCGGTCGCGGCGACGACGGCTATGACGACGGAGGCGGCGACGGTGAGGGTGTTGTACTGGACGGTTCCGTCGAGCTGCATGCCGGCCATGCCGAGGTAGTGCATGGAGGCGATGCCCAGACCGGTGACCGTGCCCCCGGTGAACAGGGCCGAGCCGGTCGCGCCCCGGTAGCCGACGATGAAGATCCCGATGCCCACCATGACGATGGCGAGGACCAGACTGGCGTACGTCATCGGTCTGTCGTAGTGGATCGGCGCCCCCTCGACGGTGAAGCCCATCATGGCGACGAAGTGCATGGTCCAGATGCCGGAGCCGATCGCCGCCGACCCGAGGGCGAGCCAGCCGGGGCGCCAGGACTGGGCGACGAGCAGGGCACGGGTGGTGCAGCGCAGACCGAGGGCCCCGCCTAGGCAGGCCATGAGATAGGCCACCAGCGGGGTGACGAGCCCGTAGCTGAATCCGTCGACCGTGCCGTGGTGCATGCGCGGTTGCCCTTCCACCCTGTTGAGTCCCCGAATGCGGTGACGTCGCCCCCGCCTGTTGACCGCCCCGCGATCAGGGTTGACGCAAGAGAGTATGACCTCCGCCGGAATGGTCGAACGACTTTCCGGCAAAGAACCACGACCTTGCCGCAGATGTGCGGCACCTGTGTAAACCCGGGCAACTTCATTCACTCCGTGGCTGTCCTGCACCGACCCACGTCGTTAACCCTGTGCAGTCAATCTTGAACTCACAGCGATCATGACGCGAGGAGTACGCATGCACGCGCGCGCAGTCGCCGCCACGACCACCGCCCTCCTGGGAGCCACGGTGCTGTCGCCCCCCTCCGAGGTACGGGCGGCCGGGAGCCACGAGCGGCCCCTGATCGTCGCTCACCGGGGCGCCTCCGCCTACGCCCCGGAGAACACGCTTCCCGCCGTCGACAAGGCGGCGGCACTCGGCTTCACCTGGGTGGAGAACGACGTGCAGCGCACCAAGGACGGCGTGCTCGTGGTCCTCCACGACGACAGTCTGCGGCGGACCACGAACGTCCAGCGCGTCTTCCCCAAACGGGCACCCTGGAAGGTGAAGGACTTCACCGCCGCCGAGATCGCGCGGCTGGACGCGGGCAGCTGGTTCTCCCCCGTGTACGCGGGCACGCGCGTGCCGACCCTCGATCAGTACATGCGCCGGGTCGAGCGCAACCACGAGAAGCTGCTGCTGGAGATCAAGAACCCCGAGCTGTACCCCGGCATCGAGCGCCAGACCCTCAGGCTGCTGCGCAGGGAGGGCTGGCTCGACCACCGGCACCTGACGAGCCGTCTGATCGTGCAGAGCTTCAGCGCCGGCAGCGTGCGCGCGGTGCACGACCTCGAGCCCGGGGTCAGGACCGCCTTCCTCGGCGGGCCGGCGACGGCGGACCTGCACCGGTACGCGGGCTTCGCGGACCTGATCAACCCCTCCTACGGCACGCTGTCCGCCGAGTACGTCTCCGCCGTCCACGCGTTCACCGGACCGCACGGCAAGCCGATGAAGGTCTTCGCCTGGACGGTCGACGACGCCTCCCGGGCCCGGACCGCCGCCGGCTACGGCGTGGACGGCATCATCTCCAACAAACCGGACGTGGTGCGCGCGGCCCTGCCGGCTGCCCGAACCACGGCCCCGATCCCGGCCACGGCATTCCTCGTCGGGTGAAGGCGCAGGTCAGCGGGCGTTGTCAGAGGCGGACCGTACGGTGGTCGCATGGACAGCCACGAGCAGGAAGAAGGCAGCGAACAGCAGGTCGTGTGGGCCGTGGTCGCCACCGGCATCGGCCCCCTGCTGCTCGCGGCGACGGCGGACGGCCTGGTCAACGTCGTGTTCCACGCCACCGACGCGGTGCGCCACCGGGCACTTGCCCGGCTGGCCTCGCGACTGGGCACCGAGCCCGCGGAGGCGCCCGGCTCCCCGCTGCTGGCGGAGGCGATATGCCAGGTGCAGGCGTACTTCGCGGGCGAGCGGCGGGGCTTCGAGCTGCCTCTGGACTGGTCCCTGATCTCGGGCTTCAACCGCCAGGTGCTGCGCGAGCTCGCGTCCGGCGTGCCCTACGGAACGGTCGTCGGGTACGGCGATCTCGCCCGGCGGGTCGGTCAGCCCGGCGCGGCCCAGGCGGTGGGTGTGGCGATGGGCGCCAATCCCCTGCCGGTCGTGGTGCCCTGCCATCGGGTCGTCGAGAGCGACGGCGGCATCGGCGGCTTCGGCGGTGGCCTGGAGACCAAGCGTGCCCTGCTCGCACTGGAAGGGGTACTGCCCGAACCTCTGTTCTGAGGCGGAACGGACATGGCCGAGACGTGCCATGTCGTCCGTGCGGCCCGGGCCAGTGCCGTGGCACCGCAGCCGGAAGCGTTCTGTGGTGCGGGGGTTTGACCGGGTGTGCGACCCGCCAGAGATGAGGGAGGAGCGACAGACGGGAGGCAGGCACGTGCTGGTGGTGTCCGAAGAGGTACGGGAGGCGCTCGCCGCGCGCCGCGCTGTGGTTGCCCTGGAGTCCACGATCATCGCCCATGGGCTGCCACGCCCCCGCAACCTCCAGGTGGCGCTGGAGCTGGAGGACGCGGTACGGCAGGAGGGTGCCGTACCCGCGACGATCGCCGTGCTGGACGGGCGGCCGCACGTCGGCCTGGACAAGGAGCAGTTGGAGCGGGTCGCCAACGAGGAGGGGATCCGCAAGCTGGGTCACCGCGATCTGCCGCTCGCCGTGGCCGCCGGGGCGAGCGGGGCGACCACGGTGTCGGCGACCGCGCTGCTGGCCGCCCTGGCGGGCGTCCGCGTGTTCGCCACGGGTGGCCTCGGCGGCGTGCACCGGCAGTGGACGGTGACCCAGGACGAGTCCGCGGACCTGGGGCTGCTGGCCCGCACCCGGATCACGGTCGTGTGCGCGGGGGTGAAGTCGATCCTGGACGTTCCCGCCACCCTGCAGCGGCTGGAGACATTGGGGGTCGCGGTCGCCGGCTACGGCACGGACCGCTTCCCCGGCTTCTACCTCGCCGACTCGGGTCATCCGGTGGACTGGACGCTGAGCACGCCCGAGGAGGTGGCAGAGGTCATGCAGGCGCAGAACACGCTGCGCGCGCCAGAGTCGGCGCTGATCGTCGCCAATCCGGTGCCCCGGGAGGAACAGCTCGATCCGGAGCTGCACGCGCGCGTGCTCTCCGACGCCCTGGAGGCGTGCGAGACGGAGGGGGTCACGGGGCAGGCGGTCACTCCCTTCCTGCTGGACTACCTGGTGCGGCACACGGACGGCGCCTCGCTGCGCGCCAACCTGGCGGCCGTCCGCGGCAATGTGCGCCTGGCGGCACGCATCGCGTCGGCCTGGGCCCGGATGTGACGACGGGGGCGGCGGGAGACCCGGCGGCATCCGCAGTTGCGGCTCTCGGGGCGGACGGTGGTGCTGGTGGGGCGTTGCTGGTGGTCGGGGACGTGGTGACGGACGTCGTCGCACGGCATCGGGGGCCGCTCGCGGCCGGTACCGACACCGCCGCCGCGATCCGGCTCGTACCCGGTGGCGCGGGCGCCAACGTGGCCTGCTGGGCGGCCCACCACGGGTGTCCGGAGGTACGGCTGCTCGGCCGGGTGGGCGCGGACACGGCCACCTGGCACGAGCGGGAGCTGGTGGCCTCGGGGGTGCGCCCACGGCTCGTCGTGGACCCCGATGCGCCGACCGGGACGGTGGTCTGCCTGGTCGACGCGGCGGCCGCCGCCGAGCGCACCTTCCTCACCGACAGCGGGGCGTCGCTGCGGCTGGCGCCCGGCGACTGGTCGGAGGCGCTGCTCGACGGGGTGGCCTGGCTGCATCTGTCCGGGTACCTGCTGTTCTCCGAGCCGAGCCGGGCGCTCGTGTCGGCGGCCCTCGCATCGGCACGCGCGCGTGGAGTGCCGGTGAGCCTGGATCCGGCCTCGGCCGGTTTCCTCGCCGCGCTGGGCGTGGACCGGTTCCTGACCCTCGTCGAAGGGGTGCACGTACTGCTGCCCAGCCGTGACGAGACGTGTCTGCTGACGGGCCTGCCCGACCCGGCGGACGCGGCCGCCAAGCTGAGCCGGCACGTCCCTCTGGTGGTGGCGAAGCAGGGCTCCGACGGAGCGCTGGTGGCCCGCTCGGGCGCCGTGTGCGCCCGCGTGCCCGCCGTACCGGCGGCGCCCCGGGACACCACGGGCGCCGGGGACGCGTTCACGGGGGCGTTCCTCGCCACGCTGCTCGCCAGCGCCGATCCGGAGGCCGCGGCGGCGGAGGGCTGCCGGGCGGGTGCGACGGCGGTGGGAAGAGTGGGCGGGAGACCTCCGCGGAGCGACTCCCGCGGGCCCTGAGCCGGGTACGGCTCACGGGGTTTCTCGGACGTCCCTCAGCCCTTGTGCCCGCGTCAGCCGTGTCCCCGTCAGCCTTGCATCCCAGTCGGTCCCCGTATCGCAGTCAGTCCTTGTAGGCCCATGCCGAGATCATCGGGGCCGTGGCCAGGTCCATGGTGCCGGTGGCCACGTTGGCCAGATGGCGGTCGATCTCCTCGTCGGTGGCCAGGCCCGCGCCGACGAGCCGGTCGCGGATCTGGCGGACCGTTGCGGACTCCAGGGCGGCGCAGGCCGCCGAGGTGACCGGGAAGTACGCATCGGCCTCCACCTGACGCAGGCCGGCCTCGCGCAGCAGACGCGGGAGCCTGCGCCCGTACGAGAGATCGGCGCCGCGGTCGGCCAGCAGCCGCCGGAAACCGCGCCGCAGGCGGTTGGCCAGCTCCTCCGCCGGTCCGTGTTCGTCGGGGCAGAGCAGGGGTTGCAGCGCGGGGTCGGCGTCCTCCAGCAGCAGCCGCCCGCCCGGGCGGAGTGCCTTGATCATGGACCGCAGCGCCCTTTCCCGGTCCGGCACATGGACCAGCACGAGCCGGGCGTGCACCAGGTCGAAGTCCTCACCCGGCGGCTCCTCGGCGCCCACGTCGTGGACCCGTACCTCGACCGGCGGGCGGGCGGCCTCGGCGACCAGCGAGGTGTCGATGTCCGTCGCGACGACCCGGCCGGTGGGGCCGACGCGCTCGGCCAGCCAGGAGACGACGGACGTGCCGCCGGCCCCTACTTCCCAGCACCGCCACCCGCTTCCGACTCCGAGCGCCTCCAGGTGCCGGAAGGTCGTGGGGTCGAAGAGGTGGGCGAACGCGTCGAAGCGCTCGCCCGCCTCCATCTGCCGGTTGTCGAGCAGATATCCGTCTCCGTCGCCGTGCGTCATACCGCGATCATCCCAGTCGCCGGTGCCGACGGCGACGGCTGCCCGGCAGCGCCTCGACGGCCGGGCGGTCCGGGCGCGGCAGGACGGCCGGGTGCGGCAGGACGGCCGGGCGCGGTCGGCGTTCGGGGCGCGGACAGTCGTCGGGGCGCAGAGGGCATGCCGGGGGCGGTTGCCCGTCCGGGCATGACCGGCGTTCCGGACACAGCCGGCGTTCCTGCGGTGATCGGGCACTTCCCCCGGCGGCGGGGGTCTGTCCACAGGCGGGAACAAAGCGGAATCCCCTGCTCCCACAGGCTTACCCGCCGCTCACGCCGGCCTGGCAGACTGGCGCGCCACGGCGCAGCGAGCGCCGCCCGAAGGAGATCCACGCAAGGAGATCCAGATGTCCATGGCAGGGAATCTGCGGAAGGTGGCGGGCCTCGACAAGGTCGGTGGCCTCCGCAAGGTGGCGCGGCTGGCTCGCCGGCGCCGGCGGGTCGACCTGAGCCACCCTGCCCGGTCGCCACTGGGCTCCTCGGTGGTCAACTGCGTCACGTACCGGGACGGTGTCCGGGTCCCGGAGGCCGGCGATCTGGTCGAGGCCGTGACAGGGGTGCGCAAGAACCGCGACGGTTTCGTCTGGCTGGGCCTGCACGAGCCGACCGACCAGGAGTTCGCGGGCATCGCCGAGCTGTTCGACCTGCACCCGCTGGCCGTCGAGGACGCGATCGAGGCCCACCAGCGCCCGAAGCTGGAGCACTACGGCGAAACGCTGTTCGCGGTGTTCAAGACGGTCTGCTACGTCGAACACGAACAGCTGACGGCCACGAGCGAGGTGGTGAACACCGGAGAGATCATGGTCTTCGCCGGCCAGGACTTCGTGATCACGGTGCGGCACGGACGGCACGGCTCGCTCGGACCGCTGCGCGAGGAGCTGGAGTCCGAGCCGCAGCAGCTCGCCAAGGGGCCGGCCGCGGTGCTGCACGCGGTCGCGGACCACGTGGTCGACGACTATCTGGGCGTCACCGACGCGATCCAGGCGGACATCGACCAGGTGGAGATGGAGGTGTTCGCGCAGACCGGCGCGCGCACCGACCCCGGACGCATCTACCAGCTCAAGCGGGAGCTGCTGGAGCTGAAGCGGGCCGTGGTCCCGCTCGGCCGCCCGGTGGAGGACCTCGCCACCCGGCCGATCCAGGTGGTCGACCCGGAGATACAGGCCTACTTCCGGGACGTTCTGGACCACCTGATACGGGCCAAGGAGCAGATCGCGTCCTTCGACGAGATGCTCAACTCGATCCTGCAGGCCCATCTCGCGCAGGTCACGGTGGCGCAGAACGAGGACATGCGCAAGATCACGGCCTGGGCCGCGGTGATCGCCGTGCCGACCATGGTGTGCGGGATGTACGGGATGAACTTCAAGCACATGCCGGAGCTGCACTGGCGCTTCGGCTACCCCCTCGTCATCGGCGTGATCTCCGCCGCCTGTCTGGCGCTGTACCGCGGCTTCAGGCGCAACGGCTGGCTCTGATCAGCCGCTCCAGGCCGGATGGCGCGGGTCGTCGGCGCGGACCAGTACGTCCGCCGTGCCGGCCGGGTCGGTCTCGGCCTCGTAGCGCTCGAAGGCGGGCAGCGTCCAGTGCTCCGCCTCCGGGGTACGGCGGCGCAGGGCGCCCGGGGAGAGGAGGAGGTGGACGCTCAGGTCGAAGGGGAACCAGTGCCTCAACAGGAGGGGTCCGTGCAGCAACAGCAGCCCGCCGGGCGGGAGTGGAACGTAGGAACTGCGGGTGGCGCGGTCGGTGGCCGGGTCCCTCAGGTCGGGCAGGACACGGCCGTCGCCGCCGGCCTCCAGCGGGCCGAAGACCTCGCGCCAGAGGGAGCCGGTGTCGAGCCAGCCGTCGTAGTAGGAGTCCACGTCCCGGTGGCCGTGCTCCAGCCGGAGGGACGCCGGGCGCAGGAAGCCCTCGGCTCCGACCACCAACGACGGGCGGCCGCGCACGCGCAATGCCTCGGAGACCCGCTGGGCCAGGTCGCCCGGGCGGGCGGCGGGGGCGCCGTCGAAGGCGATGCGCGGCCAGGGGCTGCCGTCGCCCGGTTCGAGGTCGAGCAGCCGCTCGGCCAGGAGGTCGCCGAGCCGTTCCCAGGTGATCGCTTCGAGTCGCACACGGCCATGATGCGCCAGGTCGGGATCCGGGTGCGGCGGAGAGGGCGCCGGGGAATGAACCTCGCATGGCGCTCCCCCCAACTCCCCTGCCACGCTCCGGTCTTCTCGTCGTCCAGCCGCTGCGGCGCAAGCACTGCGCCGAGTGCCGCCGGGCCCCGCTGTCCATGCTCGTCCTGGAGGAGGGTGCTCCTCGCTGCCTCGACTGCGCCGACCTGGGGCACCTGGTGTTCCTGCCGCGCGGTGATACGGCGCTGACGCGCAGGTCCCGGGAGGAGAGCGCGCTGTGGGCGGTGGTGGTGCGGTTCAACCGGCGCAAGAGCCGCTACGAGCGGCAGGGCGTTCTCGTCGAGGAGGCGGCGCTCGCCCGGGCCGAGGAGCGGTGTCTGGCGGACGCCGAGGCGCGGCGCCGGCGCCGGATCCGG
>NZ_MUBM01000373.1 GCF_002154505.1 Streptomyces carpinensis | reverse complement strand
CCCCGTGGACCGGGTGCTGGCCGCGATGTCCACCGGCACCCCGTTCAGACGCTGGCTGCTGGTGATGGACAACGCGGCGGCGCCCGAGGACGTCGTACCGTACATCCCCTCACTGCTCGGCGTGCCGGACGGGGCGGGCCACGTCCTGGTGACGTCCCGGCACTCCGGCTGGGCCGAACGGGTGCACGCCCTACAGGTGGACGTGTTCAGCCGGGAGGAGAGCATCGGGTTCCTGCGCCGGCGCACCCCCTGGACCAGCCGTGAGGAGGCGGAACGGCTCGCCGAGTCACTGGGCGACCTGCCGCTGGCGCTCGAACACTCGGTCGCGGCACTGGCCCACTCCGGCATCGACACCGCCTCCTACCTGGACCTGCTGGAGAACCGCCGCAGGGAGGNNNNGGACCTGCTGCGCGCGCAGCACCCGCAGGCGCTCGAACTGCTGCGGCTGCTCGCCTTCTTCGGACCGGAGCCCATCGCGCAGTCCTTCCTGCGCGACGCCCGGCTGCTGAACCTGCCCGACGACCTCGCCCCCGTCGCCCGCGACGAGCTGGCCCGGGGCCGGGCGATCCGGGCCATCAACCAGTACTCGCTGCTGACCGTCAACCCGGCCACCGGCACGCTCCAGGTGCACCGGCTGCTCGGCGGCGTCCTGCGCGACGAGCTGTCCACCGACGAGGCCACCCGGCTGCGCCACCTGGTCCACCAGATCATCGGCGCACACGACCCCGGAGACTCCCAGCGCCCGCAGAACTGGCGCAACTACGCCGACATCCTGCCCCACCTCCAACCGTCCGGCCTGCTGCACTGCGGGGACGCCGAGGCCCGCGACACCGCGCTGAACATCCTCGGCTACGTCATCGCCCGCGGTGACTTCCGAGGCGCGGCCCAGCTGGCCCGGCAGGTCGCCGACGTCTGGCACACCGCACTGGGCCCCGACCACGTCCAGACGCTCTGGGCACGCCGTCAGCAGGCGAGCGCCCACTGGCAGCTGTCCGATTTCGACGAGTCGCGGCGGATCAACGAGGACGTGCTCAGGCGGCTGCGCGCCACCCTGGGCGACGACGACGAGTTCACCCTCACCGTGGCCGGTGCCGCCGCCGCCGACCTGCGCGCGGCGGGCCGCTTCACCGAGGCGCTGGCCCTCGATCGCGAGGCCTACGACCGCAGCGTCGGACGCCACGGCGACCAGAACCCGCACGTCCTGACCGTGGGTCACAACTACAGCGTGAGCCTGCGCGTCAACGGCCTGTACGAGGAGGCGCTCACGCTCGACGAACGCATCCACGACGCCCGCCTGGAACTCCTGGGCCCCACGGCCCGCTCGACCCTGTTCTCGATCAACAACGTCGCCCGCGACATGCGCGAGTGCGGCCGGTACGCGGACGCGCTGATCCTCCAGACGAGCACGCTGGCCCGGTACCGCGAACAGTACGGCGACCAACATCCGCACACGCTGCGCGCCATCAAGAACATGTCGGTGACCTGCCGCAAGGCGGGCGAGCTGGAGCAGGGTCTCGCCCTGGCGCAGGAGGCGCTGGAGCAGTACCGCCTGCACTTCGGCCCGGACCACATCGACACCCTGGCGGCGCTGACGAACATCTCCAACGACCTGCGGCTGACCGGCGACCCGGAGGGGGCGCGCGAGCACAGCGCCGAGGCCCTGCACCGCTACCGGGCGGTGCTCGGCCCCCGGCACCCGCTGACGGGCGCGGCCGGCGTCGACCACGGGGCGGCCCTGCGCGCCGCCCAGCAGCACGCCGAGGCCCGCCGGGTCGACGAGGAGACGGTGGCCGCCCTCGCCTCCGCGCTCCCGGACGACCACCCCTGGCTGCTGCTCGCCCGGGTCAACCTCGCCACCGACCTGGCACTGGGCGGCGACCCGGCGGCGGCGCGGGCGCTGGGCGAGGAGTGCGCCCGCACCCTCCAGGCCCGTTACGGCGACCGGCACCCGGCGACGCTGGCCGCGCTGACCAACGTGGCCCTGGACATGAACGCGACGGACGACACGGAGGCCGGTGAGGAACTGCTGGCCTCGGTGCAGCGGCGCTATCTGGCCACGCTCGGCCCGGACCATCCGGAGAGCCGGGGCGCCGCCGCCGGAATCCGAGCGGAGTGCGACATCGAGCCGCCGCCGATCTAGTTCCTGCCGTCACCTTCCCGCCGTCCGCCCGAAGGGCGCGCCCGGCGGCGCCTGACGCGTGCGATCGCACGGCGCCGGAGCGCGCACATGGCGGAGACACGTGGGCGGTTCGGCAACACCGCTGGGGCCCCTGCTCGACAGAGCTCCGGGCAGTGCCTGCCAGGCGCCGCCGGGCAGGCGGGGATTGGAGGGCAGGGCCTGAGCCCCCGGCACCTGCCGGTCACCCTTCGTCCGCCGGCGCGTCCTCCCAGCCGGCGAGCACGTCCCGCAGGGCGTCCAGGAGCCGGTGGCCGTTCTCGGTAAGCCAGCCGCCGCGCTCCAGTTCGTCACAGGCCAGGCGGGCGGTGCGCCGCCACCGCTCGTACGGCGCCGTGGCCGCCGGAGCTCCGAGGGCGGCCTCCCGGCGCCAGAACCCGGCGGTCACGAGGAACGCGGCGGCGCCCTGGAGCAGCGCGGACGGCGGACGGGGGCGGTCGTTCCAGGGCGCGTGCCCGCGGGCGCCGGGCCGGGCGTGGAGCAGCCGGGTGAGGTCCTGGAGGGCGTACAGCAGGGAGTGCTGCGTCTCGTGGACGAGTGCTGCGGCGAGTTCGGCCGGGTCGTCCAGCGGGGCGAGCGCCACGAGACCGAAGGCGTCGCTGAAGGAGGCGCTCAGCCAAGCGCCGCGTGTGCCGCCGGGCGGCCGTGGGTCCAGGGGCAGGACGGCGCTCACGGTGTCGCGCACGGCGTCCGCGCGGTCGGGATGGCCGACGGCGAGCAACTCCCAGGCGGCGCCGAGCCGGTCACGCCAGCGCTCGAGCTCCTGCGGGCCGAGGACGCGGGGAGCGCCGAGGTCCAGGGGACCGTGCGAGTCCAGGCGTATCACCGGCGCGGCACCGGGGCGCGGCGCCGCGAGACGGACCCGTGGCACCGGCTCCCAGCCGGACGCGCGCTCCGCCGCCGGGTCGGGTATCCGGACCGCGGCGGGCGTGCCCGGGGCGCTCACGGTGGTCGGGCCGTCCGGGCCGCGCTCCACCCGCGCGGTGCTCGCGGCGGCGCCCAGGCCGGCGCGGCCGAGGCCGGGCAGGTCGACGGTGCCGTGGCGCACCGGAACCTCCAGACGGAAGGGCAGGCCCGCCCGGTGCCCGGCGACCACAGCGAGCACGGCCACCGAGTCGGGGCGGCCGCTGCGCACGGCCTCGGCGAGCACGACCCCCGCGGCCGGGTCCGTGACCAGGGTGTCGAAGACCGCGGGCGCCCGACGGCGCACGGCGGAGAGAACAGCCATGGCGGCGCCGGAGTCCCGGCCGGCCCTGCCCCCGCGGTCACGGGAGGCGTGGTGCACGGCCCGCAGGAGCAGCAGGTTGCGGCCGGCGCGGGCGGCCCGCAGCACACGCAGGGTGTCGGCGTCCGGTGTCCCGCGGGCGATCTGCCGCCACAGCTCGCGGGGCAGCGTCAGCGCGGGTGCGGCCACCGCGGCGGCCGGGCGGTCGTGCGTCAACGGCGGACCCCGGCGGCTCGGGCGAGGTCGGCGCGCAGGACGTCGGCCACGTGCCGGATCAGCGCCATCAGGTCCGGGCAGTACACGGACGGGTTGAGGTAGCCGTTGTCGGCGCGGTAGCGGTGCGGATAGTGGCCGCCGCCGCAGACCGCGCCGACCGGGCAGGCCCGGCACTGGGCGGCCAGCCCGTCCGCCGCCAGCTGGCGGGCCACGACCCCGGGGTGGTCCAGCAGCGCGTCGAACGCGTGGCGGTGGACGTCCAGGCCACTGCGATCGGCCCCTTCGTACGCCGACTTCAGCTGGTCGGAGAGGGTGAGCGCGCCGTCCGTGTCGACCACGGCGAGCTGGGAGGGGGCCCCGCCGATGGTCTCGGTGCGGGTGACGCCGCCGAGCAGGAGGTCGAGGACCGACTCGAAGAACGCGATACGCACCGGAGGTCCGGGAGCGTCGTACCAGCGGTCGAAGACGGTGGCGAGCCACCGGCCGTACGGAGTCGCGGCGGGGTCGTCGGTGCGGCCCGGCGGGCGGTTCGTCCAGTTGCCGAGGGGCAGCAGGAGACGGACGGACGGCGGGTCGTACGACAACAGGTGCTCGTAGGTGGCGAGCGGGTCGGCGGTGACGTCGACGGTGCACAGCACGCCGGCCCACACGCGGCGGTGCTCGGGCGTGGCCAGGCGCCGCAGCGCGCCGGCGACCCGGGCGTGGCTGCCGCGTCCGGAGTGGTCGCGGCGGGTGCGGTCGTGGACCTCGGCGGTGCCGTCGAGACTGACCGCGATCCGAATGTCCTCCTCGTGGCACAGACGCAGCACGTCGTCGTCGAGAAGGGTGCCGTTGGTCTGGATGACGACTTCCGCCTCGGTACCGGCGGGCATGAGCGCGCGCAGGGTGCGGGTCAGCTCACGCAGCAGCGGGACCCCGGCCAGCAGCGGTTCGCCGCCGTGGAGGATGACACGCACGGAGGCGGGCCGGTGCCGTTCGGCGTGTTCGGCGATGCGCCGGCACACCTGTTCGGCCGTGCGCGGCGACATGGTGTGCGGCTGCGCACGCCAGAGCTGGTCGGCGGCTTCGTAGACGTAGCAGTAGGTGCAGGCGAGGTTGCAGCGGCTGTGCACCTTGACGACGAACTCCCTGAAGGGCAGCGGGCGCGTGCCGGCCGTGCGCAGGGCCGCGACGTCGAGGAGGTCGTCGGGCCACCGGCCGGGGCCCGCGCCGTCCACCGCCTTCACGAAACGGGGGTGGTGACTCGTCGAGGGCCGTCGGCGGTGTCGCCTCCGGAGTCGTAGGCGGCCACCGGCGCCTCCTCCCCTGCCAGATGGCGCAGCACGCGGCGCAACGCCTCGGACAGCGCCGAGTCGGTGCCTTCCAGGATCTCCTCCAGGGACAGCCCCGTCAGATCCGGCATGTCCGCCGTGCGCTCACCGGCCCCGCTCGGCATCGGTCTCAGCCCCCCACCTGTCGCCACCGCACCATGACTGCCCACCATGACTGTCCGTTGCACCGACTTTGAGGATAACCAGAGGAACGTGGGCAGGTCAGCCCGCGATTCGGGCGCGACCCACGGGTTCCGTCGGGGTGTATTGGACGGTTGTGCGACGGGGTGTCACCCTTCTGACCCGCCGTCATACTCCTTCCGAGGCTGCCAGGTTGACCTTGACACCGGCCGACCGTCACCCTCTGAGGTGGTGAAGATGTCGGGCGGCGGGAGAGCACAAGTGGATACGGGGGCGCGTGGTACGGCAGAGCGGTCGAGGCGCCGGTCGTTACGGTCCTGGGGCGCCCGGCTGCTGCCCGCCGACGACACGGACGACTCGACGGCACGCTGGGTGGTGCCCGCCGTCCTCATCGGCGCCGTGGCGGGTCTGGGCGCGGCGGCGCTGTTCGGGCTGCTGCACCTGTGCACCGGCTGGCTGCTCGAATCGGTGGCCGGTTACCGGCCCTACCGGACGTCGGCGGAGGGCGGATTCCGTACGCTGGCGGGTTCCGACCGGCCATGGCTGGTGCCGC
Organism: Streptomyces carpinensis; assembly: GCF_002154505.1. GTDB lineage: Bacteria > Actinomycetota > Actinomycetes > Streptomycetales > Streptomycetaceae > Streptomyces > Streptomyces carpinensis. Next base: position 12,214 of record NZ_MUBM01000373.1, on the reverse strand, counting down.
TGGTGGCAGCCGGAGGTGCCCTGGTCGCCACGGGGTTCGCCCTCTGGCTGGCGCCCGAGGCGCGCGGTCACGGCACGGACGCCGCCATCGCCGCCGCCCACCACGACCCGACGGGCATGCGCGGCCGGGTGACGGTGGTGAAACTCGTGGCGTCGGCCCTGACCCTCGGCTCCGGCGGCTCGGGGGGCACGGAGGGACCGGCCGCGCAGATCTCGGCGGCGTTCGGTTCCGTCATCGCCAGGCGCACCGGCATGTCGCGGGAACAGGCACGCACGGCCCTGGTGATCGGGCTCGCCTCGGGAGTGGGCGCGATCTTCCGGGCTCCGCTCGGTGGAGCACTGCTCGGGGCGGAGATGCTGTACCGCAAAGGCATGGACGCCAAGGTGCTGCCGAAGGCCCTGATCTCCTCCGTCGCAGGCTGGCTGGTGTTCGGCGCCTGCTTCGGGTTCACCCCGGTGCTGGGCAGTCGTCCGGGCCAAGCGGTCAGCGGCGTGGGCGAGTTCGCCCTGGTGGCGGTCGTCGGCGTGGTCGCGGGCGGCGCCGGACGGCTGTACACGGCCTGCTTCTACGCGGTGCACACGCGGGTGGAGAGACGGGCACGCGGGCTGCTCGCCCGGATCGCGGCGCCGACGGTCGGTGCGCTGCTGGTGGGCGGGCTGGGGCTGCTGGTGCCAGGAGTGCTGGGCACCGGTTACGGCCTGATGGAAGCGGTGACGCAGCGGCAGCTCCTGCTCGATCTGCCGCTGACCGTGGTTCTCGCACTGCCGCTGGCGAAGATCGTGGGTACCGCGCTGACGGTCGGCTCGGGCGGGTCGGGCGGCATCTTCGGGCCGGGCATGGTGGTGGGTGCGGGTGTGGGCGCCGCGCTGTGGCGGGTGGCGGAGCCGCTCGGCATCGCTCCGCACAGCCCCCTGGTCCCGGTGGCGGTCGGGATGGCGGCCTGTCTGGGCTCCGTGGCCCACGCTCCGCTCGGGGTCCTGGTGATGGTGGCGGAGATGCTGGGCGACGCCTCGCTCCTCGGCCCCGGCATCCTCGCCGTGCTGTGCGCACAGGCCGTCACCGGCGGCACGACGCTGTACCGGAGCCAGCTGGAGCGGATCTGGGCCGAGCCGAGCCTGGTGAAGGAGCCGACGCCCCCTGAGGTCGTGACGGCACCGGCGCAGCACACGAGGGTGGCACCCATGCGCCGGGGGCCGGCCGGTGCGGACCCGGTGGCGGTCAAGTCGACCGATCCGATGGCGAAGTGACCCGTAGTCAGGGCCAGGTGCCGGCTCGGATGGCCAAGTGACCGCGCGCCGGGTCAGGCGACGACTGCGGAGGCGAAAGGACCCGGGCGCCGGATCAGGTGTCGGCTCCTGTGGCGAAGCGACCCCAGCCCCGGGTCAGGCGCCGACTCCGAAGGCGAAATGACTCCAGCGCCGGTCCAGGCGCCCGCTCCGACGGCGAAACGGCCCGAGTGCCGGATCAGGCGCCGGCTCCAGGGCCGGTTCCGGCGCCGCCTCCGGCCGCGTCCGCCGCCCCGGTCGCCTCCGTGCCGTCGTCTTCCTCGTCGTCCTCGTCGTTTGCGTCCCGACCCTCACCTCGTTCCAGAGCGGCGTTCTCCCAGACCACCTTCACCTTCAGGTGCCCCTCGACGCCGGTCCGCGCGATGACCGCGCCCGCCTCCACGCTGAACTTCACCCCGAACTCCAGCTCCACCGTCGACGGTGCGGCCGGCATCGAGGTGATCCGCCGCAGAGTGCGGGCCGCCACGTCACGGATCTGGTCGAGGCCGGTCTCGAACCCGTCCACCGCCTCCTGCCGCGCACCGTTGCGCCGCCGTACCCGTTCCACTCCGGAGTCGTCCTCGGCCAGCTCCACGTACACCCCGGCCGAGCCCTCCCCCAGCTCGAACCGAACCAGCTCGTCGGACATGAACTCCCCCTTCGCGCACCGTGTCCGGCCCGCCCCCGGTCCTCGGCGGCACCGTGCGAGCTTCTACCCTCCGCCCTCCTGCCTGAAGCCCCGGCAGGATCTAGGCTGCGGCCATGGAGGATGCGGCGATGGTCGGCTTGATGGGGCGTGTCACCGGTACCGTCGGGCCGGGGCTGGTGGGCGAGGTGATCGTCCGGGTGCGCGGCGGCGCCGAGCACTTCCTGGCCTACGCCGCCGACGGCAAGGGCCGTATCGAGCGGGGCACGGTGGTGATGGTGGTGGAGTACCTGCCGCCCCGGACGGTCTACGTCGAGGCGGTGTACGACAGTTGAGCCCGCTCCGTCGCAGGTGAGAGCAGTACGCGTCAAGATTGCAACAAGGACGCGCCGGTGACTTCACCAGGGGGCCGCCGAGGAGCACACTCCCCTCGTTCGGTGCCGAACGGGCACCAACCCAAAGGGGGCGTATGCCGATGATCGTCGGCGTCGTGGCGGGGGTGGCGGTCGTCGCCGTCCTCGTTCTGATCGGTCTGTTCAAGATGATGTGGCGGGTCGCCGAACCCAACGAGGCACTGATCATCTCGGGTTCCAAGCACCGGACCGAGGGCCTCGAGGAGGGCATGGGGTTCCGCATCGTCACCGGGCGCGGCACGCTGGTGCTGCCCGGGGTACAGGCGGTGCGCAAGCTCTCACTCGACCTGAACGAGACCGAACTGCACGTGGACTGCGTGACCCATCAGGGCATTCCGCTGAAGGTGCGGGGCGTGGTCATCTTCAAGGTGGGCGACGACTTCGTGTCGATCGCGAACGCGGCCCGCCGTTTCCTGGACCAGCAGAAGCTGATGTCGGAGCGGGTGCACAACGTCTTCGCCGGTCATCTGCGCTCGATCGTGGGCGGACTGACGGTGGAGGACATGATCCGCGACCGGGAGAAGCTGACGGGGCAGACCCGGGCGGCCTGCGGCACGGAGATGGAGAAGCTCGGTCTGATCGTGGATTCGTTGCAGATCCACGAGATCGAGGACCCGACCGGCTACATCCAGAATCTCGCGATGCCGCACGCGGCGGCCGTCCAGCGGGACGCGCGCATCGCGCAGGCGGAGGCGAACCGGCTGGCCACCGAGGCGGAGCAGCAGTCGTTCGCACGGATGGCCGAGGCCACCCGGGACAGCGAGATCCTGCAGGCCGGTTACCAGGCCGAGCGGGACAAGGCGGCCGCGAAGGCCCGCCAGGCCGGTCCGCTCGCCGAAGCCGGCGCCCGGCAGGAGGTGGTCGTCCAGGAGACGCGGGTCGCCGAACTGGAGGCGCACCGGCGCGAGCAGCAGCTCCAGGCGGACGTGCGCAAGCCGGCGGACGCCAAGGCGTACGAGAAGCGCACGCTCGCCGAGGCCGAGCGCGACGCGCGGATCTCGGCGGCGCAGGCGAAGGCCAAGGAGACGGAGCTCGCGGCGGCGGCCGAGGCGACCCGGGTCAAGACGGCCGCGGGCGCGGAGGCGGAGGCCACCAAGGCCCGGGGTGCGGCGACCGCCGCGGCGACCCGGGCCACCGGTGAGGCCGAGGCGGCGGCCGCGCAGGCGAAGGGCCTCGCGGATGCCGAGGCGACGAAGGCCAAGGGGCTGGCGGGGGCGGAGGCCATCAAGGCGCGGGCGGCGGCCCTGGCCGAGAACCAGGAGGCCGTCGTCGCCCAGCAACTCGCGGAGAACTGGCCGGAGATCGTCCAGGCGGGCGCCTCCGCCTTCGGCAACGTCGACAACATGGTGCTGCTCAACGGTGCCGACGGGATGGCCGACCTGTTCGCCAAGGCGCTCACCATGGGCGGCACCGGCCTTGGCCTCGCCCGCCAGCTCCTCGCGTCCATGAACCACAACGGGCCGAACAGCAACGGCCAGGGCGCGAACGGCATGTCGCCGTCCCTGAACGGGAGCGTGCCGCCGCCGGCGCAGAGGGTGCCGGTGGACGGGTCCGAGAGCTGACCGTCCCGCTTCCGGGCCGCACGCTCGGGCGTCGCCGGCACACACCTCACGGCCGCACGCACAGGCACGGCAACACACAGAGATGGGGCCCTTCCACCGGAGGGCCCCATCCGTGTCGCTCGGCTCACACCGTCAGCAGGCTGATTCCCAGGGCGATCAGCACGGCGACCTTGGCGAGCTCCAGGGCCACATAGGCCAGGTGGCCCCGGGAGCGGGGGCCGTCGTCCTCCCCGGCCAGGACGCGGTCGGACCTGCGGTTGAGGCGGGGCCGGACGAAGACCAGCTGGGCGAGGAGCAGGACGGCCACGGCCGCGGTCAGCGCGATGACGCTGTTCGGCGAGTCGCCCACCGCTGCCGCGACGATCACCACGACGGCGAGGGCCGCCTCCACCAGGTTCAGCGCGCGGAAGACGAGACGGCCGATGCCCAGGCCGATGGGGATGGTCACACCGGGGGCGCGGAACTTCAGCGGTGCCTCGAGGAAGGAGATGGCCAGCACCATGCCGAGCCAGACGAAGGTGACCGCGCTCGCCGTGGCGGCCGACGTGGTGTTCATCGATGTGTTGCCTTTCTGCCGGGGTGCGGACCCGCGGCCTGTTCACTTCACGTGGCCGTCGTACGAGCCAGACAGGAGTCGGGTTCGGCGAAGGGTTCCAACCCGGTCGCCGTCAGCGGGGCCCGGAGTTCGGTCAACGCCCCCTGCATCAGCCCCAGATGGACCGTGCACACCAACTGGCCGTACTCTTCGGCCAGTTCCAGGAACGGGCAGTGGTGCAACCGGATTCGCTCCGGCGGCTGCCCCTCGCCGCTGTCCTCGGGCATCGGATCGAAGCCCAGGTCGTCCAGCAGGGCGACCAGACGCGCCGTCGCCTCCTCGGCCGTCGGCTGCTGGAAGGGCGGCAACGGGTCGACCAGGAACCGCCCCCACGCACGGCCCGCCTCCATGGCGGCCGTCCGCGCGTCGGGGCCCCGGGACGCCAACTGGCTGAGCAGGATCTGTGCCAGCAGGCGGTAGCCGCGCGTTCCGCCGCGGTCCATGCCCGGCTGCGGGGCGTAGACGGTACGGGGACGGCCGGGCCCCGAGGGCTCCTCGATCCGCCGTTCGACCAGCCCCTCGGCCACCAGTGCGTCCAGGTGGAACCGGACGGTGTTGGGGTGGACCGCGATCCGCTCGGCCGTCTCCGTGACGCCCAGCGGCCCGGCGGCTGCGCGCAGCACGTCCAGCACCTCGCGTCGGCGAGGGCTCCGCCGTGTGGTGGCCACGCCTGCACACCCCTTCTCAGCTGCGCCGATTTTCTACGAAACCCACATGGAATAATCGTAGGACACCCGGGGGAGCCGAAGAGGAGAGGGGTACGGCATGACGCCGCCGTCCGCGCACCGCAGCGACCCGGCCGGTTCGGACGGACGCGCCGGATCGTCCCAGCCGGCCGAGCCCGCCGAAACCGTCGAGGCCGCCGGGACCACGGATGCGGACGTGCCCCTGCCGGCGGCCCCGCGCGTCCTGTGCGACGCCCGGGCACTGGCCGGCGACCCGCCCTCCCCGGCGGGTGTGCTGTGGAAGCTGGAGGAGAGCGGCCGTGAGCTCGACGCCAACATCGTCCGCCTCGCACCGGGCGGGCGCGTCGCACCGCACCGCGAACCGGACCTGGACGTGCTGTTGTACGTCGTCTCCGGCGGCGGCGTCCTCGGCGCGGGTGCCGGGGACGAGCCCCTGCACCTGGCGGAGGGCGCGACGGCCTGGCTCCCGCACGGCTCGACGCGCAGCATCACCGCGGGCGAGGAGGGCCTCGCCTACCTGACCGTCCACCGGCGCCGGCCCGGCATGCGGATCCGGCGGCGCGACGAGGTCTCCTGACGGCGGCTCAGCGTCGTAGGCCCAGTGATCCGACGCATGCGGGCACGCTCTAGGGTGCCCCCGTGACTGCCTTCACCGATGACGACGTCCCGGGCCGCTACGGCTCCACCGCCACCACCGAGGCCGACCCGCGTGAGGTCGGCCGGGTCCGCACCGAGTACGCGCCCGCGCACGACGGCGACCCCGACCCCGGGGAGATCGTCTGGACCTGGGTGCCCTTCGAGGAGAACGACGGGCGGGGCAAGGACCGTCCGGTACTGGTGGTGGCCCGGGAGGCGGCGGGGACCTTTCTCGCCGTGCAGCTGTCCAGCAAGGCGCACGACGGCGACCGTGAGTGGGTGCCCATCGGGAACGGCCCGTGGGACCGGTCCGGGCGCGACTCGTGGGTGGACGTCGACCGGGTGCTGCGGCTGCACGAGGAGGGCATGCGGCGCGAGGCGTGCGCGCTGGACCGGATGCGGTTCAACTCGGTGGTGCACCGGCTGCGGGAGCGGTACGGCTGGAGCTGATCCCGTCGGCGGGCGCCGAAGCGGGTGCGGGTACGGCGGCCTCGGACACGCCGCGGGCCGCTCCACCCGGGGACCGGCCGGGGCGGTCGCAGCAACGTCGAGGCAGCGGCAGCGCCTCAGCTGAACGCTTGTACGAACGCCTCGCGGACCACGCTGCCCCGCGTACGGTCCAGCACGCCGAACACCACGTGCTCGAAGGCGTCGGCGAACAGTCCGCCGGGAGTGAGCAGCGTCCGGAAGGCGCCCGCCACCTGCGCCGGATCGTTGCGGAACACCCCGCAGCCCCACGCACCGAGGACCAGCCGCCGGTAGCCGTGCGCGGCGGCCGTCTCCAGCACCCGCTCGGCGCGGACGGCCAGGGCGCGCGGCAGTTCACCGGCACGCTCGGGAGCGTCGCGCAGAATCACCCCCGCGTTCGGCGCCGCGGCGGTCAGGAAACCGGCGGTGAACGGCTCGTCGAGCAGTCGGCCCCCGTCGTCGCGGAAGACGGGCACGGCCGGTGAGTGAATCACCCGGTCGGAGTAGAACGGGTCACGGTGGGCCCGGTGGTGGTCGTAGAACTCCTTGGCCTGGAGCAGGCACGTGTGCAGCGCGGAGGCGCGGCACAGGGCCTCCTCCTGGGCCTGGGCGCCGTTGAGGTAGCCGCCGCCCGGGTTGCGGGCCGAGGCGAAGTTCAGGACGGCCACCAGGGGGCCCGCGAGCCGGCGGGCCGCCGCCAGGCTGCTCTCGCCCGTGACCTCGAGGGACGTCTCGACCGGAGCCCACCGCGGCACGGGCACGGGGTCCGGGCCGTGGATGCGCGTGCCCTCCCGCGCGGCCTCGACGGCCGCCGCGATCGGCACCTCGCGCCCGTCGGCGGCGCGATAGGCGCCCGCCATCACCATCTGCTCCGTCTGCTGCGCGACGGCGCGCAGGCGCGCGCTCATGGCGCCACCCCCGTGCGCGCCATGACCGCGAGCTCTGCGTCCTCCCCCGTCGTGCTCATGCACGCATCGTGAGCGATCCTGGACGAGCGGTGCAACGGGATTTCCGCCCGGGGCACCTCTGGCGCAGCCCCGCGTGACACCTGCGGGAGCGCCGTGAAGCACCGGGAAACATCGCGCAAACGGAGATTTCGGGGCAGTATTGTCCCGATCTGCACCCTTGTGCGAATCGGCCGGAGGGTCTTGGGTGGGACGGTATGACTCCGCCCCGGCCCACCGATCCCGGGTCGGTGGCATGGTGGCATCTCAGGAGGATCCCGACATGTCAGATTCGCCCGCCGCCTCGGCGAGCGGCTGTACGGAGGGCCGTACGGCCCTCACCACGGCCGAGGTCGAGGCACTCGTCAGCGGCATCTGCTTCAAGACCGGACCACCCCGCGCCCTCGGCGTCGAAGTGGAGTGGCTTGTCCACGAGCTGCGTACTCCGCTGCTCCCCGTGACACCCGAACGTCTGGAGGCGGCCTACGCCGCCCTGCGGACCGTGCCCCTGAGGTCGGCGCTCACCGTCGAACCCGGCGGTCAGCTGGAGCTGAGCTCGCCGCCCGCCGCCTCCCTGATGGAGTGCATCGGTACCGTCTCCGCCGACCTCGACGCCGTCCGCGCCGTCCTTGCCGAGGACGGCCTCCGCCTCGTCGGCATGGGCCACGACCCCTGGCACACGCCCCGCAGGTTCCTGCGCGAGCGGCGCTACGACGCCCTCGAGGCCTGTCTGGACCGCGGCGGCCCGGCCGGCCGGCACATGATGTGCACCTCGGCCTCCGTGCAGGTGTGCGTGGACGCCGGCCACGAGGAACCCGGACCGCTGGGCCATGTGCGGCGCTGGTGGCTCGCGCACCAGCTGGGCCCGGTCCTGGTGGCCGCATTCGCCAACTCCCCGCTGCTCGGGCGCCGGCCCACCGGCTGGCTCTCCACCCGGCAGCTGCTGTGGACGGAGATCGGGCCGGGCCGGGCCGGCGCTCCCCCGCTGGACGGCGCTCCGCGCACCGCCTGGGTCCGGCACGTGCTGGACGCGCCGGTGATGTGCGTACGGCGCGAGGACGGGCCGTGGGAGGTGCCGAAGGCGCTGACCTTCCGGGAGTGGATCCGCTCGGGCCGGCCCAGACCGCCGACGAGGGAGGACCTCGACTACCACCTCACCACGCTGTTCCCGCCGGTACGGCCGCGCGGCCACCTGGAACTGCGCATGATCGATGCGCAGCCCGGTGACGACGGGTGGATCGTGCCGCTCGCGGTGACGGCGGCACTCTTCGACGACCCGGAGGCGGCCGAGACCGCGTACCGGGCGGTGAAACCGCTCGCCGAGCGGACCCACGGCCTGCCGGCGCCGCACAATCCGCTGTGGACCGACGCCGCGCGGAGCGGGCTCGCCGACCCGGAGCTGCACGAGGCGGCGATCGCCTGCTTCGTCGCCGCCCTGGACGCCCTGCCCCGGATCGGTGCCACCGCCGAGGTCGCGGACGCCGTCCGAACGTACCTGGACCGCTACGTCCTCAAGGGCCGCTGCCCCGCCGACGACCTGCTCGACCGACTGCGCGGCCCGGACCGCCGTCGCTCCCACGGGAAGGACTTCCGCACATGACCGACCGCGCATCCGATCCCGCACCCGACGCCGCATCCGACACCGCCTCTACCCCCGCAGCCTCGCCCGACGGCGCGCCGGAGGTCGTCTTCGATGCCGAGACGCTGCGTGAGCGGGCGCTCGGCTCGCTCACCGCGGCCCGGAACCGCACCACCCTGCTGACCACCTGCGTCGAGGAACCCGACCTCACCGCCCAGCACTCGCCGCTGATGTCACCCCTGGTGTGGGACCTGGCGCACATCGGCAACCAGGAGGAGCTGTGGCTGCTGCGCACGGTCGGCGGCCGGGAGGCCATGCGCCCGGAGATCGACAACCTGTACGACGCCTTCGAGCACCCGCGTGCCGAACGCCCCTCGCTGCCGCTGCTGGCGCCCGACGAGGCCCGCACATACGCCACCGAGGTGCGCGGCCGGGTGATGGACGTACTGGAGTCCACCGCCTTCCACGGGACGCGGCTGACGGAGGCGGGCTTCGCCTTCGGGATGATCGCGCAGCACGAACAGCAGCACGACGAAACGATGCTGATCACCCATCAGCTGCGTCGGGGACCGCAGGTCCTGACCGCCCCGGACCCGGAACCGGCTCCGCTGTTCACCGGCCCGGCCGAGGTCCTGGTCCCCGGCGGCCCGTTCACCATGGGCACCTCCACCGAGCCGTGGGCACTGGACAACGAACGGCCCGCGCACGTACGCGAAGTGGCACCGTTCTGGATCGACACCACACCGGTGACGAACGGCGCGTACACGGCGTTCATCGAGGACGGCGGCTACGACGACCCCCGCTGGTGGGCGCCGGACGGCTGGAACCACATACGGCGGCACGAGATCACCGCACCGCTGTTCTGGCACCGTGACGCCGGCCAGTGGCTGCGGCGCCGCTTCGGCCTCACCGAGGTCGTGCCGCCCGACGAGCCGGTGCTGCACGTGTGCTGGTACGAGGCCGACGCCTACGCCCGCTGGGCCGGGCGCCGGCTGCCCACCGAGGCCGAGTGGGAGAAGGCGGCCCGCCACGACCCCGCGGGCGACCGCTCGACGCGCTACCCGTGGGGCGACGCCGACCCGGGCCCCGAGCACGCCAACCTCGGCCAGCGGCATCTGCGCCCGGCCCCGGCCGGCAGCTACCCGGCCGGTGAGTCGGCCCTGGGTGTGCGGCAGTTGATCGGTGACGTGTGGGAGTGGACGGCGAGCGACTTCCTGCCCTACCCGGGGTTCGTCGCGTTCCCGTACCGGGAGTACTCGGAGGTGTTCTTCGGGCCCGAGTACAAGGTGCTGCGCGGCGGTTCGTTCGCCGTGGACCCGGTGGCCTGCCGGGGCACGTTCCGCAACTGGGACTACCCGATCCGCCGGCAGATCTTCTCCGGGTTCCGCACCGCCCGCTCGACCGGCCCGGGAGAAGCCTGATGTGCCGTCACCTGGCCTACGTGGGACCTGAGGAGCGGATCGGCCGGCTTCTCGTGGAGCCGCCGCACGGCCTGTACCGGCAGTCGTGGGCGCCCCGGCAGCAGCGGTACGGAACGGTCAACGCCGACGGTTTCGGCGTCGGCTGGTACGCCGAGGGCGACCCGGTGCCGGCCCGCTACCGGCGGGCCGGGCCCGTGTGGGCGGATCTGTCCTTCGCCGATCTGGCCCGGGTCGTCCGCACCACCGCGCTGCTGGCCGCCGTACGGGACGCGACCCTGGCGGGCGCGGACGCGGAGGCCGCGACGGCGCCGTTCGCCGCCGGCCGGTGGCTGTTCAGCCACAACGGCGCCGTCACCGGCTGGCCGGGCTCGCTCACGGACCTCGCCCGCACCCTGCCGGCGCAGGACCTGCTGTCGCTGGAGGCCCGCAACGACTCCGCGCTCGTCTGGGCGCTGACGCTGGCCCGGCTGCGCGGCGGCGACGAGCCCGCTCAGGCGCTCGCCGACACCGTGGTGGAGGTGGCCGCGGCCGCCCCCGGGTCCCGGCTCAACCTGCTGCTCACCGACGGCGAGACGATCATCGCAACCGCCTGGGGCGACACCCTGTGGTACCTCGCCGAGCCCGGCCGGCACGCGGTCGTGGCCTCCGAACCGTACGACGACGACCCGCGCTGGCTCCAGGTCCCCGACCACACCCTGCTTACGGCCGGCCGCCAGGACGTCCTGCTGACCCCGCTCAAGGACCTCACCGAGGACCTGGCATCCGCACCATCCGAGGAGCCCCGCCGTTGAGTCCGTTCCACATCACCCGCACCCTGCCCGAGGACGCCATGGCCGCCGCGCTGCGCGCCGACGTCCGCCACGGCCTGACCGCCGACCCCAAGACGCTGCCGCCGAAGTGGTTCTACGACGCGCACGGCAGCGACCTGTTCGAGCGGATCACCGAACTGCCCGAGTACTACCCGACCCGCGCCGAACGCGAGATCCTCGCCGACCGGGCGCACGAGATCGCCGCCGCGCTGCCCGCCCGCACACTCGTCGAACTGGGCTCCGGCTCGTCGGAGAAGACGCGGTACCTGCTCGACGCCCTGACCGACCTGCACACCTACGTCCCCGTCGACGTGAGCGAGAGCGCACTGGAGCAGGCCGGGCGGTCGCTGGCCGCCGAGCGCCCGGGGCTGGACGTGCACGCTCTGATCGCCGACTTCACCGCCGGGCTCACGCTGCCCGACACGCCCGGCCCCCGGCTGCTGGCGTTCCTCGGCGGCACGATCGGCAACCTGCTGCCCGACGAGCGCGCCCGCTTCCTGACCGGGTTGCGGGCCCTGCTCGCCCCCGGTGACGCGTTGCTGCTCGGCACCGACCTGGTCAAGGACGAGGCCGTGCTGGTGCGGGCGTACGACGACGCGGCCGGGGTGACGGCCGCGTTCGACAAGAACGTCCTGAGCGTCGTCAACCGCGAACTGGGCGCCGACTTCGACCCGGACGCCTTCGACCACGTGGCGCTCTGGAACGCCGACCACGAGTGGATCGAGATGCGGCTGCGCTCCCTCACCGCCCAGACGGTGAAGGTGCCCGCCCTCGATCTCGCCGTCGACTTCGCGGCGGGCGAGGAACTGCGCACCGAGGTGTCGGCGAAGTTCCGCCGGGAGGGGGTGACGGGGGAACTGGCCGCCGCGGGGCTTGACCTGACCCGGTGGTGGACCGACGGAGAGGGCCGGTTCGCGCTGTCGTTGAGCGTGGCGCGGTGAGCATGGATCGCCGCCCGGTCGCCGGGCGCGGGCAGCGGGCCCGGGCAGCGATCCCGGTGTCCGGGGCGGCTGGCCCAGGGAGTTCCGCTGTCCGGGGCGGCCGGGCCGGGCGATCTCGCCGACCGGGCCCCCCTACCCAGGTCGTCCCGCTGACCGGGTCGGCCGGGCCGGGCGATCTCGCTGACCGGGCCCGCCTACCCAGGTCGTCCCGCTGACCGGGCCGGCCGGCCCGGTCAGCGGGACGACCTG
>NZ_MUBM01000372.1 GCF_002154505.1 Streptomyces carpinensis | reverse complement strand
GCCCGGTAGGCCCCGCCGGCCAGGGGGACGCTCAGGACCGTGCGGCGGCGGCCCACGGCCTTCAGGTAGGCGCGGGCCAGCGAGTCGAGGGTGCGGACCTCCGGGCCGCCCATGTCCGGGACCCGGCCCGCCGGCGCGGCCGTCGCCGACTCGGCGAGCCTGGCGGCGACTTCCGCGACCTCGATCGGCTGGTCGCGCACACCCGCAGGGAGCAGCATGACCGGCGGCTTGGCCAGGGCCTGGAACAGGTTCAGCAGGAGGTCGTGGAACTGGGTGGCCCGCAGCACCGTCCAGCCCAGACCCGACTCCTCGACCAGCTTCTCGACGGCGTACTTGCTCTCGTAGTAGCCGAGCGGCACCCGGTCGACCCCCACGATGGAGATGTAGACCAGGTGGCCCACCCCCGCCTTGCGCGCCGCCGCGATCAGATGTGCGGCCGCCTCCTCGTCACCGCCCCTGGGCGAGCTGGCGCAGTGCACGACCGTGTCCACGTCCGTGACCGCCGCGTCCAGCGCGGGACCGCCCTCGCGCAGATCGACGGCGTACGACTGGGCGTGCCGGCTGAGGACCCGCACCTCGTGCCCGTCCGCGCGCAGTCGCTCGACGACGAGCCGGCCGAGCGTTCCGGTGCCGCCGGTCACCAGGATCCTGGTCATGCTGTTCAGTCCTTCCGCACATCGGCGCTCCCCGGTGGAACGCCCTCGTCAGCCAGGACCGGCCGGCCCGTGCGAAATGTGACACCGGGCCGCCGCGGATGTCGGCCGACGCCGTACGAAGTCCAGCTTGTCCGGGTTCACCACCACCCGCACCTGCGCCACCACACCGTCGCGCACGGCCAAGGCGGCCACCCCGGCCAGTGCGTCTGCCGCCCACACGACGAGCACCACCGCCCCGTCGACCTCGGCCGTCGTGAAGTCCGGGCCCGCCGCCCACCGTGGGGCCCCGCCCACCGGCAGGAGGACGGCCTTGTACCGGCCCTCGACCGGCCGCCGGGCCGCGGTGGCCCTGCCCCGCCGTCGCTCCACCAGGTGGCATCGGCCGCGAGCAGCCTCTTAAGTCCGGGCGGGTCGCCCCGGCGAGCCGCTGTGCGGAACGGGCACGACCAGCTCCCGCTGCCGCTCCGGCGACGGCTGGAGGCGAACGTCCCGCTCGCCCGTCCGCCGCACCGCCGCCGGTACCGCCGCGGCAGCCGGCCTCGGCGAGGTCCAGGACCCCGGCGATCTCGCGGTGCCCGTACGCGAGGGCCTCCCGCAGCACGCACACCGCCCGCTCGGTGGGTGTGAGCCGCTCCAGCAGCGCCGGCACCGCCATCGACACGGCGTCCCGCTGCCTCGGCCGACTCCGGGGCACGAGCATGCCGCCCGAGGTGACCACGGGCTCGGGCGACCATGTGCCGGCGTACCTCCGGCGCCGCGACCGGGCCGAGGCGAGCCGGCTCGGGCACAGGTCGGCGGACGGCCTCGGCGAGCCGGGCGGCGGGTGCCCGACGGCCGAGCGGTCCGCGGCGCGGTGGCGCGGACGGGTGTCCTGGCTCGCGGCCTCGGTCTCCTCGGCGGAGCCGAGCATGAGGCATGCCGGCCGAACAGCCGGGAGCGGTGCCGCTCGGAGTCCGCGCCGCCGGCCTCCTGCCCGCCGACGGCGCTCCTCTGGGTGCCTGTCATTCCCTCGGCCTGTCTCCCCGTCATCCCGTCAGCCGGGCAGACGCGAACTCCCGCCCGGCACGGAGATGTTGACGCTATGGTCTAGTCCACTTAGGGTCTGACTCCTGCACAGGCCGGTCCGGCGGCGGTGACGACGGCCCTTGCCCGCCGCCGGGCCTTTCAGCCGGTCCGGGCGAGCCGGACGGCGATGCGCTCTGTGAGCGAATCCACACCGATCGTCCGTATGGACGCCGCGCGGGCGTGGCACACTTGCCCTGTACCAGTAGCAGCGCACTCCGGGGTCGGTGAAAGTCCGAACCGGCGGTTATAGTCCGCGACCCGGTCGCTTCCAGCGGCCGGTTGACCAGGTGGAATTCCTGGACCGACGGTTAAAGTCCGGATGGGAGGCAGTGCGCGGCGAGCGAGCACGTACGTGTGCGCGCCGCCGTCTACCGGCTCGCTCTCGTGGCGAGTTGCGTGGTCCGGCGTCGCCGTTCCGAGTGTTCTCGTTCGTATTCTCTGTCGTCATCGGCAGCCCCGGAGTCCGTGCCCGAAGAGGCAGGAGGACCCGGGAAGTGTTCACCGGAATCGTCGAAGAGCTGGGTGAGGTCACCGCCGTCGAGAACCTCGGCGACGCCGCCCGCTTCCGGCTCCGCGGCCCCGTCGTGACGCAGGGCGCACAGCACGGCGACTCCATCGCCGTGAACGGTGTCTGTCTCACCGTCGTCGAGCACGAGGGCGACGAGTTCACCGCCGACGTCATGGCGGAGACCCTCAAGCGCTCCAGCCTCGGCGTCCTCACCGCCGGCTCCCGTGTCAACCTCGAACGCCCGACCGCCGTGGGCGCCCGCCTCGGCGGGCACATCGTGCAGGGACACGTCGACGGCACCGGCACGGTCCTGGAGCGCACGCCGTCCGAGCACTGGGAGATCGTGAGGATCTCGCTGCCGGGGGACCTCGCGCGCTACGTCGTCGAGAAGGGCTCCATCACCGTCGACGGCATCAGCCTCACCGTCGTCGACGCCGCCGCCGACCACTTCACCGTCAGCCTCATCCCCACCACCCTCGCCCTGACCACACTCGGCCTGAAGCAGCCCGGGGACCCGGTCAACCTCGAGGTCGACGTCGTCGCCAAGTACGTCGAGCGGCTGCTGGGCGACCGCGCGCAGGGGGCCGGCAAGTGAACTGGCTCAACTCCGAGGCCTTCACCCTCTTCGGCCAGCACATCAAGTGGTCCGACATGATCGGCAACGTCATCGGACTGCTCGGCCTGGCGTTCGGCTGGCGCCGCTCCATATGGAGTTGGCCCACCCAGTTCCTGTCCGGCCTGATCCTCTTCGCCGCCTTCGCCACCGCTCACCTCTCCGGCAGCGCCGGCAAGCAGATCGTCGTGATGGTCGTCGCGGTCTACGGCTGGTGGCAGTGGAACCGCGGCAAGGACCGGGCGGCGGACGGCCAGATCGCCGTACGGTTCGCCACCTGGCGCGAGAGGGCCGTCCTGCTCGGCGCCGCCGCCGTCGGCACGGTCGTGGTCGCCGCCCTGTTCAAGGCCTACCCGTCCCTGTCCTGGGACCCCTGGCCCGACGCCTACATATTCGTCGGCACCATCGTCGCCATGTACGCCCAGGCACGCGGCATGGTCGAGTTCTGGTTCGCCTGGCTGCTCGTCGACGTCGTCGGCGTCCCGCTCAACTTCGCCAACGGCTTCGCCTTCTCCGGCTTCGTCTACGTCATCTACGGCGCGCTCGTCCTGTGGGGCATGCGCGACTGGTGGCTGCGTTCCCGCCGGGCCGCGCAGCCCGTCCCGGAAGGAGCGCCCGCATGACCGCGGCACCCATCCTCTACAGCACCGACAACGTCGAGGACTTCACTCTGGACCCGATCGAGCAGGCCGTCGCCGACATCGCGGCCGGCCGCCCGGTCGTGGTCGTCGACGACGAGGACCGCGAGAACGAGGGCGACCTCGTCATCGCCGCCGAGAAGGCGACCCCCGAGATCGTCGCCTTCATGATGAGCGAGTGCCGCGGCCTGATCTGCGCCCCCATGGAGGGCGAGGAACTGGACCGGCTCAGGCTCCCGCAGATGGTGGAGGAGAACACAGAGTCGATGAAGACCGCCTTCACGGTCTCCGTCGACGCCTCCGGCGCCCACGGCGTCACCACCGGCATCTCGGCCGCCGACCGCGCCACCACCCTCCAGCTGCTGGCGAGCGGCACGGCGGAGCCCACCGACCTGGTCCGCCCCGGCCATGTCTTCCCGCTGCGCGCCAGGCCCGGCGGGGTGCTCGTCCGCGACGGCCACACCGAGGCCGCCGTCGACCTCGCCCGGCTCGCGGGGCTGCGCCCGGCCGGCGCGATCGTGGAGATCGCCGGCGAGGACGGCCGGATGCTTCGCCTGCCCGAGCTGATGGTCTTCGCCCGCAAGCACGGTCTGACGATCATCTCCATCGCGGACCTGATCGCCTACCGGCGCAGCAGCGAGCCCACCGTCCGCCGCGAGGCCGAGGTCAACCTGCCCACCGCGCACGGCGCCTTCACCGCGTACGGCTACCGCTCCACCGCCGACGGCGTCGAACACGTAGCCCTCGTCCACGGTGAGATCGGCGACGGCGAGGACGTCCTGGTCCGCGTCCACTCCGAGTGCCTGACCGGCGACGTCTTCGGCTCGCTGCGCTGCGACTGCGGCCCCCAGCTGGAGGCCTCCCTGGAACGCATCCAGACCGAGGGCCGCGGAGTCGTCGTCTATCTGCGCGGCCACGAGGGACGCGGCATCGGCCTGATGTCCAAGCTGCGGGCGTACGAGCTCCAGGAGCGCGGGCGCGACACCCTCGACGCCAACCTCGAACTCGGCCTGCCCGCCGACGCCCGCGACTACGGCGCCGGCGCGCAGATCCTGCGGGACCTCGGGGTCACCAGCGTCCGCCTGATGACCAACAACCCCGACAAGACCGACGCGCTGCTGCGCCACGGCATCAACGTCACCGGACGGGAGCCCATGCCCGTCCTGGCGGGCGAGCACAACCTCCGGTACCTGCGCACCAAGCGGGACCGGATGGGGCACGACCTGCCCTGGCTGGACACGCCGGCCGCGGCAGCCTCCGTGGCCGTGGCCGCGGCCACCTGCGGCAACCAGTAAGTACAGGAACTGAGGAGACACGTGAGCGGCAAGGGTGCACCGGAACTGTCCGTCCGGAACGTCGGGGACCTCAGGGTCGCCGTCATCGCGGCACAGTGGCACGAGAAGGTGATGGACGGACTGGTGGACGGCGCGCTGCGCGCCCTGCACGAGCTGGGGATCGACGAGCCGACCCTGCTCAGGGTCCCCGGCAGCTTCGAGCTTCCGGTGGTGGCGAAGGTGCTGGCGGGCCGCGGTTACGACGCGATCGTCGCCCTCGGTGTCGTCATCCGCGGCGGCACCCCGCACTTCGACTACGTCTGCCAGGGCGTCACCCAGGGCCTGACCCAGGTGTCGATCGACACCGGGGTGCCCGTCGGCTTCGGAGTGCTCACCTGCGACACCGAGGAGCAGGCCCTGGACCGGGCCGGTCTGGAGGGTTCCAGCGAGGACAAGGGGCACGAGGCGGTGACCGCGGCGGTCGCGACCGCCGCCACACTCCGCTCGGTATCCGAGCCCTGGCGCTGAGCAGCCGCCCGGAGCGCGTAGGGTTAGCAGCACCATGTCCAAGAAGACGTTCGAGGAGCTCTTCACCGAGCTCCAGCAGAAGGCCGCCAACGGCGATCCCGCCACCTCCCGCACCGCCGAACTGGTGGGCAAGGGCGTCCATGCCATCGGAAAGAAGGTCGTCGAGGAGGCCGCCGAGGTCTGGATGGCCGCCGAGCACGAGGGCAAGGAGGCGGCCGCCGAGGAGATCTCGCAGCTGCTGTACCACGTCCAGGTGATGATGGTCGCCCGCGGGATCTCCCTGGACGACGTCTACGCCCACCTCTGAGCACTCCGGGCACCCGAACACCCACACCCATTTTCGTACGTGCGTACGACGAACGAAGGAAGCCGACCTCATGCTGCGCATCGCCGTCCCCAACAAGGGTTCACTCTCCGGCCCTGCGGCGGACATGCTGCATGAGGCCGGCTACCAGCAGCGCCGCGAGTCCAAGGAGCTGCGGATCGTCGACCCGGAGAACGAGGTCGAGTTCTTCTACCTCCGTCCCCGCGACATCGCGATCTACGTCTCCTCCGGCCGCCTCGACATCGGCATCACCGGCCGCGACCTGCTGATCGACTCCGGCGCCAACGCCGAGGAGATCCTGCCCCTCGGCTTCGCCCGCTCCACCTTCCGCTTCGCCACCAAGCCCGGCACCGCGAGCGGCGTGGCGGACCTGACGGGCATGACGGTCGCCACCTCCTATGAGGGCATCGTCGCCAAGCACCTCGCGGACAACGGCATCGACGCCTCCGTCGTCCACCTCGACGGCGCCGTCGAGACCGCCATCGAGCTGGGCGTCGCCGAGGTCATCGCCGACGTCGTCGAGACCGGCACCTCGCTGCGCAACGCCGGCCTGGAGGTCATCGGCGAGCCGATCATGAAGTCCGAGGCGATCGTCGTCCGCCGTACCGGCGCGGACGCCGAGGAACCCAAGGTGCAGCAGTTCCTGCGGCGCCTCCAGGGCGTCCTGGTGGCCCGGACGTACGTGATGATGGACTACGACTGCCGGGTCGAGCAGCTGGAGAAGGCCGTCGCGCTGACCCCGGGCCTGGAGTCCCCGACCGTCTCCCCGCTGCACAACGAGGGCTGGGTCGCCGTGCGCGCCATGGTCCCGGCCAAGGAGGCCCAGCGGATCATGGACGACCTGTACGCCATCGGGGCCCGTGCCATCCTGACCACGGCCATCCACGCCTGCCGCCTCTGAGAGCCCGTACCGTCACCAAGAGGCACGGAAGGAACAGAGAGGCCGAGAACGGATGTCCGACCTGCCCGCGCTCCCCGTCACGTTCCGGCCGGGGCACACCCGCGCGGTACTGCTCACGGCCGGGGTCGCGATCTTCGTGGTGATCACGGTCGTCGCGCTGCTGCTGGAGCAGCTCAGCCCCGGTGAACGCGTCAGTTTCGTCTTCACGGGCGCCGTCCTGTTCGGCGTGCTGGCGCTGCTCTCGCGGCCGAAGGTCGTCGTCGACGACTCCGGCGTCACCGTGGTCAACATCGCCAGCAGCCGCCGCCTGGAGTGGCCGGAGATCCTCCAGGTGAACCTGCGCCCCGGGGACCCCTGGGTGTTCCTCAACCTCAGCGACGGCACCAGCCTGCCCGCGCTCGGCATCCAGCCCGGTATCGCCAAGCAGCGGGCGGTCGCCGACGCGCGCGCCCTGCGCGCCCTCGTCGAGGCCCGCTCCATCCGGGACCCCGAGGGGTCCGGAGGGGAATCTCACGGCTGACTGGGGGACGTCTGCACTGACGCACCGGGCCCGGTGTTTATTAATCTGGTGGCGGAGGCGTTGTCCACTGCGCCTCCGCCCCTGAGCTCCGACCGGTGCCAGGGGCTCCTGCTACCCGAGGAGTGACTCCCTCCGGCGATGGACGGATCGTCCTGTAGTACCTGCGCCGCCCCCTGCCGACATAGCGCGGACCACGACACCGAGGTCCGCGCGCACGCGGAGGCGGCGGCATCATGACCATCCCCCTGCTGCTCCTGGGAGCGGCCTTCCTGCTCATCCTCGCGAACGGCTTCTTCGTCGCGGCCGAGTTCGGCCTGGTGACGGTCGAGCGCCCGGACGCCGAGCAGGCGGCCGCCGAGGGCGACAAACGCGCCCGTACAGTCGTCGAGTCGCTGGGGGAGCTGTCCTTCCAGCTCTCCGGCACCCAGCTCGGCATCACCATCACCTCCCTGGTCGTCGGCATGCTCGCCGAACCGGCACTGGCCGAGCTGCTGCGCCGGCCCTTCACCGCGACCGGCATCCCCGAGGGCGCCGTTTCCGGCGTCGCCGTGATCGTCGGCATGCTGCTCGCCTCCGCCCTCCAGATGGTGGTCGGCGAGCTCGTGCCCAAGAACTGGGCGGTGTCCAGGCCGCTGCAGGTCGCGCGGTTCGTAGCCGGCCCGCAGCACGTCTTCGCACGCCTGTTCCGCCCCGTGATCGCCGCGCTCAACACGGTCGCCAACCGGCTGGTGCGTGCGCTCGGCGTCGAGCCCGCCGACGAGCTGGCCTCCGCGCGCACCCCCGGCGAGCTGGTCTCCCTGGCCCGCCACTCCGCTCTGGCCGGCGCCCTGGAACAGGACACGGCCGATCTGTTCGTCCGCACTCTGTCCCTGGGTGAGCTCACCGCGCAGCACGTCATGACCCCGCGCGTGAAGGTCAGCGCCCTGCAGTCCTCGGCGACCGCCGAGGATGTGGTCAACCTCACCCGGGCCACCGGCCTGTCCCGCTTCCCCGTCTACCACGAGAAGATCGACGAGATCGTCGGCATGGTCCACCTCAAGGACGCCCTCGCGGTGCCGGTGCACGACAGGCTGCGTACCCCCGTCGGCCATATCGCCCGCCCGGCCCTGCTGGTCCCCGAGACCCTGCCGGTGCAGCCGCTGCTCGCCCAGCTGCGCAGCGAGCAGCCCATCGCGGTCGTCGTCGACGAGTACGGCGGCACCGCGGGCGTGGTGACGCTGGAGGACATCGTCGAGGAGCTCGTCGGCGAGGTCCGCGACGAGCACGACGCCAAGGACGTGCCCGAGCTCGCCCCCGCACCGCCGGAGGACGGCCGGCCCGCCTGGGACGTCGACGGCGGCTGCCGCGTCGACCTGCTCCGACGCATCGGCCTCGACGCACCCGAGGGCCCCTACGAGACCGTTGCCGGCCTGGTCGCCGACCTGCTCGGCCGGATCCCGGCCCCCGGCGACAGGGCGGAGCTGCCGGGCTGGCGGCTGTCCGTGCGCGAGGTCGGGCACTACCGCGCCGAGCGCGTCCGCCTGGTCCGGACCGCGCCCGCAACCGACGTCGTCGCGAGCATGGTGGAGGCCGCCCGATGAGCGTCCTGCAACTGCTGTTCGCCGCGCTTCTCGTGCTCGCCAACGGCTTCTTCGTCGGCGCCGAGTTCGCGCTCGTCTCGGTCCGCCGCAGCCAGATCGAACCGCTCGGCACCGCCCGGGCCCGCCAGGTGCTCTACGGCCTGGAGCGGCTGCCGCAGATGATGGCCGCCGCCCAGTTCGGCATCACGGTCTGCTCACTGACCCTGGGCGCCGTCGCCGAACCGACGGTGGCGCACCTGCTGGAGCCGGTGTTCGCCTGGATGCACCTGCCCGACGGCATGGTTCACCCGCTCGGCTACATCATCGCGCTCGCCGCCGTGGTCTTCTTCCACCTGGTCATCGGTGAGATGGTGCCGAAGAACCTGGCCATGGCCGCGCCGGAGAAGGCCGCGCTGTGGCTCAGCCCCGGCCTGGTCGCCTTCGCCCGCGTCTGCAAGCCGGTCACCGTGGCGCTCGGCGCCTGCGCCAAGGGCATCCTGCGGCTCTTCCGCGTCGAACCCAAGGACGAGGTCGAGGCCGCCTTCACCAGTGAGCAGCTCAACCGCCTGGTGGAGGACTCCGGCCAGGCGGGGCTCCTCGACCCCGAGGAGCAGGAGCGGCTGGAGGACGCCCTGGAGCTGGGCTCCCGTCCGGTCCTGGACGTGCTGCTGGGCCGCGAGGCGCTGGTGACCGTCAGCCCGTCGGTCACCCCGGGCGAGATCGTCGCCCTCACCGCCCGCACCGGGTACTCCCGCTTCCCGGTCGCCGCTGAGAACGGCGCCTTCATGGGCTACCTGCACGTCAAGGACGTCCTGGACGTGGAGGACTCCGACCGCGCCGTGCCGCAGCGGATATGGCGCCCCATGGCGACGCTGAGGTCCGAGCTGCCGCTGGACGACGCCCTGACCGTCATGCGTAGGGCGGCCACCCATCTGGCCCAGGTCGCGGACGCGTCCGGCAGGGTGCTGGGCGTGGTGGCCCTGGAGGACGTACTGGAGCTCCTGGTGGGCGAGGTACGCGACCCCGCGCACCGGGTGGCGACGGAGATCCGCCTGACGGAACCACGCGGGAGCGGGGAACCGGAGGAGGTCCTGGCGACGTAGCCGGGCGGCCGTGGGCAGCCCCACGGCCGCCCGGCCGGAGGGCGCGTGAACAGGGGCCCGCGGGATCCGTCACAACGCCGACGGGTCCTGCGGCCCCCGCCCCGACAGCACCTCTCCGTACGCCTGCATCAGGTCCGGCAGCCGCAGGGTCGCCAGGTCGTCCCGCGACAGGGCGCCGGGATACGTGGACAGCCGCAGGTCGCGATACGCGCAGCTCTTCTCGTAGAGCGTGCGCAGGAACCGCCCGTTGCCGAGCTCGTCGATCCACCCCTGGTCGACCACGTGCCCGGCGATCGACCGCAGCTCGTCGAGAGCCTCGTCGTCCCACAGGTCGCCGTTCTCCGCGGCGAGCACCTTTCCGATCTCGGTGAGCTCCAGGGGGCGGTACGACGGGAAGTCCACCCGGGTGGTGAAGCGGGACGACAGCCCGGGGTTGGCGGCGAGCAGCCGGTCCATCCCCTCCGGATAGCCGGCGAGGATCACCACGAGGTGGTCCCGGTTGTCCTCGGCCCGCTTCAGCAGCACCTGCAGCGCCTCGTCGCCGTACGCGTCGCCCTTGCCGTACCCGGAGTTGGACAGCGAGTAGGCCTCGTCCACGAACAGCACCCCGCCGATAGCGGAGTCGATCAGCTCGTTGGCCTTCACGGCCGTCTGGCCCAGGTACTCGCCGACCAGGTCGGCCCGCTGGGCCTCCACCAGATGGTCGCCGCCGAGCAGGCCGAGGGCGTAGAAGACGCGGCCGAGGATGCGGGCGACCGTGGTCTTGCCGGTTCCGGAGGGGCCGGAGAACACGAAGTGGCGTTTCGGCGGCTGCACGGGCAGCCCCTGCCCGGCCCGCAACCGGGCCATGTTGAGCTGTGCGGACAGGGCCTTGACCTGGCGTTTCACCGGCTCCAGGCCCACCATGCGCTCGAGCTCGGCGAGCGCCTCCTCGAGCAGCGCCGGGTCGGTGGGCCCGTTGGGCAGCGGCCCGGCGGCGACCGAGGCGCGCTCGCGGACCGCCGGGTCGGCCGCCGAGGGGAGGGGACCGGAGCCCGCCGGATCGGGGTCGCCGAGCCTCAGGTCCCGGCCCTCGGTCCCGAACAGCGGGTCCAGGAGGTCCGGGCCGTCCACGGTGTCCTGCCCGACACCGGTGAGGGTGATCGCCGCGAGGTCGGTGGCCTCGTCGAACCCGTCCCCCTCGGCTATGGCCGCGAGCCGCGCCGAGGTGTCCATGAAGGCCGGATCGACCCGGTGCACGGCCCGGTACAGGGGGAGGGCGGCGGCGCTGCGGCCGGTGCCCTCGTGGGCCCTGGCCAGCCAGTACCTGAGCTCCTTGCGCTGTGGCTGCTCGCTGCGGCAGCGCATCAGCGAGGCCGACAGCAGCGGCTCGGCCTGCCCGTACATCTCCAGCCGTACCCGGGCCATGCCGCCGAACAGGCCGGCCTCGATGCCGAGCATCGGGTCGTCGACCAGCGGGTCGGTGTGCCGGACGAGCTGTTCCCAGTCCTTGACCAGGTAAGCGCGGCAGGCGTGCAGAAACCGGACCTGGGCGTCGGCGTCCACGGGCGGCAGACCGGCCAGCGCCCGGTCCAGCTCGGGCACGTGCCGCCCGTCCAGCCAGTGCGAGGCGTGCGCGAGCAGCAGGTCGCGGGGGCTCTCGAGGACCGGCTGCACCCACCAGCCCAGCCAGTACCAGGAGTTGAGAGTGCGGCGGTGCCGGGCGCGCTGTTCGCCGAAGCGGTCACGGTGCCGGAACATCCTGAGCAGCGCGTTCGTCGTGTCGACGCGCAGCGCGTGCAGCCCGAGCCAGCCGTCGGCCATTCCGGGATCCATCCGCACCGCGACCCGGAACTCCTCCTCCGCCTGCGGATAGGCCCCCATGGTGTAGGCGTCCACGCCACGCAGCCAGGCGAGGTCGGCCGGGGCCTCGGGGCCCTGCGTGCCGAAGTCCATCACGTCCCCCACAAACCGTGCCCCCGTAGGTCAGGGGGTGTCCGGTGGATCAGGCCGGGCTCGCGGGGTCTGGCACGCGCATCCGCGGCGTTGTCGTCGGTCGCCGACGCTCCGCGTCGACTCCCTCCTCCGCCATGCGGCTGCACGCACCAGACCCCGCTCCCTGATCCGGCTTGATCCACCGGACACCCCCTTCCACCGGGCATCCACCCGGCGGCTTCCTCTGGTCGAACCGCTGTGCCGCGGACCGGAGTTGCAGGTGCGCGAAGCAGCCGTTCGAAGGTCGCACCGAGGGCATCGTACCTGTGGGGCCGCCGCTCGCCGAAGGGTGCGGCAGCGGGCGTTCGGGGAGGTGGGAGCAGACGGGGCGCATCGCGGTTCGGTGACCGAGGGTGAGCGAACGGCGTCGCGCAGCGTCCGAAAAACAGGACGCGGGCAGAACGAAGCCCCCGATCACGGGGGAACAACCGGGGGCTTCGCGACTGCGGGCGGTCCGTATCGACCGCACATTGAGAACGTAAGACCTGTATGGTCCCCGGGTCAAGCGGCCTTGAGGTACTCAGCCAAGTTCCTCGGCCAGGGGCTTCGCGGGTTCACCACATCGCTCGCGGTCCGTCACGGTGGGTCACCCCCTGGTCCGGCTCAACGGTCCCGGCGGGACCCCGCAGCACCTCATACCCCTGGGTCAACTGCCGCACCAGAAGATCCGCGAAGGGGCGCGAGGGGTCCGCGGCGAAGTGCCGGCGCTCCGCCTCGACCCAGCCGGCCCAGAACTCCCGTTGCTCCTCCCCGTCCCGCGCCCGCCCGCGCGCCCAGGACTCCTCGCTGGGCACGTCCATCCACAGCAGACGGGTCAGGTACGGGCGCAGGGCCCGGCGGCCGGCCCCCACGCCCTCGACGAGGACCACCGGTGCCGGGGGCAGTGGGCGGGCGGGGCCGAAGTGCCGGGCGTGCCAGTCGTAGGGGGAGTAGCGCGCCGTCGCGCCCTCGGTCAGCGGCTCGATCACCTCGGCGAACAGCCGTCCGTCCCACGCGAACAACTCCTCATGGCTGGCGATGTCGTCCAGGTGCAGCACGGGGGCGCCGCCCAGCGCCGCGGCCAAGTGCCCGGCGAACGTGGACTTTCCGGAGCCCGCGTGCCCGTCGACGGCGACGAGGCGGACGGGGCCGCAGGACGGCGGGAGGTCGCGGAGACGGGCGGCGAGGGCGTGAATGGCGGTTTCCTGAGGTCGGTGCGCTGATGAGGACGGCATATTTCTCCGGAACATTCTAGTGGCCGCCCGTACCCGCCGGCGACGGCCCTCGAATAGTGCTGAATTGAACTACCGAGCGAAGATCCGTCAAGTCCGCCTATTCCAGCAGCGAATCCGTCGGCGGACATATCGAAATCGGCGTTCCGGTTGCGCCCTGCGATGAGTAAAGTGCCGATGCGCAGCTGCGAGGCGTCGTACGGGGAGGCGGGGAAGATGGCCGCTGGGTTATTCGAAGGGCAGTATGTCTGGCATCCGGCGGCGGACGACCGGGTCCTCGCGAGTGTGTGCGTCGACATCCGGGCCGGCCGCTGGGCGAGCGCCCGGGCCGCTCTTTCCGAGACGCGCGACGACTGTGCTCTGCGGGCCCACCGCTCCCTCGTGATGGCCTCGGAGGCCGCAGACTCCGACCTCGCCGAACGCTGGCTGGCGGAGGAACCCGCACCCGAGTCCGCGCTGCTGTGGGCGCGGGTGGCCGTACGCAGGGCGCTGCGCGCCGCCGACGTCCGCGACCGGCGGGCCGAACCGCTGGAGCGGATAGCGCTGTCCGCCTGCGACCGGGCCGCGGCCATGGATCCCGCCGACCCCACCCCCTGGGTCGCCAAACTGGCCATGGCCCGGCTGCACCGGCTGCGCGACCCGGCGCCGCCCGGGCTGCTCACCGCCCCGCCCGGGCCCTGGCGGCTGTTCGCCCACGTCCTGTCCCTCGACCCCTGGCACCGCGAGGCCCACCACCGTTTCCTCGCCTGCTTCTTCACCCGGTACGGCGGCTCGGTCAACGTGGCCTGGGACGTGGCCGCCTTCCTCAGCCAGCGGGCACACGCCGACTCCGCCCTGCGGCTGCTGCCGCTGGTCGCCCTGGTGGAGAGTCACGACCCCACCCAGCTGCTCGCCGACCGCGTCTGGGAACAGCCGCAGTGGCGCTCCACCGCGCTCGGCGCCTACCAGAACTGGCTTCCCACGGTGGCCGGTCAGCCCTTCACCCCGGTGCTCGATCTGGCCTACCTCGCCCACGCGCTGGTCCTGGGCGGTCGCGAGTTCGAGGCCCGCGCCGTCCTCACCGCCATGGGTCCCTACGCCTCACGCATGCCGTGGTGCGTGTTCGGCGACCCAGTCGAGCAGCTGTCCCGGGCCCGGCGCGCCTGCGGCCTGCCCGTGCCCACGACCACGTGACCCTCACCCCAGCACCACCTGACCCTCGCCGCCACCGAGAGAAAGGCCGACACGTGTCGGAACGGATGCCGGTCCAGCCCCGCGCGAAGGCGGACCCGAACACGCTCGACGACGACGCCACCCTGCATGCGTTGGGTTATCCGAGAAAACTCACCCGGCGCTTCAAGGCGTTCGACAATTTCGCTATATCCTTCACCATCATCAACATCATCTCGGCGATTTTCTCGTCCTTCGGATTCGGAATGAACGCGGGCGGCCCACGCGTTCTCGTGTTCGGCTGGATCGGCGTCTCCGTCATGGTGCTCTTCATCGGGGCGGCCATGGCCGAAGTCGCCTCCGCCTATCCGACGAGCGGCGCGCTGTATTTCTCGGCCGGCAAACTCGCCACACGGCACAAGGGAGCCTGGTCCTGGTTCACCGGCTGGCTGAACTTCGTCGGCCAGGTGGGAGGCACCGCGGCCACGGGCTACGCGGCGGCCGCTTTCGTCCAGGCGTTCATCGCCCTCCAGTGGCACTCCTACCGGCCGACCGCCCACCAGACGGTGCTGATCACGGCTCTGATCATCGTGCTCCAGGGGCTGGCCAACACCTACACGGTCCAGCTGGTCGCCGTCCTGAACCGGATCTCCGTGTGGTGGCTGCTCATCGGTCTCGTGGTGATCGTGACGGCTCTCGTGGCCGTCCCCGACCAGCACCGTCCGGCGTCCTTCGTCACGCATTTCGCGAACAACACCGGTTTCACCAGCGGACTTTACGGCGGCATGCTCGGCCTGCTGGTCACCAGCTGGACCTTCACCGGCTTCGACGGCAGCTTCCACATGTCCGAGGAAACGGTCCGGGCGACCGTCAACGCACCCCGGGGCATTACCCGCGCCATCGGCTATTCCGCCGTCACCGGTCTGATCCTCATGCTCGCCCTGGTCCACAGCATTCGCGACTACGACCAGGTGGCCGCCGCGGACGCACCGCCCGTCCAGATCCTCATCGACGCGCTCGGCCTCGGCACCGCCAAGGGCCTTCTGCTGATCGTGATCGGTGCCATGCTCTTCTGCGGCCTGGCCAATCTCACCAGCAACACCCGGCAGATCTTCGCCTTCTCCCGGGACGGCGCCATGCCCGGCTCCCGCTGGTGGCACTCGGTCTCCCCGCGTACCCGTACCCCCGTCAAGGCGGTCTGGCTGGCAGTCGCCTGCTCCCTGGCCCTGGTCCTGCCCGGCTGGTGGTCGCACACCGCCTTCACCGCCATCGTCAGCGTCAACGTCGTCGGCCTGTTCCTCGCCTACGCCGTGCCGATCCTGCTGCGCCTGCGCCTCGGCGACGAGTTCCAGCCGGGCCCCTGGAACCTGGGCCGCTGGGGCCGCCCGGTCGGTGTCGCGGCCGTCACCTGGATCGCCCTGAGCAGCGTGCTGTTCATGCTCCCGCAGGCCTCCCCGATCACCGTCGACTCCTTCAACTACGCGCCCATCGCCCTGGCCGTCGTCCTGCTCGTGGCCACACTCTGGTGGTTCGCCACAGCCCGCCGCCGCTTCCAGGGCCCGGTCAGCTACGGCCGCCCGGACGAGGTGGCGGCAATGGACCTGATCTGACGCCCCCTCTCCTCACCCACCCTTCCCGCTGCCGCGCGGAACCACGACGAACCGGCACGCGCCCGACGGCGGGAGGGGCCGCAGGCATGCGGCACGGCCCGCCACGTACTGCGGTCCCAACCCGGTTCAGCCGATGAGGCTTTGGGCCGTATATCCGTGTGCGGCGGGCTGGAC
>NZ_MUBM01000371.1 GCF_002154505.1 Streptomyces carpinensis | reverse complement strand
CGCCCGAACGAGAAGCGCTACAACGGCGACGAACTGCTCGCCCTGCTCGGCCGGCACCGCAACGTCGTCGCCTGGGTCAACGGCCATGTGCACCGCAACACCATCACCCCGCACACCAGCAGCGGCGGCCACTCCTTCTGGGAGATCTCCACCGCCTCCCACGTCGACTTCCCCCAACTCGCCCGGGTCATCGAGCTGGTGGACAACAAGGACGGCACGCTCTCCCTGCACACCACCCTGATCGAGTCCGCCGCCCCGCACCGCACGGACTTCACCGACCTGTCCCAGACCGGCCTCGCCGCCCTCTACCGCGAGCTCTCGTTCAACGCCCACGAAGGCTCCCTCACCCTCCAGGGCGACCCCCGCGACCGCAACACGGAGCTATTGCTCAAGAAAGGCTGAGGTCCGCCGTTCCCCCTGGCTGGGCCGGCAGCTCCGCACGCTTCACCAGCAGCTCCCACGGCCCCGCGTCGAACGGCTCGCCGTCGTCGGGCCGCGTGGCTTGGAACCCCTGCCCGCCGGGCAGGGGTTCCGTTTTCCGAGACGCACTCAAGCTACTGGCTCGGCAGCTGCTGGCTCGGCAGTTGCTGCTCCTGGTTCGGCTGTTGCTGCTGGTTCTGCTGCTGACCGGGCTGCTGCTGGTTCGGCTGCTGCTGACCCGGCTGCTGCTGCTGGTTCGGCTGCTGCTGACCCGGCTGCTGCTGCTGGTTCGGCTGCTGCTGACCCGGCTGCTGCTGCTGGTTCGGCTGCTGCTGACCCGGCTGCTGCTGCTGGTTCGGCTGCTGCCGACCCGGCTGCTGCTGCTCGTTCGGCTGCTGCTGACCCGGCTGCTGCTGCTGGTTCGGCTGCTGCTGACCGGGCTGCTGCTGGTTCTGCTGCTGCTGACCGGGCTGCTGTTGTTCGTTCGGCTGCTGCTGACCTGGCTGCTGGTTCTGCTGCTGCTGGTTCGGCGGTGCCTGCTGGTTGAACGACCCGTTGATGTTTGTGTTTGTGTTTGTGTTTGAATTGATTATTTGGTTCACGTTGTTGGTCGTCTGGTTGATGACTTGATTCACCACCGACGACGGCAGACCGAGGCTTTGTGCCTTGGCTTGTGCGGCGGCTACGGCCTGCGCCTTCGCCTCCTGCGGGGAGGCGCCCCGACTTATAGCCGCTTGTGCCGCGCTCGCTCCGGCTGCTACGGCAGCGGACTCCTGTGCTGCACTTCCTGTGGACGACCCTCCCGACTCTCCCGTGCAGGCCACGGAACCCACTGAGAAGGGCCCTGTCCCCGTGACGGCCATCGGTCCAATACTGCCGTCGGAAGAAGTGTTCGCAGTCGCCCCACCAGGCGAGACGGTGAATGTTCCGTTGGCAGCGAACCCACTGCCTGTCAGGGTGCCGCCCACGACCCGGCAAGATTGATTCGGGACAGCGGAGGCCGGCTCAACCGATCCGACAGCCATTCCTCCGACCAGCGCAGCCATCGCGGCGGCGCTCAGTACTGATTTCCCTCGCATGAAACTCTCCTTTACCGGCGCTACAATTCAGCAACCGGAGACGTTTCTGTCCGGATAACAGCACGCTAACTCCGCCGCTCTGACGCCGCATCTAGAGTTGCAAGGACCAATGGCGAGTATTATTCTGCTTTCACTCGGTATGGGACGCCACTGGCAAGTTCCCCGGGGTGGTCAATGAAGCGGGCAGATTTTTTCGCATGATTACTGCCGCACTCTCGGACCACTCTGACCTGCTCTTTAGTGAGCGAGGAGCCGACCTTCCCAGTTCTCAAAGTTGAAGGCGACACCGCATGCGCCGGTTCCGTCCCCGACGCAAGAGGATGTCCAAACGTTCAATTGACCGCTTGCCCGATACACCACGACGCGAGCGGATTCGCTTCCATGCTTCGAGGTGACAGCATGAGCAAGGCGACCCTACGGATCTTTTCTGTTGCCGCAGGAACTTTCTTCTGTTTGGCTGCGGGTGTCTGGGTATCTCCGGAGAGTGAGGCACACACCTCGCCACCGTATGGTCGGATCGAGTCGGCGGATACGAATCTCAAGTGTTACAAAACCATCCGCGACCCGTACTCGGTTGTGTGCTACCGGCTTTCATACAGGCCACTGCTGAAAAATGGGCGGTTCACGTTCGTCCCCTTCCTTGTCCAAGTGCCCACACCCTCGAACCCCCCGCCGCCGATAATTGTCGACGAACTCCCGTCGACCTGACATCATTTTTTCGGCAGCATGATCCGCCGCGACGACATCCGGCGGACCAAGCATGCTCAGGACGAACGCCTACGAAAAGTCGTCACCAGGGCCGACTTTGCCCGATGCGGCAGGGGTGGCAGAGGTGCGGCGACGGCCCCGGCGGTCGGAGCCGCGGCCGCCGGTCCCGACAGCACCGCCCGTGGCTCCGCCGCCCGCCGCCCGTCGGCTGGATCCGCGGACAGCCTTGCCGGAGTCGGCGCCGGTCGCCGCCCCGGCCCGGCGGTCGGAACCGCGGCCGTTCGCGCCAACGACACCGCCCGTGGCCGCGCCGGATTCCGACCGGCGGGCAGAGCCGCGCCCGCCGGTTGCGGAACTGCCACGAGAC
>NZ_MUBM01000370.1 GCF_002154505.1 Streptomyces carpinensis | reverse complement strand
AGATGTGTATAAGGGGCAGTCCCCACACCTGACCGGACCCCCGTTCCCGCACCCGGGCCGACGAAGGGAGGACCCCATCACGCTGTGGCGACTGCGGCGCAACCCGCTGCGCCGCACCAGCGACCTGCTCCAGGCGTGGCTCGGCCTCGGCCTGCTGCTGGCGGTACTGGCCGCCGCGCCCGCCGCCGCGTACCTCGTCGGTGACGCGGCCCACCACCACTACACGCACACCGCCGAACGGCACGAACGGACCCGGCACCACACCACCGCCGTCCTCGTCCACGACGCCCCGCGCCACCCCGAGCCGGGCTCGGCCGAGGAGAAGAAGACCCGCTACCCGGTCGAGGTCCGCTTCACCGATCCCGGCGGACGGACACACCACGCGACCACGGACGTCCCTCCCGGCCTGCGCGCCGGCAGCACCGTCCACGTCTGGGCCGACCCGCACGGCCAGGTCACCGGCCCGCCGCTGACCCCCGACCAGGTCCGCAGCCGCACCATGGGCTGGGCGATCCTCGCCGCCCTGTCCGTCATCGCCCTGGGCTCCGCGGCCTACGGAGCCGTCACCCTCGCCCTGCGCCACCGCAACCTCACCGCCTGGGGCAGGGCCTGGGCCGGCACGGCACCACGCTGGACGACACGGAGATGACGCGGGGACGGCCCGTACAAGAGGCCTCGGCCTGCAGGGCCGTGGTGCCGGCCTGCTCCCGGGAGGTAGGACCGAGTGACTTCGCCGTCAGTGTGTCCGCGGAGCCGATCGATGGCTTCGGCCCCGCGATCGCTCGGCGTCAGGCCGTACTCCGTCGTCGACCGCCCCACCTTCCCGGCTGCCGAACGCCTGCGGCAGCCGGGGTGCTGACGTCCCGTCGGCGGCTTCTTGGCGGCCCACCGGCATCGAGGAGGTGCCGAACACTGCCGGGAACCGGCAATGCGCTCCCGGGTGCGAGCTGGGCATCATGGCCGCCGGGGAGCACTACGGATGGTTTCCGATGCCGGACCCCGGCAGACGCCGGTCCGGTCCGGAGGCCTGCACGGGGGAGAGGGGGACTCACGATCGCGGCCTGAAGGCCGCCGGAGCGCCCGGCTCGGCGCCCCGATCCGCCTCATCCTTCGTACCGTCAAGGACGTATTCCATGGATGTCATCGGCGCGCTCGCCGCTGCCTGCCTGATTCTCGTTCTGCTCGCGCTGCTCGTCTTCTCCCGGCTGTACCGCAAGGTGGACCAGGGCAGGGCGCTGATCGTCTCCAAGACGCGGAAGGTCGACGTGTCCTTCACCGGGCAGGTCGTGCTGCCCGTGCTGCACAAGGCCGAGGTCATGGACATCTCGGTGAAGACCATCGAGATCAGCCGCTCCGGCCGGGACGGGCTGATCTGCCGGGACAACATCCGCGCCGACATACGGATCTCGTTCTTCGTGAAGGTCAACAAGACCGTCGAGGACGTCATCAAGGTGGCGCAGTCCGTCGGAACCGAGCGTGCCAGCCACCAGGACACGCTGCAGACGCTGTTCCACGCGAAGTTCTCCGAGGCGCTCAAGACCGTCGGCAAGCAGATGGACTTCACCGACCTCTACACCAAGCGTGAGGAACTCCGCTTCCACATCATCGAGTTGATCGGCGTCGACCTCAACGGCTACCACCTGGAGGACGCGGCGATCGACTACCTGGAGCAGACGCCGCTGTCCCAGCTGGACCCGGCCAACGTCCTGGACGCGCAGGGCATCCGCAAGATCACCGAGCTGACGGCGATCGAGCACGTGCGCACGAACGAGGCGCAGCGCACCGAGGAGAAGGAGATCACCCGGCAGAACGTCGACGCGCGCGAGGCCATCCTGGAGCTGGAGCGCCGGCAGGCGGACGCCGAGATCAAGCAGAGGCGGGAGATCGAGACGTCCCGGGCCCGCGAGGAGGCCGAGACCGCCCGCGTGGTGGAGGAGGAGCGGCTGCGCGCGCAGAGCGCCTTCCTGCGCACCGAGGAGCAGCTCGGCGTGCAGCGGGAGAACCAGGCCCGTGAGGTCGCCGTCGCCGCGAAGAACCGCGAGCGGGTCATCGCCGTGGAGAACGAGCGCATCGAGAAGGACCGGCTGCTCGAGGCCATCGCCCGGGAGCGGGAGACCCAGCTGACGAGGATCGCCGCCGACAAGGAGGTGGAGGCGGAGAAGCGGGAGATCGCCGAGGTCGTACGCGAGCGGGTCGCCGTGGACCGTACGGTCGCCGAGCAGGAGGAGTCCATCAAGAAGCTGCGCGCCGTGGAGGAGGCGGAGCGGGAGCGGCAGGCCGTGATCATCGCCGCCGAGGCGGAGGCGCAGGAGAAGCTGGTCAAGGACATCAAGGCCGCCGAGGCCGCCGAGCAGGCCGCCACTCACCGCGCGGCCGAGGAAATCACCCTGGCCGAGGCCCGGTTGAAGACCGCGGATCTGGACGCGCGGGCCAAGCTGCGGCTGGCCGAGGGCATTCAGGCGGAGGCCGCCGCCGAGGGGCTGGCCGCCGTCCAGGTCCGCGACAAGGAGGCCGAGGTCATCGAGAAGGCCGGCCGCGCGGAGGCCGAGGCGGCCCAGGCCCGGATGCGGGCGGAGGCGCAGGGCACCGAGGCCAGGCTGCGGGCCGAGGCAGAGGGCGCCCAGGCCAAGGCGCTGGCCGATGCCACCGCGATCGGCGAGAAGCTGAAGGCGGAGGCGGCGGGCCTGACCGAGAAGGCGGCGGCGATGGCCGCCCTGGACGAGGCCTCGCGCGGCCACGAGGAGTACCGGCTGCGGTTGCAGGCGGAGAAGGAGATCCGGCTCGCGGGTCTGGAGGTGCAGCGCCAGGTCGCCGAGGCGCAGGCCACCGTCCTGGCGACCGGGCTGGAGAACGCCGACATCGACATCGTCGGCGGCGAGTCGGTCTTCTTCGACCGGCTGCTGTCCGCGATCTCCCTCGGCAAGGGCGTCGACGGGTTCGTCGAGCACTCCAGGTCCGCACAGGCCCTCGCCAAGCCCTACCTGGAGGGCTCGGCGAGCCTCCCCGAGGACCTGAGCCGGATCCTCGGCTCCATCTCCACGGCCGACGTGCAGAACCTGACGATCTCCGCACTGCTGATGAAGCTGATGAAGTCGGGTGGCGCGAACGCCGGGCAGTTCCAGCAGCTCCTGGAGCGCGCGGGCGAGCTGGGTCTGGCCGACACCCCGCTGACCGCGCTGACCGGCCGCAACGGCACCGTGAGGGCCTGAGGGCCGAGGGTCCCGCGGAGCCGCCGAACAGGGGGCGGCGGCTCCGCCCCGGGCCACAGGCCCCCGACCTCCTGCCGAACCTTCCGAAGGGACGCACCATCCATGGCAACCGCCCTGGAGACGGGTTCGTACGACGCCGTGGACAGCGGCACGTACGAGGTGCTGCGCGACCGGCTCACCGCTCAGGCCGCCGAACTCGCCCGCGGCGCCGAGGCGCTGAACGCCCGCCGGGCCGAGGAGTTCGGCGCCACCCGGCTCGACCTCACCGGCACCGGTCTGCTGCGCACCGAGCACCCGTGCGTTCCCGGGGACGTCGTCGCCGTCGGCGGCCACCTGCTGTTCGGCTGCCACGGCGGCCGCCCGGAGCCGGAGGTCGGCGACGTCCTCGGGCTGTACGACCGCGAGCTGAACCGGCTGCCCGAGGACGCCGTCCCCGGCCTTCTCGACGACCCGGCGTTCGTCCGGGAGTTCGCGGCGCTGCACCGCTACTACCGGCAGGCCCGGCTGCTGCGCCTGCACCGGATCGAAGGGCGGCTGCTGGCCGTCTTCCGCACCGGTGAGAAGGCCGACGACATCCGGGCGCTGCGCTGGGACCTGACCGACGACGGACGGGCCGTCTTCCTGGACGCGCGCGGGGAACGCGACCACGTGCTGCCGCCCGCCCACGACTTCGAGTGGACCGAGGCGACCCGGGAAGACCATGTGCTGGGCCGCCATCCGCACGTCCGTGTGCGCGGCGAGCTGTACGTCTCCACCGTCGGCGGCGCCCTCACCGTCAAGACCGAGGACGACACCGAGACGGGCGAGGGCATCCACAGCGAGCCGGTCGACGAGCCGCTCCAGGCGCTCGCCGACGCGGACATCGCGCACACGCGAGTGGGCGCGCTGATCCTGCTGCGGATCCGTCCCTACAAGGAGGACGCCGACCGCTACCTGGTGTTCAACACGCTCACCCGGGCGGTGGTCCGCCTCGACGGCATCGGGCAGGGCTGCCGCCGCCTCCCCGAGGACCAGGGCATCGTCTTCGCGGCCGGGTACTGTCTGGCCACGGGGGCGTACAAGACGTACGAACTCGACACCAGCGGCCTGGAGTTCGAGCGCGAGGTGCGCTCCCCGTACGGCGAGGACGTGCTGTACGCCTTCCACGCGCCCGCCGGGGGACGCGGCCTGCTGCTGTCGTACAACACCATCCGCGAGGAGGTCGCCACCCCGCTGACCTGCCACGGCTGGGCCCTGTTCGACGACGGCGCGCTGCTGGCCCTGCGCGCCGACCCGGCGGGCACGGCCGGGGAACCGGCCCGCGTGCACCCGGCACAGCTGTGGACCTCCCCCTACGTCTCCGACACCCACGCCGCCGCATCGGCCGGCACCGGCCCCCTGGCCCGGGTCGGCAACGCCGACCTGGTGCGCGGCATCTCGGACTGCCTGTCCATCAGCCGCGCCGTCGCCGAGACGACGCCGACAGTGGAGGTGTACGAGGCGCTGGCCGCCGCGTGCGTCCGCGCCGCCGACACCCACCACTGGCTGGGCGAGGCCGACCTGGGCGGCCTGCGGACCCCGCTGGATGCCGTACGGGCGACGGCGGAGCAGGTGCTGGCCGAGTTCCGGACCGTGCAGGACCTGACCCGCCGGGCCGCCGACGCGCTGGAGGAGGCCGCGGAGCGGCTCGCGGCGGTGGTGCGCCGGCTGCGCGGCGAGGCGCCGCGCGGGGCAGCCGCCTGGGTGAGCGGGCTGACCGAACTGCGGCAGGCGCAGGGCCATGTGCTGACCCTGAAGGAGATGCGGTACGCCGACACCGCCCGCATCGACGAACTCGCCGCCGAGGCGGAGGCGGACCTCGCCACGTTCGGCCGGCGGGCCGTCTCCTTCCTGGCCCGCGAGGACGCCTTCGCCGAGCACCACCGGGACGTCGAGCGGCTCGTCGCGGACGCCGAGTCGATCGCCGGCGTGGCCGAGGCGGAGCCGGTCGCGGCCCGGCTCGACGAGCTCGCCGGCTCGCTGCGCACGGTCACGGAGGTGGTCACCGGGCTCGACATCGCCGACGCCACCGTGCGCACCGGCGTCCTGGAACGGATCGCCGAGGTGCTGGGCGGCGTCAACCGCGCCCGCGCCCTGCTCGACGCCCGTCGCCGGGAGCTGGGCGAGCGGGAGGGCCGCGCCGAGTTCGCCGCCGAGCTGGCGCTGCTCGGGCAGGCGGTGACCGGCGCGCTCGCCGCCGCCGACACCCCCGAGGCCTGCGACGAGCAACTGGCGGGCGCGCTGGTGCGGCTGGAGAACCTGGAGTCGAGGTTCGCGGAGTTCGACGACTTCCTCGGCGAGCTGGCCTCCCGGCGCACCGAGGTCTACGAGGCCTTCTCCGCCCGCAGGCAGGCCCTCCTGGACGCCCGCGCCCGCCGCGCCGAGCAGCTGGCCGCCGCCGCCGTCCGGATCCTCGAGACGGTCGCCCGGCGGGCGGCCACGCTCGCGGACGCCGAGGCGGTCAGCACCTACTTCGCCTCCGACCCGATGGTCGCCAAGGTCCGCCGCAGCGCCGAGGAGCTGCGCGGACTCGGGGACCCGGTGCGGGCGGAGGAGCTGGACGGCCGGCTGAAGGCCGCCCGGCAGGAGGCGGCCCGCGTCCTGCGCGACCGCACCGACCTGTACGCCGACGGCGGGCGCACCATCCGCCTGGGCGTCCACCGTTTCGCCGTCACCACGCAGCCCCTCGACCTCACCCTGGTCCCGGACGGCGACGGCCTCGCCTTCGCGCTGACCGGCACCGACTACCGGCGTCCGGTCACCGACCCGGACTTCCTGGCGACCCGCGCCCACTGGGACCGGCACCTGCCCTCGGAGTCGCCCGAGGTCTACCGCGCCGAGCACTTGGCCGCCCGGCTGCTGCGCGAGCACGGCCCGGCCGCCCTCGCCGCAGCCGACGACCTGCCCGCCCTGGTGCGCGGTGCGGCCGCTGAGGCGTACGACGAGGGCTACGAGCGCGGGGTCCACGACCACGACGCCACCGTGATCCTCACCGCCCTGCTGCCCCTGTACGAGCAGGCCGGTGCGCTGCGCCACGAGCCCGCCGCACGGGCCGCCGCCCAGCTGTTCTGGGACCACGGCACCACGCCCGCCGCGCGCGCGACCTGGACCCGGCGGGCGGTCTCCCTCGCCCGCGCCCGCGACACCTTCGGCCCGGCGGCGACGACGGCCGTCGCGGAACTGGAGAAGGAGCTGGCTGAGGCGATCGGGCAGTGGTCGGCCACCCTCGGCGACCCGCCGGCGGCGACGGACACCGGCGGACCGGTGGGGGCCGCGGATCCGGACGGTTCGGCCCAGGCCGCGGCGGCGTATCTCTTCGAGGAGCTGACGACCGGCCCCGAGGGGTTCGTCATCAGCGCCACCGCCCGCACCCTGCTCGACAAGTTCCGCCGCACGGTGGGCGGTTCGGCCTACGACGAGGACCTGTCCGCACTCGAGGAGCTCTCCGCGCGCCGGCAGCTGGCCCGGGCGTGGCTGACGGCGTACGTCGACTCCACCGGCACGGACATCGCCGCCGGCGACCTGGCCGAGGCGGTGGCCGCCGAGCTGTGCCCCGGCCTCACCCGCCACGAGTCCGACTTCTCGCCCCTGGCCGTGGCCGAGGGCCTGCTGGGCGGCCACCGGCGCCTCACCGGCCGCTCCCTCGGTCTGCGGATCGACGAGTTCCTGGCCCGGACGAAACGGTTCGCGGAGCGCGACGTACCCGCCTTTCGCGCCCACCAGCGCCACCGCGGCGCCCTGGTGGCCGCCGAACGCGCCCGGCTGCGCCTGGACGAGCACCGCCCGCGCTCCATGGCGGCCTTCGTCCGCAACCGGCTGATCGACGAGGTCTACCTCCCGCTGGTCGGCGACAGCCTGGCCCGCCAGCTCGGCACTGCGGGCGGGAGCAGGCGCACCGACACCGGCGGCCTGCTGCTGCTCGTCTCGCCGCCCGGGTACGGCAAGACGACGCTGATGGAGTACGTCGCCGACCGCCTCGGCCTGATGATGGTGCGGGTCAGCGGCCCGGCGCTGGGCCACGCGGTCACCTCGCTCGACCCGGCCGAGGCGCCGAACGCCACGGCCCGCCAGGAAGTGGAGAAGATCAACTTCGCGCTGGCGGCGGGCAACAACACCCTCCTGCACCTGGACGACATCCAGCACACCTCACCGGAGCTGCTGCAGAAGTTCATCCCGCTGTGCGACGCCACCCGCCGCGTGGACGGCGTGTGGGACGGCGAGCCGCGTACCTACGACCTGCGCGGCAAGCGCTTCGCGGTCTGCATGACCGGCAACCCCTACACCGAGTCCGGGGACCGGTTCCATGTGCCCGACATGCTCGCCAACCGCGCCGACGTGTGGAACCTCGGCGACGTCCTCACCGGCAAGGAGGACGTCTTCGCGCTCAGCTTCCTGGAGAACGCGCTCACCGCGAACCCGGTCCTCGCCCCGCTGGCCGGACGCGACCGCCGGGACCTGGACCTGCTGGTCCGGCTGGCGGACGGCGACCCCACGGCCCGTGCGGACCGCCTCACCCACCCCTACGCCCCCGCCGAGCTGGACCAGGTCGTCTCCGTGCTGCGCCATCTGCTCACCGCGCGCGAGACGGTCCTCGCGGTCAACGCCGCCTACATCGCCTCCGCAGCCCAGTCCGACGCCACGCGGACCGAGCCGCCGTTCCGGCTCCAGGGCTCCTACCGCACCATGAACAAGATCGCTCAGCGGATCCGGCCGGTCATGAACCATGCCGAGCTCGCGGCCGTGCTCGACGACCACTTCACGGCGGAGGCTCAGACCCTGACCGGCCAGGCCGAGGCCAACCTCCTGAAACTGGCCGAGCTGCGCGGCACCCTCACCGCCGAGCAGGCCCGGCGCTGGGCCGACCTGAAGGCCGCCCACGTCCACACCCGGGACCTCGGCGGCCCCGCCGAGGAGCCCCTGACCCGCGCGACCGCCGCCCTCGCACTGCTGGCCGACCGCATGGCGGCCATCGAGTCCGTCCTCACGGCCGCCACCGCACACCGGAGCGGGCGCGAGACCGAGGGAACGGGGCGCGCCACCGGCGGTAGCGCGCCCACGGCCGACCGAAAGGAGAGGTGACGGTGACCGCGATGACGCCCTTCCTGGTCCCCCTCACGGCCGCGCTGCTGATCGTGGCCGTCTGCACCTGCGTGCTGATACGCCGGGACCGCCGGTACGCACGGGCGTACACCGGCGGTCCGGGGTTGCGTCAGGAGGGCTGTGCGACGAGCAGCGGGCGCAGTGCTCCGCCGCGCAGCCGCTGAACCAGGGGCGTGCAGAACCGGTAGGCCAGCAGGACGACGATCAGCGAGACGAGGCTGCCGACGAAGGCGCCGACGGCGACGTCGTGCGGGTAGTGGGCGCCGACGTAGACCCGGGAGGCGCCCATCACCACGGCGGCGAGCAAGGCGACGGAGCCCAGCCACCGGCTGACCATCAGCAGCGCGACCGCGAACGCGAAGGCGACCGTGGTGTGGTTGCTGGGGAAGGCGTAGTCGTCGACCGGAGGGCACGCCTCGATCAGGAAGTCGTGGGGGAGGGCCCGGCAGGGGCGCGGCTCCTGGAAGACGTCCTTGATCCCGCTGTTGACGACGTAGGCGAAGACGACCGCGAAGGGCGTGGCCAGCACGGCGGCCATGGTCGAGTCCCTCTGCCGCCGGGCCCCCCACCAGGCGGCGAGCAGGAAGACCACGAACAGACCCATGCCGACGGAGGAGTAGGCCGCCGCTGCCCCGTTCAGCCAGTGCGTGTGGCGGGCGAAGTCGGTGACGTCGGTGTAGAGGCCGCCGTCGATGGACGCGCCGTCGAGCGCCAGGGTGGTCGGGGAGGAAGTCGTCATCAGGTGGATCTCCGGGCCGGTGTCTCAGTGCGGAAGAGCGCTTCGGCGAACGCTCATGGATGCAGAGCTGGAATCCTCGTGAAGTCCGATCGGCGGACAGGTGAACGTCTACAGGTGGGTAGACGTTAGCAGCCGGGGAACAGGTTGCATCGAGGAGGCGGTCGGTGGCCGCCCGGCCGGCGTCTCCGTCCTCGAGGCCCGCACCGTGGTCGGCGCAGGGGCACGGCCGGCGCGATGGGGGTGATGTGCGGCAGCCCGCCTGCCATGAGCAACTCCGCGACGTGAGCGGGCCTTTGAGGGCAGGATGGGACTCTTCCGGTGCGGCGCGGCCGGCCGTGGCGCTGCGCCGCGCCCGGACGCCGCGTGACGCGGGACCACAAAGGTCCGCACGCGGAGCACGCGTACGGACCCATATGACGAAAGGCACGGCAGATGACTGAGAACAGCGCCCCGACCGGAGTGGTCTCGTATCCCCTGGGCCGGGTCGTCGGCGGGCGGGAGGAGGTCCGCGACGACGACTGGGGTGGTGTGGAGGCCGTGATCCGCCTGGACGCGGACCGCTTCGGCCCGGACGCGCTGGCCGGCCTGGACGCCTTCTCCCACCTGGAGGTCGTCTACCACTTCGACCGGGTTCCGGTGGAGAAGATCGAGACCGGTGCCCGCCACCCGCGAGGCAACACCGACTGGCCGCTGGTGGGGATCTTCGCCCAGCGCGGCAAGAACCGGCCCAACCGCATCGGCGTCTCCCGCTGCCGCCTGCTCAAGGTCGACGGCCTGGACGTGCACGTGCGCGGCCTGGACGCGGTCGACGGCACCCCCGTGCTCGACATCAAGCCCTACATGACCGAGTTCGGCCCCCAGGACGTCCCCACCACCCAGCCCGCCTGGGCCACCGACATCATGCGCCGCTACTACTGAGGGGTTCCGCGGGGCTCGGCCTGGCCCTGGTTCAGTGGGCCATCTGTCCGGCCCTGTCCAGCCCTGGACGTGGGCGACGTGGTGGTCGGCGAACACCGTCGGGAGGACGAAGCCGGCGATCCGGATGACCGTGGCGGAGACCGAGTGGCCGTGTCCGGCGTGCCCGAGGAGAGGGACGGGAGTCGCCGTGCACGCCCGGGTACGGCCTCCGGTTCAACGCGATGCGCCGCGAATGGGCCGAGTGGGCCGCCGAGCCGAGCGAGTAGGGGGGCGCGGGCGACGCGGCAGGTCTCAGCCCTGGGCGGGGCGCGTGTCAGGCCGGAGCCGGAAGGAGACGGCTTCCATCAGGCGCTTGCGCTGGGTCTTCTGGACCGCGGCGATGCGCCACCGGCCGTCGGACTCGCGCACGACCGTGTAGGTGGCGAGCTTGCCCAGCCGCTTGGGCCTGCGCCTGCCGGCGTCGCCGCGGGTGAGGACGACGGCGGTGTCGGCGCCGTGGAAGAGGACGTCCGTGATCTCGACGGTCAGTTCGGTGTCCTTGAGGAACCCGTCGAACAGGGCCTGGTGGGCGCGACCGATCTCGTGCCCGCCCCGGTAGACGGTGCCGGCGAAGGTCACGTCGGTGGCGTCGTCGGTGAAGCACCGGCCGTAGGCGGTCCCGTCGCCGCGGTTCCACGCCGTGCGGCTCTCCTCCAGGAGGGTGCGGATCGCGGCCGTGTCCGTGTCGCGTGCGGAATGTGCGTTCATCGAGTCCCCCTCATGATAGCTTCGCGAATGAAGTTACTTCGCAAGAGATTTCTCTTCTCAAGAGAAGAGATTATGGAATGGGTGAGCCAGTGTCAACGCCACCGATGCGGTCCGACGCGAGTGAGGCCTACCGCCGGTATCTGAGTGCCGTGATGCTGCACGGCCAGGCGAGTGCCAGGGCCTGCGAGCTCGGCGCCACCGACCTGTACGCGCTGAACATCCTGCGGCTGTCCGGCGCGTTGTCCCCGGGCGAGCTCGGTGGACGCGCGGGTCTGACGACCGGGCCGACCACCCGCCTGATCGACAGGCTGGAGCGGGCGGGCTACGTCCGCCGCGTTCCCGACGCCAGGGACAGGCGCAAGGTCATCGTCGAGCCGATCGGCA
Organism: Streptomyces carpinensis; assembly: GCF_002154505.1. GTDB lineage: Bacteria > Actinomycetota > Actinomycetes > Streptomycetales > Streptomycetaceae > Streptomyces > Streptomyces carpinensis. The sequence goes on along the minus strand of NZ_MUBM01000370.1, from coordinate 31,035 downwards.
CGCCCGTCGACCTCGACCGCGTCATGGCTCCCGCACGGCAGAAGGTCGGCGAGATCCTGGAGGGCTACACGCCCGAGCAGCTCGACGTCCTCTTCGACTACTTCGACCGCGCGGCCCTGGCCTACCGGGAGGCCGCCGAAGAGCTGTCGGCGGCCGGGGCGGACACCGACGGCTGAACCGGCCCGCTCGCGCCGGCTCGCCGGCTCCGCACGGAACCCGCCGTCTGCGCCGAATCCGCCGTCTCAGGCGGCCCGGCCGCCGATCGAGGCAAGGGCCGTGGAGACCGTCCTGCGCGGGAGCGCAGATTGACCGCGTAGGCGAGGTGGCCATCAGTTCGGCGGTGTCCGCGAGCTCGACGGGCGGATCCGGCTGTCCGTGTCCCCGGCGGCGCGCAGCGCGGAGCTGACCCCGCACGACCTCGCCTGATCCGAACGAAAGACCCTAGCCCGTCCGGCGGAGGTGCGAGCGCCGCGAGGTGCGTGCCGGGGCGGCGCGGGGGAAGCCTGGCGACAGACCACCGCCCGCCCGGCCGCACCCGCCCGGAGGAAGGACGCCCGCCGTGCCCGAGCTGCCGGACGTCGAGGGATTCCGGAAGGTGCTCGAGTCCTGCGTGAAGGGAAGAACCGTCGAGCGTGTCGACGTGCGCGACGCGGGCGTCCTGCACGGGATCAGCGCACGACGACTGCGCGAGGCGCTGGAGGGCCGGCGGTTCGCCGCGCCGGAGCGGCACGGGAAGTGGCTGCTCGCCCGCACCGGCGACGGACCCACCCTCATGCTGCACTTCGGCATGACCGGCCGGTTGGTGTGCGGCAGTCCCGAGGACGCGGCCGAGGCCCATGACCGCGTGCTGTTCACCGTGAGCGGCGGCCGTCAGCTGCGCTACCGCGACCAGCGCAAACTCCAGGGCCTGTGGCTGGCCTACGACGACCGCGACGTGGCCCGGAGGCTGGAGCGCCAGGGCCCCGACGCGCTGGCGGTCGGCCCCGAGGAGTTCGAGGCCGCGCTCTCCTCCCGTCGCGGCCACATCAAAACCGCCCTCACCGACCAGTCCGTACTCGCCGGCCTCGGCAATCTGCTCGCCGACGAGGTCCTGTGGCGCGCCGGGCTGCGCCCCGACGTCCGAGCCCAGGACCTCACCGGGGCCGACCGCCGACGCCTGTACACCCACATGCGCCGCACCCTGCGCTCCGCGGTCACCGCCGGCTGCGTCCCGCCGCGCGACTCCTGGCTCACCGGCCACCGCGACGCCCCCGACCCGACCTGCCCACGCTGCGGCACCCATCTGCGCCGCACCCGTCTGGCAGGCCGGGGCACGGTGTGGTGCCCGCAGTGCCAGCCGGGCGCGTCCTGAGCCCTGGTGACGGGCGGCGAACCGCAAGAACCCCGCAGGGGCTCCCCGGCGCCCGGCGGGTCTACCGTGGTCCTGAGGGCTCCGTCGGGTCATGGAGCCCGGCGCGAAGTGCTCGGCTTCGCCGGACCGTGCTGCCCGTCCTGGGGGCGCCATGAAAGTCGAACTGATCCAAAGGGCCGCCGACGTTCTCTTCGACGTGCGGGACGAGATGCACGAAGAGATCATCACGCTCATCGACGCGGTCACCCACGACACCGGGACGCAGGCGCCGGACCTGGCGGCCGTGTTCGGGAACTGGTGCTGGCTGGTCTACACGGTCCACGGCGACGTGGTGGAAGTGCTGGACGTCGGCTGCGCGCAGTGACGGCGGGGCGCCGTTTCCCGGCCGGTACGGCGGGAACCCGTGGGGCACCCTGCGGAAGGGGAGGACGCCGTGCTCGACACCGACCAGGCCCGCATCAGGGCCAAGGCGCTGCCCCTGACGGACGAGGCGTCGCTGGACCCGCTGATGGACCGCATCGGCGACGCCCGCTACGTGCTGCTCGGCGAGGCGTCCCACGGCACCGCCGACTACTACCGGGTGCGGGCCGTACTGACGCGCCGGCTCATCGAGGAGAAGGGCTTCTCCTTCGTCGCGGTGGAGGGCGACTGGCCGGACTGCCAGGCGGTGCACTGCTCCGTGGTCGGCGCACCGGGCGCGTCCGAGGACCCCGGTGAGGTGCTGGCGGACTTCCGGCGCTGGCCGACGTGGATGTGGGGCAACACCGACGTGGTCGCCTTCACCCGGTGGCTGCGCCGGCACAACGAGCAGCGGCCGGCGGGGCACCGCGTCGGCTTCTTCGGGCTCGACGTCTACAGCCTGTGGGAGTCGCTGCACGCGGTGCTCGCCCATCTGCGCGAGCACGATCCCGACCGGGTGGAGCACGCCCTGGAGGCGTACCGCTGCTTCGAGCCGTACACCGAGGACCCGCAGTCGTACGCGCTTGCCACCCGTTACGTGCCCGAGGGCTGCGAGCCGCAGGTCGTCTCCCTGCTCACGGAGCTGCGGCGACAGGCCGCGCAGGCGGCCGCCCCGGACGGCTCGCTCGCCGAGTTCGCCGCCCGGCAGAACGCCGAGGTGCTCGCCGGTGCCGAGCGCTACTACCGGGCCATGCTCGACAGCGGGCCCGACTCCTGGAACATCCGCGACCACCACATGACCGACACCCTGGACCGGCTGATGGACCACTACGGCCCCGACGCCAAGGCCGTGGTGTGGGAGCACAACACCCACATCGGGGACGCCCGCGCCACGGACATGGCCGACACCGGCATGGTCAACGTCGGTCAACTGGTGCGCGAACGCCATATGGGCGCGGGCGTGGTGCTGGTCGGTTTCGGCTCCCACTCCGGCACCGTGATCGCCGCGGACGCGTGGGGCGAGGTGCCCAGGGTCATGGGGGTGCCGCCGGCGCACGCCGGAAGCCTGGAGGACCTGCTGCACCGGGCGCTGCCCGGCGAGCGGGCGCTGTTCGTCTTTCCCCATGTGCAGTTCCAGCGGCCGCCGGCCAGTGGCCGGGGCGAGTGGTACCACGAGGAGCACGGGCACCGCGCGATCGGCGTGGTCTACCGCCCGCGCTTCGAGAGCGTGGCCAATTACGTCCCCACCGTGCTGGCCGAGCGCTACGACGCCTTCTGCTACCTCGACTGCACCCACGCGCTCACGCCGCTGCACCCCCTGGCGGCGGAGAGCCGGGAGGAACAGACCTGGCCCGTGGGTGTGTGAGTGACGCACCCTGCGGGGCGTACGTTTCGCCGATCCGCCGCCCGGTGCGCCGCCTCAGGCGCCGTAGCCGCTCACTGCTTCTCGTGCGCCGTCTCCCGCGCGGAGCGCAGCCGGCCCTCGCACCACCGCTTGGCCACGGCGGCGACCTCTTCCAGGGCCCCGCGCTCCTCGAACAGGTGCGTGGCGCCCGGGACGACGTGCAGGGCGTGCGGGGCCCGCAGATACCGGGCCGCCTCCTCGTTGAGCTGCGCCACCTCGGTGTCCTGGTCGCCGACGATGAGCAGCACCGGTGCCCTCACCTGCGTCAGGGCGTCACCCGCCAGATCGGGCCGGCCGCCGCGCGACACCACGGTCAGCACCCGGTCCGGCCGCTGGGTCGCGGCCACCAGGGCCGCGGCGGCGCCCGTACTCGCGCCGAACAGCACGACCGGAAGCCCTCGGCTGTCGGGCTGCGTGTCCAGCCAGTCGATCGCGCCCACGAGCCGCCGGCCGAGGAACGGGATGTCGAAGCGGTGTTCGGCGGTCAGCGCGTCGTGCCGCTCCTCCCGTTCGCTCAGAAGGTCCATCAGCAGCGTCCCGAGTCCGGCGGTGCGCAGCTCGGCGGCCACCTTCCGGTTGCGCGAACTGTGCCGGGAGCTGCCGCTGCCGTGCGCGAACAGCACCACGCCCCGCGCCGGGGTCGGGACGACGAGGTCGCCGGGAAGCGTGGCGTCTTGCGTGTGCACCAGAACCAGCTCGGAGATCATCGTCATCAGCTTCTTCCGCGTCTTGCGGCCTTGCGGATCGGTACGGCCTTGACGTCACCACCGCGTACCCACCATTGCGGGAGCGAACGCCCGACCGGGCGAAGCCGGTGTCGGCGGCCGACGGAGGCGTGACCGGCCGGCGCCGCCCGCCCGGTCCACCCGTCCGGCCCGCTCGGCCGCGATCAGGAACCGCGGCACCCGTCGCGCACCGTGGCGGCTAGGATCCCGGCCATGGCCCTGACCATGACCGACGTGGACCGGTTCGAGGCGTCCAGGCCCCGCCTGGAGGCCATCGCCTACCGCCTCCTCGGCTCCGCGAGCGAGGCCGAGGACGCCGCACAGGAGACGTTCCTGCGCTGGCAGGCCGCCGACGTCGACCGGATCGAGGTCCCCGAGGCCTGGCTGACGAAGGTCCTCACCAACCTGTGCCTCAACCAGCTCGCCTCGGCCCGCGCGCGCCGCGAGACCTATGTGGGCCAGTGGCTCCCCGAGCCGCTGCTCGCCGGGGACCCGATGCTCGGTCCGGCCGACACCGCCGAACAGCGCGAATCGGTCTCGTACGCGGTCCTCGCCCTGCTGGAGCGCCTTTCGCCGGGCGAGCGGGCGGTGTACGTGCTGCGGGAGGCCTTCGACTACCCGCACCGGGAGATCGCCGAGATCCTCGACATCACCGAGGCGGCCAGCCAGCAGATCTTCCACCGCGCCAAGAAGCACGTCGCGGACGGCAAGGCCCGCACCGAGATCGACGAGGCCGCCGTCCGGCGGATCGTGGACGAGTTCCTCGCCGCCGCCACCAGCGGCCGGACCGAGCCGCTCGTCCGGCTGCTCACCCAGGACGCCGTCGCGATCGGCGACGGCGGCGGGAAGGTCCCGGCTCGGGCCAAGGCGTTCGAGGGCGCCCTCGCGGTCGCGAAGTTCATGCGGGGCCTGTTCAAGCCCAGCGAGGCCAAGCGCGCCCTGGCCGGGGGCTCGCCCGAGGTCTACGCCATGACCGCCAACGGCGACCCCGCCCTCGTGGCGGTCGTCGGCGGGCGGGTCGTCGGCGTCATGTGCCTGCAGATCACCGCCGAGGGCATCGCCGGGTTCCGCAACCAGGTCAACCCCGACAAGCTCGAACGCGCGACCCAGCGGTGGGCGGCCTCCGACCACGGCGAACCCCTGCTCGAGGCCGCCTTCTGACCCCTCCGACCCGGATGTGAGGTGCTTCACACCACGTTCCTGTCAGGAAACGGCGGGCCGCCCGGTTCAAGGTGCGAACCCGCTGAAGACAGGAGCGAGGAAATGCAGCACCGCATCATCGTCCTCGGAGCCGGATACGCCGGAGCCATCGCCGCCGGGCGCCTCGCCAAGCGGCTGCACCGCGAGGACGTCTCCATCACCCTCGTCAACGCCGAACCCGACTTCGTCGAGCGCGTCCGGATGCACCAGCTCGCCACGGGCCAGCACCTCAAGCCCCGGCCCTTCAGCGAGATGTTCGCGGGCACCGGCGTCGAACTGAGGCTCGCGAAGGTCACCGGCGTCGACGCCGACCGCAAGGCCGTCACCGTCCTCGACGCGGAGGGCACCGAGGAACTGGAGTACGACACCCTCGTCTTCGCCCTCGGCAGCGGCTGGAACGACCAGGGCGTCCCCGGCACCGCCGAGCACGCCCACGAGATCGCCTCTCGCCCCGGAGCGCTCCGGCTGCGCGAGCGCCTGGCCCGCTTGGAGGCCGGAGAGCCCGTGGTCGTGGTCGGCGGTGGCCTGACCGGCGTGGAGGCCGCGACCGAGCTCGCCGAGGCCCGTCCGGACCTCGACATCGCCCTCGCCGCCCGTGGCGCCCTCGGTGACTGGCTCTCGCCCAAGGGCCGCGGCCACCTGCGGAAGGTCTTCGGCCGGCTCGGCATCACCGTGCACGAACACGCCGCCGTCACCGCCGTGGCGGCCGACCACGTCACCACCGCGGACGGCGCCTCGCTCCCGGCCGCGGTCACCGTGTGGACCACCGGCTTCGCCGTCCACCCGGTCGCACAGGCCACCACCCTGGAGGTCACCGGCACCGGCCAGATCGTGGTCGACCGGTCCATGCGTTCGGTCTCGCACCCGGACGTCTACGCCATCGGCGACGCGGCCATGGTGACGGGTCCCGGCGACAAGCCGCTGCGCATGTCGTGCGCCTCGGGCGTGCCCACCGCCTGGCAGGCCGCCGACGCCATCGCGGCCCGGCTGACCGGCGGCAAGGTCCCGACCACCCCCCTGCGCTACTTCAACCAGTGCATCTCCCTGGGCCGCCGGGAGGGCCTGATCCAGTACGTCACCGCCGACGACCGCGCCGTCCGCGCGGCCCTGACGGGACGGCTCGCCGCCGTCTACAAGGAGCTGGTCTGCAAAGGCGCCGCCTGGAGCATCGCCAACCCGACACTCGGGATGCCGACCCGCCGCCGCCGCGTCGTCCAGGAGCCGGCCCAGGCGGCATCGACGGTCCAGGCCGCGGCCTGAGGATCTCGGTCGGGCAGGGGGCCGGGCGCCGACCGCGTCGCCCGCGGAACGGATGCCTCGGCCCCGGCGCCGAGACCCCGATCCGGCACTTCCTCCGCGGGCAGGAACCGGCCCCCACCCCGGACAGGCGTCCGTGAGTTCCGGCTGCCCAACTCGACCCTGCACAAGGGCACATGAGTGTCATCATGGAGCTGTGCACGGTAGCCGCGGGCCGAGTTATCACAGGGGTCGACTGATGGGCAGTGAGAGCGTGGCTGTTGCCGGAGGGCTGGCCGAGACGATCGAGGCGTTGCGGGCCGAGCTGACGGCGGCGATGGCCCAGGGCGACGGACAGCCCCTGCGATTCGAACTCGGGCCGGTGGACATCGAATTGGCGCTCGCCATCACCCGTGAGGGATCGGGTGACGGCGGGCTGCGGTTCGGGGTGGTGTCGTTCGGCGCGGCCGCGAAGGCGGCGTCGGAGACGACGCATCGGTTGTCGCTCACACTCAACCCGGTGGCGGCGCGCGACGACGGGCCCGTGCGGGTGAGCGCGGACGTCGACGGCGAGCCGCGTTGAGGGGGACCCGGACGTGCCGTTGAGCGCCGAGCGTGTCGCCGAGGTGTTCGATCCCTCCGCCAGAACGGTTGGTTCGGGATGGTTCGTCACGCCGCAGCTCGTACTCACGGTCTGGCACGCCGTCGGGGGCACCGCCCGCGACGGCGAGCCCGCGCCCGGCGAACCGCCGCCGCGTCGCCCCTTGTCACCGGCGGCCCTGGACGAGCTGGCCCGCGACCGCGCGAGATGCCGGGTGCGGGCTCTGGCGGACGCCCGCAGGGGGCATTCCTTCCGTGACGCGGTGACCGTCTGGTGGCGGCCGGAGTGCGACATGGCGCTGCTGCTGGTCACAGACGTCCACCAGCCCGCGTCCCGGGCCGGGTGGGCGCCGACGTACTGGGCCGATCTCACCTCCGCCGACCCGGTCGACGTCACCGCCGTCGGTTTCCCCGACCACGACGTGGTGAGCGGGATGCGCGAGTCACGGCAGTTCAGCGGGATCGTGCATCCGCTGTCCGGCGTACGGTCCGGGCAGTGGGTCATCACGACCAGCGCGCTGGCCCGGCCCACCCCGGGCAGCGGCTGGGCGGGGATGTCCGGTGCGGCGCTGTTCGCCGGGGACCGGCTCGTGGGCATCGTCACCGCCGACGCCGGCGGGCGGTCCGGGCCGGTCGCCGAGCTGCGGGCCGTACCCGCGGCGGCGTTCGCGGACGATCCGGGCCTGACGGCCTGGATCCGGTGGGCCGGCGGAGCGGGCGTATGGGCACACGGCCGGGTCGAACGGCCGGAGCCGAGCCGCTCCGCACCCGCGGACATCCCGCCGCCCCGCCGTACGGCCGCGTCCTGGACCTCCCCGGTACGCGCCTGGCAGCTGCGGCGCCGTCGCCCGCTGCTCCCGCCCGAGCTGCTCGACGCCGCGCCCGCGGCCGACGCCGTACGCGACCGCGGCGGCCTCTCCTACCGGGCCGCCGAGCCGGGGGAGCTGGCCCGCGTCTACACCCAGCAGTACCTCGACACGACCACGGACCGGGACGCCGAGGGCCCGGCCGGGCCGCCCTCCCCGGGGAGCGAGGGCCGCCACCCCCTCCGGGTCACCGGGCAGCCGGTGTCCGTCGGCCGTCTCCTCACCGACCCCACGGTCCGGCACATCGTCGTCACCGGCCAGCCGGGCGTGGGCAAGTCCAGCCTGCTGGAGCACGTGGAGGTCACCGCCTGGCGGTGGTGGCGCACCGCGCCCCGGGGCCAGGAGCCCGCCAAGGCCCCCTTCGGGCCGCTGCTGCCGCTGCGGATCGCCGCGCGCGAACTGGTGGGCAGGGACTCCGTCGCCGCGGCCGTCCGGCCCCGGGCGCGGGTTCTGCTGGAGGCCGGCCCGCCCGTGCCGGGCGCCCGGGTCCTGGTACTGGTCGACGCGCTGGACGAGGTGACCCGGCCCGAGGACTGGCGGCAGGTGATGGAGCTACTGCTCACCACGGCCCGGGAGAGCACCGGCGGGCCCGGCATGGAGCGGCGCCTGATGCTGTCCACCCGCAGTCTGCACGACAGCACCTGGCGCAGCCTGACCAGCGTCGGCGTCACGGAGTTCCGCCTCCAGCCGTTCTCCGACGAGCAGTTGCAGCGGTTCGTCATGGCCCATCAGACGGGCGGCGCCGACCGGCTCGCCGACCCCGTGATCCACGAGCGGGCCGCGGTCCGTGCCGCGGAGTTCCTGGCGTACGTGCGCGCGAGCAACGTACTCGACCTGGTCCGGCTGCCCCTGCTCGCGCAGCTGGCGGTCGGCCAGTACTTCGACCCGGGCGGGCAGCCGCACCTGCGGGGCCGCCGCGTCGACCTGTACGCGCGCGCCGTGGCGGAGTTCCTCGGCCGTTTCCCGCAGCGGCAGGACCCGTACGAGCCCTGGCTGCGGGACCGTGTCGAGGAACTCCTCGGCCGGCTGCGCGAGCGCTACGCTCGGGACGCGCCCGGTCACGCCTCCGTCACCACCGCCCTGCGCGGCCTCCTCGGGGATCTGGCCGACACCTACCTGCGGGACGGCACGCCGTTACCCCGCGCCGCCGCCCGGCTGCTGACCGGCCGGCAGGACGACGACGACCCGTCCACGCACCGCACGGTCGCGGCGCTCCTCGACGCCACCGGACTCGTCGTCGACGTCCACGGGCCGGATCCCCGGTTCCTGCACCGCACGTTCGCCGAGTACCTGGCCGCGGAGCACTTCCGGGGCCGCCTCGGCAACGGCCCGGACGCCTGGGGCGACGCCCTGGCCGATGCCGACACCCGCGTCGCCGCGCTGTTCGCCTTCGATCGTCAGCCGGCCGAGCTGCAGCGCGAGCTGGCCCGCCGGCTGGCCGCCGACCCCCGGCGGGTGGAGCAGGCCGCGTGGCTGCTCGCGGAGGGCATGTGCGACGACGAGACCCGCGACCGGATTCTCGAGAAGCTGTGGCAGCACCCGGACGAGCGGGAGCCGGGCACGTCCCCGGTCGTCCAGGACTGGCAGCAGACCCATACGGCACTCGCCCACCTGCCCGCGCAGCAGCGCCGTCTGCACGACATGGCGACCGACCCCGACTCCGTGCCGATCGACCGGGTCAACGCCGCGGCCGCGCTGGCCGGCCACGATCCCCGCGGCACCGAGCTGCTGCGCGGTTTCGCCCGGGACCCGTCGTTCGCCCTGCAACTGCGGATCGGCGCGGCGGCCTACCTGGCGCACGCCGACCGGGAGACGGGCACCGAACTGCTCACCCGGTTCGCCGACGACACCACGTCCCGCTACTGCGCCCAGGCCGCCGCGCGGCTCGCGGAGCACGACACGCCCGGCGGCACCGCCCGGCTGCGCGCCCTGGTCGCCCATCCCCACTGCCCCCACCTGGCCCGCGTCGAGGCCGCCGTAGCACTGCGCGCCCACGACCGGGCCTCCGGAACCGACTGGCTGCGCCGGTTCGCCGCCGACGCGCACTTCTTCGCGGACTGCCGGGTGTTCGCGGCCGACGCGCTGGCCGCGTTCGCCGACCCGGGCGACCAGGAACGCACCGAGGCGACGCTGCTCCTCGAACGCATCGCCCGCGACGAGCGCGTCGACGTCGGCTACCGCGTCGAGGCCGCACACCGGCTCGCCCGCTACGACGCCGCCGGTGTCCCCCTGCTGCGTGACTTCGCCGACGGCGCCCTGCCCGGCCGTTACGGCTGCGACGCCGCGGTGCTGCTCGCGCAGCACGACCGGGAGGAGGGGGTGCGGATCCTGGGCGTCATCGCCCGCGGCACCGGCCAGGAAGCCCAGCACCGGCTGCGGGCGGCGGCCGAACTAGCCCACTACGAACCGGCCCAGGGCGAACCGCTGCTGGCCGGGCTGGCCCGGGAACCCGGCTGGGACGCCGGACCGCGCCTCCAGGCCGCCGTACTGCTGGCCCGCCGTGACCGGGAGGCAGGGCTGCTCCTGCTGCGTGAGCACGTCGCCGGGGCGACCGGCGAGAGGCGGGTGAGCGCCGCGCGCGCACTGGCGGGCGTGGACCGGGAGGAGGGGCTGCGCCTCCTGCGGGAGCTGGCGGACTCGCCGGACGCCGGACGCTCCGTACGGGTCCACGCGGCCAGCGCCATCGGCGACTTCGACCCGAAGCTGAAGGAGGCCACGCTGCGGAGACTCGGCGTGGACATCAGACCGGGCGGATGGTTCTCGGTGTGACGCAGCGGGAAAGCGCGTCCGTACGGCGTCCGGTCGCGGATGCGCACCAACGGGGAGGCGACGCAGGGTGATCCCACGTATCAGCGGTGGCTCGGATCCGGCCGGTCAGGCACGCAAGCTGGCACGCAAAGGCGACTGGCGCACCCTGTGGTGGCAGATCCTGTCCTCGCCGCTGCCGCAGGCGGCGGTCGCGGCGGCGCATCTCAAGCTCCGCAAGTGGACCCCGCCGTCGGACGCGGACGCCCGGCTCGCGGCCGTGCTCACCGCCATCGACACCAAGGAGGCGGCCCGGCTCGGCACGGACCTGTTCCGCCGTACGACCGTGACGCTGCCCACCACGATGGGCTTCGCGAACCCGGCCGGCTTCTGCGTCCGCCATCCGGTGCTGGCGCTCGACACCAGGGGCCGGGACCCGCACACCTCCCGCGTCGTCACGGTCGACCGCACGGGCGTGCGGAACACACTGTACGAAGGACCCGCGCAGCACTGGTCGTTGTGCGCGCTCGACGGCGAAACCGTCATCGCCCGACGTGAGTTCGACAGCGGCGGCTACCGCGGCGACACGGAGATCGTGGAGTACACCCCCGGCCGGGAGGCCGTCCTCGCCTCGGGAGGCGGGCTGCTGGACGCGGTCGTGGAGCCGACCGCCACGGGGTGGGTGGTCGGCACCAAGCTGCTCGGCGTCGCCTTCGCCGTCGCCGACGGCGAGCAGGAGCAGCTCGATCTGCGGGACTACGGCCTGCGCCGCGCCGACCTGTTCGCCGTCGACGCCACCGGCACCCGGATCGCCTTCGCGGAGGGCTCCCGGCTGCTGGTCACCGACAGCAGACTGCAGCCGTTGTACGACCTCGTGATGGAGTCCGTGCGGCACGGCGAGTTCAACGCGATCACCTTCACCGGGGACTCCATCGTCACCGCCGGCTGGGAGAAGGGCCTGTACCGCTGGCAGATCATCGGCGGCCGTATCCGGGGCCTGTACTCGGGCTGGGACTCCACACCGCGCACGATCTTCCGGCTCAACCCGGTGGCTTCCTGGGACCTGCTGGTCGCGGAGGGAGGCAACGTCAACTACCACTACGACATGTCCACCCTCGAGCGCACCGGCTCTCCGGAGTTCCTGGTGCCGACGGGCCCCGACAACAAGGACGACGACCTGCGCGGCTCGCGCGCCATCGGCAAGTTCGTGTCGGCGCCCTACGGACGGCTTGCGGTCTACGAGGGCGGGCTGGCGATCCCCACCCGGGGCTCGGACGCCTTCTACTCCACCGTCGTCCAGGACCTGGAGCACCCCCTCAACATCCTGGTGAAGCCGGTGCTCAGCCTGAACCCCGCCGACGCGGACCGGGTCCGCCCACACCTCGACCCCTCCCTCGGCACGGCGGCCACCTACCCCCTCACGGCGACCGAACGCGCCGTACTGGAGGCGGCGATGGCGGCCTGCGAGTGGGCCCCACAGGTCACCGGCCGCTGATCGTCGGCCCGTCCCGGCGAGGGAGGCGGCTCGCGCGGGGAGAGGCCGGAGGACGGTGTGGCGCCGGACGGCGCTGCGGAGGCGGCCGCCGGAGCCGTGGTGGCCCTGACCGCCGCACACGGCGCCCGGTCAGGGACGGCATGTGAGGCGCACGTGAGCCGCGGCGTTGTTGGCGTACCCCCGGGGGTTCCAGACGGTCACCGGGGACTCGGCCTGCACGGCCGCGGTGGAGTCCCAGGCGCGTGCGACGAGCTCGGTCTCGCCCGGGGGCAGGGTGAGCACGGTGCGCCAGTGCTGCCAGGTCCAGGGACTCTCCGGGGGATCGAGGTCGGCATGGGTCCAGGTGCTGCCGTGGTCGGCGGAGACGTCCACACGTGCCACCGTTCGGTTCTCCCCGGCGAAGGCGAACCCGCTGACCTCGGTCGGTCCGGCGGCCACACGCTCGTTCCCGCCGGGCCGCAGGATGGCGCAGTGGATGGCGACGGGGCCGAGCGTGATGCCGTCGCCCGGTCCGACGGCCTCGGGGTCGGCTTCGGGGGGCAGGACGCTGTACTCGGTCTGGAAGTGGTTGCCGGTCGGCTCGGCCTGTGCGCCGATGCGCTCGAGCCATTTGACGCTGCGGGCGCCGATCCAGCCGGGGACGACCACGCGCAGGGGGGCGCCGTGTGCGGCGGGCAGCGCCTGATCGTTCATGGCCCAGGCCAGGAGCACCTCGCCGGAGGCCGCCTTGGTCATCGGTATGGAGCCGCCGAAGGGCTGGGGCGGGTCGGCCTGCTGTGACACGTCGGCGCCGGTGAAGGCGATGTGGGCCGCTTGCGGCCGCACTCCGGCCTCGGCCAGCACGTCCGCCAGGCTCACCCCGCTCCATCGCGCGGTGGAGACGGCTCCCGGGCCCCAGGGGACCTGGCCGGGTATGTCACGGACCTCCATCAGATCGGCGCGGCGGTTGCCCGCACACTGCAGTGTCGCCACCACTGTCCGCTCGGTGAAGCGGCGCAGATCGTCCATGGACAGTTCCAGGGGACGATCGACCAGACCTTCCACCCGCAGCCGCCAGCTCGCGGAGTCGATGCGGGGGATCGGCGCGTGGTTGCGGCAGTAGAAGGCGTCCAGGGAGGTGATCGGAGCTGCGAGGGCGCCGGGAGGCGTTTCGGCGTTGTAGGGCTCCTCCTGGTGCACAAGCATGTCGTCACGTTTGTCCCATATGCCCATGCGGTCAATGTCCACCACATCGGCCACCTACGCCACCTTGGAGGCACCACTTCTCGGCCTCCGTGAGGTCCGCTGGGCGGCGTGCGTCCGAGCTCTTCGATATAGCGTTCACCTACATTCATTGCAACGAGCAAGGTAGAGTCTGTTGCGTTAAATCCTACACCGTTGCAACGATTTCTCGGCTTTCACCTGCGTAGATGCTGAGTTTGCGCAACGAATATCTTGCTGCACCTATGAATGCAACGTAGCGTTTCCGTCATCAGAAACGACGGGACGAAGGAGCGCACGATGCACAAGACCCAGAGCGCGACGCAGAGGTTCGACACCCCCGCCCCGGTCTCGGCCGTCCTCGACATCCCCGCGGGACGCATCCGGTTCATCGCCGCCGACCGGGCCGACACCACGGTCGAGATCCTGCCCGCGGGCACCTCCAAGAGCCGCGACGTGAAGGCGGCGGAGCAGACCGAGGTCGCATACGGCGACGGCGTCCTGCGGATCGAGGCCCAGCCGGCGAAGAACCGGTTCCTCGGCCCTTCCGGATCCGTCGAGGTGACCGTCCAGCTGCCCGCCGGCTCCCGCGTCGAGGCGAAGGCGGCCCTCGCCGAACTCCGGGGCGTCGGACGGCTCGGCGACGTCGTCTTCGAGGGCGCGCAGGCCTCGGTCAAGCTCGACGAGACCGCAAGCGCCCGCCTCACCCTCCAGGCCGGTGACGTCTCCGTCGGCCGGCTGGGCGGCCCCGCGGAGATCAGCGCTCAGAAGGGCGACCTCCACATCGCCGAGGCCGTGCGCGGCACGGTCACGCTGCGCACCCAGCAGGGCGACATCTCCGTGGGCGCCGCCCGCGGAGTCTCCGCCTCCCTGGACGCCGGCACCACCCACGGCCGGATCGACAACGCGCTCGAGAACACCGACGGCGGCGCCGCCGGCCTGAACATCCACGCGACCACCGCCCACGGCGACATCACCGCCCGCAGCCTGTAGATCCGCAGCCGGCAGAAGGGGGCACCTCTCATGACCGACCTGGCCATCGCGGCGAACGGGCTGCGCAAGTCCTACGGCGACAAGACCGTCCTGGACGGCGTCGACCTGGCCGTCCCGGAAGGAACGATCTTCTCCCTGCTCGGACCGAACGGCGCCGGCAAGACCACCGCCGTCAAGATCCTCTCCACCCTCGTTCCGCCCGATCCGGCCAGTGGCCGGATCCGTGTCGGCGGCCACGACCTCGCCACCGACGCGCAGGCCGTGCGCGCCGCGATCGGCGTCACCGGACAGTTCTCCGCCGTCGACGGCCTGATCACCGGCGAGGAGAACATGCTCCTCATGGCGGACCTGCACCACCTCTCCAAGCGCGAGGGACGGCAGGTCACCGCCGAGCTGCTGGAACGCTTCGACCTCACCGAGGCCGCCAAGAAGCCCGCCTCGACCTACTCCGGCGGCATGAAGCGGCGCCTCGACATCGCCATGACCCTGGTCGGAGGCCCGCGGATCATCTTCCTCGACGAGCCGACCACGGGCCTCGACCCGCGCTCCCGGCACAACATGTGGCAGATCATCCGCGAGCTCGTCACGGGTGGCGTCACGGTCTTCCTCACCACCCAGTACCTGGAGGAGGCCGACGAGCTCGCCGACCGCATCGCCGTGCTCCACGACGGCGAGATCGCCGCCCAGGGCACCGCCGAGGAGCTGAAGCGGATCGTCCCCGGCGGGCACGTGCGGCTCCGCTTCACCGACCCGGCCGCGTACCGGAGCGCCGCCTCCGCCCTGCGTGACGCCTCCCGGGACGAGGAGTCCCTCGCCCTGCGGATCCCCAGCGACGGCAGTCAGCGCGAGCTGCGCTCCATCCTCGACCGGCTGGACTCGGAGGGCATCGAGGCCGACGAGCTGACCGTGCACACCCCCGACCTCGACGACGTCTTCTTCGCCCTGACCGGCGGCGCCGGCATCCCCGACCAGCCCAAGGAGGCTGCCCGATGAGCACACCGCCGGCTCCCGCCCGCCCGGCCCGGATCTCCCTCGCCGTACGCGACTGCTCCACGATGCTGCGCCGCAACCTCCTGCACGCCCGGCGCTACCCGTCCCTCACACTGAACCTGCTGCTCACCCCGATCATGCTGTTGCTGCTGTTCGTCTACATCTTCGGCGACACCATGAGCGCGGGCATCGGCGGCGGCGGTCCGAACCGGTCCGAGTACATCGCCTACATCGTCCCGGGCCTGCTGCTGATGACCATCGGCAGCACCGTGGTCGGCACCGCGGTCTCCGTCTCCAACGACATGACCGAGGGCGTCATCGCCCGCTTCCGCACGATGGCGATCCACCGCGGCTCCGTGATCGTCGGACACGTCATCGGCAGCGTGCTGCAGTCGATCACGAGCGTGGTCCTCGTCGGCGCCGTCGCCGTGGCCATCGGCTTCCGCTCCACCGATGCCACCGTCCTGGAGTGGCTCGCCGCGTTCGGACTGCTCGTGCTCTTCGCCACGGCGCTCACCTGGATCGCGGTCGGCATGGGCCTGGTGAGCCCGAACGCCGAGGCCGCCGGCAACAACGCCATGCCCCTGATCCTGCTGCCGCTTCTGTCCAGCGCCTTCGTCCCCATCCACGCGATGCCGGGGTGGTTCCGACCGATCGCCGAATACCAGCCGTTCACGCCCGCCATCGAGACCCTGCGCGGCCTGCTGCTCGGCACCGGCATCGGCAACAACGGATGGCTCGCCGTCGTCTGGTGCCTGGGCCTCACGGTGCTCGGCTACCTGTGGTCGACCTCGAAGTTCAACAGCGACCCGAAGTAACCGCCATGACGACGCGGGCCGTCCCGCGACTCGTCCCACCCGAGGGCGGCGCACGCCGAAACCCGTCGGCGTACCCGCCCGATCGGGCACGCGGCGACCGATCCCCGCGCCCAAAAAACAAGGCCCAGGTCTGTGACCTGGGCCTCGATCGTGGAGCGGGTCGCTGGAGCGAGGCCGCGTCGGTGATCGACCTCGGCTTCGAGGAGTTGGGCCGGGCCGGCCGCCGGACTACGGACCAGGACGCCTCTAGGGTCGCCGCAGGAGCCCCCTCTCCATGGCCACCACCACCGCCCTCGTCCGGTCGTTCACATCGAGCTTGGCGAACAGACGCAGCAGGTGCGTCTTCACCGTGGCTTCGCCGATGACGAGGCGTCTGCCGATCTCGGCGTTGGTGAGGCCGTCGGCCACCGCGTTGAGGACGTCGGTCTCGCGGTCGGTCAGCGGTTCCTGGGCCGGCCGGCGCATCCGCGCCACCAGCTTCGCGGCGACCCGGGGAGCGAGCACCGTCTCACCGCGTGCCGCCGCGTGGACGGCGTCGACGAGCTGTTCTCGGGTGGTGTCCTTGAGCAGGTAGCCGATGGCACCGGCTTCCACCCCGCGTTCGATCTCCGTATCCGTGTCGTACGTCGTCAGGATCAGGACACGGGTGCGCGGATGCCTGGCGACGATCTCGGTCGTCGTCGCCACCCCGTCCAGCACGGGCATCCGCAGATCGACCAGGGCCACGTCGGGGCCGTACCGCTCCACGAGGTCCAGCGCCGCACGCCCGTCCTCCGCCTCACCGACGATCTCGATACTGTCCTCGTCGGCGAGCAGAGCGACGACCCCGGCGCGCATCACGGTGTGATCGTCCACCACGACGATGCGCACAGCCCCCTCGCTCATGCCCCCACCTCGTCCGCCATGGGGATCACTGCGAGGACTCGCGTCCCGTCGCCCACCGAACTCGTCACCGTGAGCCTCCCGCCCAGTTCCGCCAGTCGTTTGCGCATGCCGTCGAGCCCGAAACCCGTCGACTCGTCCACTACGAATCCGGCTCCGTCGTCGGTGATCTCCAGCTCCACCCCATACGGCCGCCGGACCAGCACCACGCCGACCGTGGACGCGCGCGCGTGCTTGCGCACGTTGGCCAGGGACTCCTGGGTGCAGCGGAGCAACGCGATCCGGGTCTGCTGGTCGCAGTCGAGGTCTGACAGATCGGCGTCCACGGTGAGCTCGGTGTCCTCCGCGAAGCGGTCCAGCGTGCGGCGCAGCGTCTGCGCCACCGAACCGGACTCCTCGCGGCCCGGGCCCGGCTGCCCGGCCGAGGCGACCAGCTCACGGGCCTCGGCGAGGTTCTCCCGGGCGGTGGATTCGATCGACCGCAGCTGCTGGGCACTGCGTGCCGGATCCTCGGACATCCCCGCCCGGGCCGCCTCCGCGAGGACGATGATCGACGCGAAGCCCTGCGCCAGCGTGTCGTGGATGTCCCGTGCGATGCGTTCCCGTTCGTCCGCCGCGCCCTGGCGCTGGTGCGCCTCGGAAAGACGCGCCTGTGTGCGCTCCAACTCCTCGATGAGCCGGGCCCGTTCGCTGCTCTGCGCGACGACCGAGTGCGCCCACAGGCCGATCAGTACGCCCACCGCGACCACGATCAGCGTGGACACCAGCGTCTCGCCGAAGAACTCCGCCGACCAGCCCTGCCGGACCAGGCTGCCGGCCACCGTGGCGCCGGTCGCGAGCCCGAGGAATCCCATCGAGGCCCTGGGAGTGCGCCCGAACATCCAGTAGTGCGGCAGCGTCACCATGAACAGCGCCGCATAGCTGCTGCCCAGATACGCCAGCCCACCGAGTGCGAGGACGAGCACCGACAGGTACGCCTGTGGACGTACAACCGGATTCCGGGGGAAGCGGTCGAGTACGGCGTAGCACAGCACCACGCAGCTGAGCAGCGCGAGCGCCTTGTACTTGCTCCCGCCGGGCGGAGCCGTCGTCACCAGCCCGACGGCCATCGCACCGAACAGCACCCAGCACACCGTGTTCCACCGGCGCAGCGACGCGGCCCAGAAGGCGTCGGCCGAGGGAGCGGTCAGAGCAGTCATGACCTTCAAGGTACGTCGACCATCGGCCGCCCGTCGGACGTTTCGGCCGAGGCCGCCGCCGTGCGCACCGCTGCTCGCCCGGGCCACCAACTCGCATCCCCGAGCAGCAGCATCGCCGACGGCAGGATCATGATGCGGACGATGAACGCGTCGAGCAGCACGGCCGCGGCGAGGACGAAGCCGATCTGCTTCATCTCGATGATGTGCAGGAAGACGAAGCTCACGAAGACGGTCGTCATCACCACCGCCGCGCTCGTCACCACGCTCGCCGACCGGCGGATTCCGTCGAGTACGGCCTGCCGCGTCGGCACCCCCGCGAGCACGGCCTCGCGGATCCGGCTCACCACGAACACCTGGTAGTCCATCGAGAGCCCGAAGAGGATCACGAAGAGGAACAGCGGCACGCGCGATCCGATCGACCCCGTGGAGTGGAAGTCCAACAACCCCTCCGCCCAGGACCCTTGGAAGACCAGGACGAGCAGCCCGAGCGCCGCCGCCGCGGACAGGAGGTTCAACCCGACACCGATCAGTCCCAGCACCACCGAGCGGAACGCGTACGTGGTCATCGCGAAGGTGACCAACAGCAACGCCCCCAGCACCCAGGGGAGTTTGCTGTTCTGGTGGGCGGGATAGTCGGCGTACCGGGCGACGTCCCCGCTCACTCCGAACTCCGCCCCGGCGATCCGGCCCACGGTCGCGGGCAGGTAGTCCTTCCGCAGGTGGTCGAGGGAGTCGTACGCCTGGTCGGAGTTGCCCAGGTACGGCACCTTCAGTTCGAGCGTGCTGATCCGCCGGTCGGCGGAGGTCCGGATGCGCGAGGCGCCGGCGAACAGCGGGTCGTCGCCGGCACGCCGGGCCAGCTCGTGCAGGGCGCTGGTGACCTCACCGGCGCGCGCGGCGTCGGCCCGTACGACGACCTGGTGCGTGACCCGGTGGTCCGGGAACGCCTCGTTCAGCCGGTCGTACACGCGCATGGCGGGGATGTCGCGGGAGTGCGTGTCCCGGCTCATCTCCGTGATCTTCAGCCCGGCCAGAGGCGTGACGAGCGCGACCAGGGCGAGCACGGAGACGCACAGGGTGGCCAGAGGATGCCGGCTCGCGGGTCGCAGCAGAGCGGCCCACACGCGGCCCCCGCCGTCGCCCCGCACCCGCCGAGCCGGCCTCCCGCGCTCGGCGCGGCGCCGCACCCTGCGCTCCTGCCGCTGGCCGAGCTTGACCAGGAGCGCGGGCAGTGCCGTCAGGGAACTCGCCACCGCGACCAGGACGACCACGATCGTGCCGGTGGCAAGCGAGGAGAAGATGACATCGGCGGCCAGGTACAGCGTGGCGGTGGAGGCCACGACCGCGAGTCCGGACACCACGACCGCCCGGCCCGAGGTCGCCGCGGCCAGCTCCACCAGTGCCTCGGAACTCAGCCGGCCGCCCGAGCGGGCGCGCTCCTCCCGCTCTCGCTTGAGATAGAAGAGCGTGTAGTCGACGCCGACCGCGAGGCCGATCATGAGGATGACGTTCGTACCGACCCCGGCGTCAGGGGAGAGGTGGGACACCACCATCGACAGTCCGACGGCCGCCGCGATCGACGACAGCGCGAGCAGCAGGGGCACTCCCGCCATGGTCACGGACCCGAACACGACCAGCAGGGTGATCAGGGTGATGGGAAGCGTGATCTCCTCCGACAGCGCCAGGTCGTCGCTGCGCTGCCGGTCGACTCCCTCACTGATGGAGGGACTGCCGGTCTCCTCCAGCAGCAGCCCCGGATACGCCTTCCCCACCGCCCGGGTCTGCTCGACCAGTGCGCCGACCTTGTCCTTGGCGTCCCGCTCCTCGCCCTTCAGGGCCACCTCGACCATGAGGATCCGGCGATCGTCGGACAGCACCGGGTCGGCCACGCCCGCCACGTCGGGCAGCCCCCGCATCCGGGCCGTCAGGTCTCTCGCGGCGGCCTCGGCCGTGCTCCGGTCGAGCGGGTCCGACCGGGAGGAGATCAGCACCTGCTCGGTGGACCTGCGCTCCAGGTGCCCCTCGGCGGCCATCGCCTCCGCCCGGCCGGCCTCGCCGACCCGGTAGTCGGCTGTCGTCGCGCTGTGTGTACCGACGGCACTGCCGATCCCCAGGCACAGCACCACGAACACGAGCCAGCCGATGATGGCCCGCCAGGGGTGCCGGGCACTCCAACGTGCCATGCGTACAGTGAGTGGGTTCATACCCGAAAGCCTTGCTGGGCAAGGCGGTTGGCAGACAGAGGTGACGGGTTGAACTTCGGGTCCACCGTTCGGTGGACACGGACCGCGAGAGCTTCCCGTGGGCCGGGCAAGGCCGCGCTGAGCTGTCGGCACTCCGGCGAGGCGCTCGCGCGCCACGATCCCCGCTGGGAGGTGCGATGAACCACTTGATCCTGTTGGCGTTGATGGCCTTCGCTCTGGGCATGGTGGGGTTCGGCGTGGCGGGGCTCACCACCGGCGGGATCCACCCATGGGAACGAGGCCGGGTCCTGCGCCCCGTGCCCCACGGGTTCAGCCACATCTTTTCAGGGTGCGGCTTCTTCTGCTTCTGTGTGTAGCTCTTGTGGGGCGGTCGGGGAGGGCCGTTTCGGTCAGGCTACGGCTCTACGAGGATGCGGGCGCTTGCTGTGATCGCTGTACTTCGCCGCTGTACCGCATCGGCCTCGCTGGCCTCATCCTTATCAGGTCGATCACGGCACCCCTAGAAGCTAGGGAAGGCTCAGCCTGGCGGCGGTGCGATGGTCGCTCGGGGCCGCTTTCGTCCGGCTCCGTCCGTCGCTGCTGGTGTCAGCCGTTGATTTCAGACGTCAGTGGGTCGCTTGACACGTCGCCGCCGACGCGGAGGCCTTCACTGCAACAACAGAAAGGTGATCACCAGCACTCAGCCCACGACTCCGTCAGCCGCAAATCGCTGCTGCACCGCACAGGCGCCGGGACCGGTGACCCCGACCTGTTCTGCCTCTCTGCCTTCCTGGTCCGGCGGAGGTGCACGGCTCCGGTAATCCAGCTTACGAACAGCACGGCAAAAGCGGACTCAAGCATCTGGACGTAGCGGTCACCAACCGTGATCAACTCGGCGAGGTAAATCCCCGCGTCAACGCTCCCCAGTACGAAGAAGAGGACCGAGACGCTGCCAAGCGATCCCCGTGTCTTGGCAGTTCTTGCTTCTACCTCAGCACTTTGCATGCCGCTCATGATGAGTGCGATCGGGCCGCAGGGCTATATCGCGACCACTGTCGTGACCATGGGACAACGCCAGCACCCGCCCACGCGGTCGGTGCAGTGACTTTGGCCCGGAGTTTCAATGACCCAGTCAAGCGCCGCCGCGCTCGGATCTTGGAGCACCAGTTTGGAAGAGTGCGTAACAGGATCTGGCCTGACCCGCGAGGGTGCTGGGCGCTGGCCTTTCCTGGCGGCTTGCCGACGTTCCCCGTCGTTCCCCGCCGCTCGCCGTCGGATCGGGCACGCAGGGGACACGTGCTCCGAGCGTGGCGGGGCGCACGGTCGCGGCGTCCTCTGCCTCCCGTGCTCAGCAAGCGACGTCAGGCCCATAGCGCAAGCCGCCGACCTAGGCTGTGGCCATGTTGCTGATCTACGACGGCGAGACCGCTGCCGACGTGCCCATTCCTCGCACCGGCGGTGTCCCCCTCGTCCCCGAGGGATTCGTCTGGCCGAAGTGCCGCAATTGTGGGGGACCTATGCAGTTTCTCGCCCACTTGCCCCTCGACATCGGTGCGGTGGCGGTGTTCTTCTGCCAGAACGAGCCCGGCATGTGCGACGACTGGGACGCTGCCGCCGGCGCCAACCGCGCCTACCTCTTTTCCGGCGGCCTCACCCCGGCCACCATCCCCGCCGAGGGCGAAACGCTCTTGGGTGCCGTCACTGCCCTGCGCCTCCATCCCACTGATCCCCCCACCGATGAGCCGATTCTTGGACGGCTGGGCGGTGAGCCCGACTGGATCCAGGGCGACGAGACCCCCGCGTGTCCCACCTGCGCCGCCCGGATGACGTTCACAGCGGAGCTGGAGGAAGGGCACGACTTCGCTACCTCAGCGAACTTCGGCGGTGGTGGCCGCGGTTACGTCTTCAGCTGTCAGCCCTGCGGTGAAGCCGCGTTCCTTTGGCAGCGCTGAACGCGTCCCAAGTAAACGCGCTCGGTCAGATCTTCTGGATCTGATGCGGCAACTCCCCTACCTGCGCCCCGCCGTGAACACGCACATCTGACCCGCGTTGATCCCCCGACCAGTTGTTGTCATCTGTCAACGTTGGTCGGCCTCGCACGGCCCAGGGACGGCCCGACGGCCGAACGCTTGGCCACGATGGGGGCGCGCCTGGCGGAGCGCCCATGACGGGCTCGGCCACATCGCGGCAGCAGCTGCTCCCCCTCGATCCATCTCCCGGCGTTGGTCCGCTCACGCTGCCGCATCCGTGACGGCGGCGGTACGGCGGCCCGGTTGTGCCGGCCTTTTCTGCCCGGCCTGGTCGCCCGGCCCCGGCGCCACCCCTTCCGCCGCTTGCCTGGCCGACAGCACAGCGGCCTTGGCCGCGGTCGGCGGCGCTCGTGCCACGTAAACCGCTCAGCGATGCCGCCCCTCTCCATGGCCCGTACGGGTTGATCCAACCTGCCCCCTGCACGCGGCGCGCCGCAGAGGCGGCACACCGGACACACCCTGTCGACCCGCTCGGGTGCCACCCTCCGGGACACGATGGTGCGCGCCGGCCAGTCCTCCGAGAAGGCGGCGCTGATCTATCAGGACTCCGCCGAGGAGTGGGAACGGGAGGTCGCCGCCGGGCTCGACGACCTCGTACGCGCCGAACGTGCGAAGCACCACAACGGCGACCGCGCGCACCACAAGGAGAAGCCACCGGAGGGCCAATGGTGCGGTTGTGGTGCGCGCACTGCCTACCGGTCTGGACAACAAAGAACCCCCGGGCCTCTGACCTGGGGGTTTCCTGGAGCGGGTGACGAGAATCGAACTCGCGCTCTCAGCTTGGGAAGCTTGAGTCGTCTGCGAGTGGGTGCTGTGCTGACCTGTGGTGGAGCGGCGCTGGAGTTGACTGGCTGGCACCCTGGTTCACCCGCCATTCCCCGTGGTTCCCTGCACGATCTGGCACGGTTCTGGCACGACCTCTTCGTACGCTTCTAGCAGTACGGGGTGGTGCCTGGTCGGTACGATGCGCAGGCTGGACAGTGTCCACGCGATGGGGGAGGGACAATGAGGACCAAGGACCCGGAGTACCCGGCAGCAGTCGAAGCGGCCGTGGAGATCCTGCAGATGTGGGCCAGGCAGGGAAAGACCATCACGTACGGGGAGCTAAGCGACGAGTTGGCGGCACAGGGCTTCGACTCCATCCTCCCTCACCGCGGAGTCATGACCTACCTACTCAAGGATGTCTGCCTCCACCGCAACGAGGATGGACGAGCACCGATGCTCTCGGCGATCGTGGTGAACAAGGCCAGCCGGGAACCATCCGACCGGTTCTCCAGCCTTGCCCGGAGCCTGCCCTTCTCCCGGCCGACTAACTGGAGTTGGCGGGACGAGCAGCAGCAGGTGTTCGCTCAGCACCGCGAGGAATGACGTGGGCCCTCGACACCCGCTTTAGGAGTTCGATTGCAGCTCGGCTTTGCTGCGGAGCTGCGTGGTCGCCTCGGTCGAACAGAGCCGTAGCCGTGTGTTGGTGTACGGGGCCGTTGATGTCACTCGTGGATGCCAGGAAGCGTGGGACGAAGGGCCTGGTCGAGCAGCCACTGGCCATCTTGGTTCGATGAGCTGGGGACTGCCCGTCGTGCTCATGGTCGTCTCCACTTCCTGGGCGGGGCTGAGACGATTAGGAATTAGGCCGTGCCCGATGTCCGCGGGCACGGCCGTTGTGCTGTCAGACCGCGATGAACAACTGCGGAAGCTTGGCCAGCTCGTAGACGGTGTCCTCGTACCGACGTGCGACGATCAGGTCTAGAAGGTGCGGGGCGATCTCGCCGCTCGCCCCCTGAGGCATCAGATCTGCGTGTGCCAGGGCGTCGCGAAAGGCCTTGGCATACTCGGCGTCGACTGGGCGGCCTTGCTTCCAGTTCTCCAGCAGACCAGCGGAAACCTCACTGCGATAGACCATGCTTCCGACGACGAATTGTCCCGCCGCGTAGTAGCGCCAGCCTTCAGCGGTCTTCTCTCCGAGGCGGAGGTCCCAGACTTCGGGCTCCGACCAAGGGCTATGGACCGTTCCGTCGATAATCCTAGCTGCGATGTACAAGCTCGCCAGGGGATGTGAGTGGAAGCCGGCGCTCGGCATCTGCACTGCGGAGCGACGGAGTTCGTCCCCGTTCTGCCAGACGACATGCAGGTGCTCAGGGGCGTCTCCGCACTTGTCCGGGTGGTAGTTGACGATGCCCCACGGTTCGCCGTTGAGGGTGCCGTCCTCGGCGATCAGGGGTTCTTCCTTGAGCTGCCGGAAGACAGCGAGGGTGACCTGCTTGCCGCTGATGGTGAGGGCCTTCACCTCGACGGCGGCTGTGGTGATGGTCGCGTTCCGTGCGCTGAGCTGCTTGCCTGCCACTACTTCTCCTTGCTGGTCGGGGCTAGGACGATGCGGCGCTGCCCGCCGTGGACGCCGCGGAGGATGTCGTCCCAGTCGGTGTGGGTGAGCCAGCCCTTTTCCATGAGGTGGGCGGTCCAGTCGAGGAGTTCGGGCCAGGTGCCGATGCGGTTGGCTTGGATGCTGTAGGCGTTCGCGTCCTGCTTGGGGTCGCAGGTGTGGTGGTGGGCCTGCCACTGACTTCTTCGGGGTAGTCGAAGAGGTCAGCGGCGCTGA
This sequence comes from Streptomyces carpinensis, assembly GCF_002154505.1. GTDB lineage: Bacteria > Actinomycetota > Actinomycetes > Streptomycetales > Streptomycetaceae > Streptomyces > Streptomyces carpinensis. Next base: position 6,122 of record NZ_MUBM01000370.1, on the reverse strand, counting down.
ACATCTTGGCGCCCGGGCGGGGGCTGTCGGTCAGGGTGTGCTGGCGGTCCCACTCAGCTACGGCTTTGAGTACGGCGTTGATCTGGTCGTTGTCGATCCACAGGTAGCCCTCTGCTCCCTGGATGGGCTTGCTGCGGGCGTCGCAGATCACTTGAAGGTCGGGCAAGGGCGCTCCTGTACGGTTTGGGCTGATCTCTGTGGTGACGGTACGGCCTGCGGGGTCACTCGGCTGGCGGTTTGATCAGGTCCAGGGGCGCGCGCAGGGTAAGGCCGTGCTGCGCTGCGAGAACGGCGATTTGGTCGTCGCTGGCCAGGCGCCCGTACTCGTACTCGAGGCGGCCGGTCCTGGTCACCAGAATGGGCGTTCCGGCGCCGTAGGGGTTACGCCCCGTCTGCAGCTATCTGCTGGGTGAGTTCGGTCCGCAACCAGGCGCACAGGGCGGCCCGCCGCTTAGGTCTGCATCCGGCTGGGATATCCCGCGCAGCGCCAGATCGGCGAGGTTCGCGATCAGCACCACCAGGTCTTGCAGCTCGATGTCGTCGATGAACGCCTCAACGTCGGCCTGTCCGGACTCCGCGGCCAACGCCAGTACCACGAGCAGCCGCTGCATGTGGCCGGCCCGGCCGTTCACGGCGCCTCCCCGTCCGTCTCCGAGGCGTCCTCGGAGACCGCTACGCCAATGGCTGTGGAGAGAGGTGGGGGCTTCGCATAGCTGACCTGCGACTTCTCTAGTCGAGCTGGCGGGCACGGACGACCCCGTCAGCCACCCAAGTTGACCGCTGGTGACCCCTGCTTCCGGCGCGGCTGTGGCACGTGGCTCGTTGCGCGAGCTGACCACGACAGCGACAGATGGTCACTACTAGTGACAGGTCGTCACCTCGTGGCTAGGATTTCGATCTCGTTGCAGGTTGAACTCAAGGCTGGGCGGACAGTCATGAAGGTGTGCGCCGTGGGCCGGGATGGGGAAGTCGCACGGCGGGAAGGGGGGGGGCAACGCACTTGCATTCGATCGCCACGCTGGATCCGAACACCGCTAAAGGCAGATTTGGTGTTGCCTATGTGAAATCGATATTTAGCCAGGCTGCAGTCGGCTTCAATGAGACGGCGCCGGATGAGGATGCCATCGCAGTAGACGGCAGCTTGGAATTTGCGATAGCGGCAGCGCGAGTTCAGATCAAGTGTAGCTCACAATTCAAAATCTCAGGCAAAAGTGCCACCTGGGACTCAGAGCTGCACTGGCGGGATAGCTGGTCAACCTCGGCTGTGCCCGTCTATTTCGTGCTAGTTATTTTGGATTATAAGGATCCCGTGGACTGGGTTCAGCATCACGATGCAGGAACCAACCATAGGGCGGCCGCATTTTGGGTACGCGTAAACGGCGCAGGGGCCCCCACTGACAAGATCGTGGTCCCAAAGACGCAGCGACTCACAGCGGCAACGTTGGAATTATGGGAGGGGGAGGTAAAATCATGCTTTATTCCAACGATGCCCTAGGCCCGCGTGGCGTCAGAATTCCCACAGTCTCGCAGATTCGCACATACTTGCAAGCTGAGGGGTGGGAAAGCCATCCTCCCGGACCGGCCGGTACAATCTGGGTCCGCGATGGCGTCATGATCGGAGTCCCAGTTGTAAACGATCCCGGGATTGCGGTCGGAATCGTTGAGAGAATCGCTAGGCAAGAGCGCAGAAGTCCAAAAGACGTGGCTCTAAGTATTCGATATCATCTGATGGACGTGACGTATCTGCGGGCAGCAAATGACTATGCGATCACCGACACGATCCCATTCGAGGCCGCATCTACGGTGATCGCCTCCGCGCGCAAATTGCTCAGGGCAGTAGGCACCACCGCGTGGAATGAACGCGGCGACATCGGGGGAAACTATGCACGCCAGGGCGACGCAGTCTTGCGACGTGCACGGATGGACCACACCCAAGAAGGCTCTTTCATCATCCCCATCCTAGTTCCTCTATCGCATACCCAAGAGACCCCTGGAGAGGCTGCGCAAACGGCCGACCTTGAACTATTCCAAGCTGCTCCGGAACCTTTTGAGCGTCGAGTGACGCGCACTTTGGCGCAATCGTTAATGGCAGTGAAAGAGATTATTCTCGAGCCTGAGTCTTCGCCCAGTGTGGGAGATCTGCATGCCGTAGTTGCACGCGGCGTCAGCAGGGAGTTTTGCTCGGCGCTGGCCAAGATCCTCACGGAACCTTCGGTTAGCGAGTTCGAGACGAGTTTCGAATGGGCCTCTTCTGTTCCCGCCCCAGAGACAATGCCTAATTCAGTGTCTATTGAATCAGGCGCTTCGCAGAAGATTGAGGAGGCCGCAGAAAAGCTGAAAAAGCATCGCATCGATTCCACATCGACATTCTCGGGAAATATTGTGGAGTTGAGGCACGTGGGTGACGATCCGTTCGGCTTTGCTACAATTTCTACTGTACGCAGGGGGAGGCGGTCGGAAATTCGCGTTCGTCTTCCCTATGAGGCTTACCAAGAGGCCGTCATTTGGCATCGTGCTCGTCGAGTGGTCATCGTGGATGGAGAGGTCAACCACGGCACTGGAAGGAGACTGGTGGTCGATAATCCAGTCGGCTTCCGGCCCATCGATGAGATCCTACTTCCCATTACATAACGTGCTTGTTGCGTTCGGCCGCTGATATAGACGAACATTAGGTGTTCCGAGCGGTCGCCAGAGGCTGAATGGGTGCGTCAAGACCAGTCTTCTGCCCTGGTCTTGCCGGGGATCTTGATGACCTGCTTTTTCCTGATCAGAGGTGGCGTGCTCGTGCGCCTGGCGGTCGTCGCTGGTCATCTTGGCCACTGTCGAGTGACCTTGGACGGCCCAGCCCTGGCGCACCTGACTGACGGCCGGCACCCCTAACTGCGCCCTGTCTGAACCCCAGCCGACGACAGTCAGCCACGACGGCGGGTGTGCGGTCCGACCACGCACGCGTATGCCTCGCTGCACCCCGACCGACCTCAGCCACGCTGCTACGCCGTCGACCAGAGCAAGAGGCGACGGCCGACCCGTGAGAGCGGCCGCGAAACTTTGACTCCGCCTTGGCCGTAAGCAAGGTGGAGGAGTTCTGGTGTTCTGCTTGCTGTGACTCCCTGTGCCGTCTAGCGTTCGTTACGACCTTGGTGTGACTTCGAGGTCTCTAGCGCGGGCTGAACGCGAGCGGGGCCTCCGCTTGCTTTTTTTGGGGGGAAAACCTTGGACGGGCTGTCAATTCGCAAGGTCATCGACCAAGCCACGTCAGGTTCCATTCGAATTCCCGCTTTTCAGCGCGGATTCGTGTGGGATGCCGAGCGTGTCGCTTACTTGATGGATTCGATTTACAAGGGATACCCGTTCGGCGCATTGATCTTGTGGCGGACCAAGGAACAGTTGCAATCTGAACGCCAACTCGGTCCTTTTGTCTTGCCTCAAAATGACCCCGACTACCCGATCGACTATGTTCTAGACGGACAGCAGCGACTAACTTCAATTTTCGGCGTTTTTCAATCAGATATCACGCCGCAAGAAACCGTCGAGTGGAATAAAGTCTATTTCGACTTCGAAGCCTCGCCCGACCTACAGGAGAGTCAATTTATTGCGCTGTCGGACGAGAAGGTCGATCCTGAAAAACACTTCCCCATCGGGACGTTTTTCAACGTTACTGCGTACAGAAAAGCAACCGAGCATCTTGGCCCTGAAAAGCTTGAGCTAATCGACAAAGTTCAGGCGGAGTTCAAAGAAGCTACGATTCCGGTTCAGTCCATCGAGACTGATAATCGAGCAAAGGTGGCTATTGTTTTCGAACGGGTAAACCGAATGGGCGTGGAGCTGGATACTCTCCAGTTGCTCTCTGCATGGACGTGGAGCGAAGAATTCGATCTGCAAGAGCGCTTCAATGACCTAGCCGAGGACCTTCGTCCCTTTGGTTTTGAAGACGTAGGGGAGGACACCAACCTTCTGCTGCGCTGTTGTGCAGCCATCATTGCGCACGACGCATCCCCGTCCGCCCTGATCGGCCTGAATGGGGCAGAGGTGCGTACTCGCTTTCAGGAGATCGAAAACGGAATTAAGGGGGCTGTTGACTTCCTCCGCAAAAATCTCAACGTTGAGTCTCTTAATAACCTGCCATACGCAACGCTCATTGTTGCCCTGAGTGCATTCTTCGCAACTCCCGGGACCACGGCTGTTAAGTACACGGATGCGCAGCGTAAACAGCTTCTCCGATGGTTCTGGCGGTCGTGCTTTTCACGTCGCTACTCTGCTGGTGTTCTGCGCAACATGAACCGTGACATCGCCGAAGCGGTAGCGTTGCGAACAAAGGGAAGCTCTAGCATCGATCAAATCGCGGCGTCAGTAGACTCCGATTACTTCCTCAACCAGAGCTTCTCGGTGGGAACGGTTAGCACCCGTACCTTTGTGCTCTTGCTTGCGCAAGAAACACCGCTGTCCTTCGTCTCGGGTTCCCCCATTACGCTGGCGAGCGTACTGCAGAACTATAATCGAAATGAGTTCCATCACCTCTACCCGAGAGCTTACCTGAAGCAACAAGGAGTGAAGGCGGAAAACATTAATGCGCTCGTGAACTTCGCGTTCATGTCCTCTCAGGACAATAAGACACTAGGCGGTGTCGCACCAAGCGTCTATCGGCAGACTATGGACGTGAAGGCCACCCCGAAGATTCTTGAGAAGTCCCTCTGTCCAGCGAGCTTGTTTGAGGATGACTTCGAGAAGTTTTCGAATGAGCGCGCTGCACGACTTGTCAGCAAAGCCAAGGAATTGATCGCGGACCAATAGAGCGTTTGCAGGGTCTCGCGCCCCGGGCCCTCCATTGTCCTGCCGGGTATGGCGCGATATCGGACCGCATTCTCTACGATCAGTTCGGCTGCCCGCCGTGTGCGCGGCCCGGGCGCCGGCCGGGCTGGAGCGGGGCGGAGACAGGAGCGCAGGCCCGGCCGGGGGCCGGGCCGCGCGCGGAGAGCGGAGCGAGCCGCCTTGAACCTGTAAGGAAGGTTGTTACTCAGGCTGGGTCGTGATGCGCCAGAGCGGGGCTTCGTACTGTTCCGGGCGGTTGCTGATCAGCAGTTGGCGCAGGTTCTCGCGTTGGGTGCCGCTGTAGTTCAGGGCTTCAGTGAGGCGGCGGAACGTGGTGTGGGTGACTCCGCGGCTGGTGGCTTCCGCCTCGAATGCTGAGAGTTGGGCCAGGACCGTGTCCGGGTTCAGGTCGGCTGAGGGCTGGTCGTTGAGCCAGGCGGCCTTGTTGCGTTCGTAGTCGATTTCCGAGTAGCCGCAGATCTCGCGGCTGTGGGCTTCGACCTGGTCGAGGGTTTCGGTCGTCATGATGGCGCGGGCGAGCTGGTTGCGGGTGACGGCGTCGTCCAGGTCGACTTCGTGGACGGTGGGGCTTTCGTCCGTGAGGTGGACGGGCAGGCCGGCGTCTCGGATTTCGCAGGTGCCGCGGGCACCTCGGGCGGCGGCGGCGAGCATGCCCGTTGCTTCGGAGGGGTGCCAGTCCAGGACTGTGCCGAGTCTGTCCACGTCCGCCGCGGTGAAGGTGTGGACGAGGGTGTCGAGCAGGTCGCGGAAGTCGTCCGGGGGTAGTTCGCCGTCCAGGCCGGGGCCTGCGATCAGGAGTCGGATGGGGGCGTTGACCTGGCAGCATGCCGCGAGGGCGAGTGCGTCGGCCAGGGGGCTTTTCAGGGTGGGTTCGTCGCCCCGGGCCAGGATGTCGCCGCCCACGTCCAGCAGGTCGACCGACGTGGGGGAGAGGTGGCTGATGAGTTCTTCGAGCTGGCGGGTGACGCCCTCCACGCCGTGGTGCGGGTCGAGCAGGGCGAAGGTGTGCGGGAGCTCTGCCGCGAGCCGGGGGAGGGTGGAGCCTGCCGGGGCGACGGGGCGGGCCTGGGCCGGTACTTGTCGTACGGCGGGGGTCATCGGCAGGAGGCCGGTGAAGTTGTCGGCTCTTCGTGGGCCCGGTACCGGGTCGATAAGTAGGCGGTCCCACGCGTACGTGAGGATCACCGCCCGGTCCTCGTCGCCGTAGAGGCCGGCGTCAAGCATTGCGGCAGCGACCGCGTCGCCCCCGCCCCCCGCCGCGACGATCAACCGGGTCATGGGTTCAGCCTACG